>CAISOH010000270.1 GCA_903887005.1 uncultured Bacteroidota bacterium | reverse complement strand
GCAACACTCAGCGTATCAGCAGCACAGGCAGCAGGAACTTATACCAACTCAACTGGTGTTCCGGTAACTGTTAACTACAACTAAGTCAAAAGTAGATAGTCGTTAGTAAATAGTAGATAGTCAAAATCTCAGAAAGTAAATTAAAGGGTTAAACAAATATTTAAAATAAGTAGCTAAAAGGGGTATTCCAAAACTTGTTTTTGAGATATCCTTTTTGGCTTTTTAGTATTTGGCCAGGCAATCATTAACCATGAAGAGACGTAATAATATTGGCCGGATAAAACGGAGTAACACGTAACGTAACAGTTTGGTGTTACGTGCGTGTTACGGATTTGGCAAGTGTTACGGATGACGTAACAGCTACGTAACAGTTTTTTGTTACGTTACGGATTTTATCCCTGTTCTCTTTATTTAGCTCCGGTACATTTGATACCTTCGGCATCGGTCTGTGTTGTTGGTAGTTTGCTATAAATATGTGATGCATTCAGCATCATTACATAGTCTGTGATATTCCTGAAGGGATTACAAGTTTATAGAAAAATAAAGAAGAGTAGGTTCGATTCTGAAGGTATCACATGTTATAGTGTCGGGTTGATGCAAAAATGGGACGTAACGTAAGAGTTGTAGTGTTACTAGTTACTGTTACTAATTTTTTACTATGGAACTATTAAAAGAAAATTGATTAACTTAGCTAAAAGAATAGTTATGACAGATCTTAATAAATATGTGAACGTGGACAAGGAAATCGCAGGAGGCACACCTGTTTTTAAAGGCACCCGCGTAGCTGTTAAAACACTTTTCGACCATCTGGAGGAAAGTTCCCTGAATGAATTTCTGGAGGGGTTCCCATCTGTATCGCGTGAGCAGGCGGAAGCAGTTATTGAACATGCCGCAACTATGTTTTTATCTGAAATTGCCGCATGAAGATCCTCCTTGATGAAAATATAAATGTTCGTTTTAAATTGCTTTTTCCATCTCATCATGAAGTATATACAATACGTGATATGCAGTGGAATGGCATTAAGAACGGAATCCTTCTCAAATTATTAGAACAACATCAGTTTGATTGCTTTATAATAGTTGATAAAAACCTGCCGTACCAGCAGAATATTTCTAACCTTCCCTGTACGATCGTAGTACTGGATGTATTCAAAAATACGTTAAAACATATTACTCCATTAATTCCAATGGTCTTAGATAAGTTGGTTAATGTAAAGGACAAAAAAGTAATAGTTATTTCCGAAAATATTTAGAATAGCTATTTATAAAATAATTATTAATACGTAACGTAACAGTTTGGTGTTACGTGATTGTTACGGATTACGTAAAAGCTACGTAACACTTTTTTGTTACGTTACGGATTTTGTTCCTGTCCCCATAGGGAGATTTTCTTTAGTAATATTCAATTTCCCTTTTAGTAATCTCTGACGGGCTATCATCTACAAGAGTGGTTTTTTTAAGCCAGTTGCCGTATTTATCAAAGTCTTCATAAAGATTACTAATCTTCTTACTAATCTTTTGCAACACAACCCTGTTGGCGCTAAAATCAATTTCCTCTGTTACATTAGACCATTTATCGTACTTAAATAGAGTATGCATTTCTAATTTATGGCTTGGTTCCCAGTATATTTGTTCTTCAATTTTATTGCCGTGAGCATCATATTTCCAACTTGATGTTCGATAATCAATGCTTTTGGGATTATAAACATTCTCTTCTATAACATGCCCAATGCTATCCGTCTTGTAAGTAGTTATTTTATAAATATTACCATTGTAGAACTCTGTTTCCTTAATCTTATTCCCCATGTTATTGTAGTCATAAATATAACAACTCCCTAGGGAAATAAACCGGTCACCCCACCTATCAAAACTATTTTTTTCTATCAAATTACCCTTTTTGTCATAAACATACATATAGCCGCCCATCATAGTTCTGTATTCTTCTGTCATTCGATTCAAAATGTCATATTTATATGTAACATAGCTTCCCGATGCATATCCAGGATAACTCATGTGTTCAGTTATCTTTATAAGATTACCACTGCCATTATATTCCCAGGTGCATTTTGAGTTGCCACTTTCACGGTCAATAAGGTTGCCAATACTGTCATAAGTATCCGTTGTAATAGAACTGTCATTTCTTCCGGAAAAATCGTTGTAGTAATAATATTTCACGTGTTTAATTTTACCTCTCAAATTCTCTGATGATAAGCTAATTTTATCCTGTGCATGAACATAATTGGACAGGCAACAAATAAATAATATCATTAACGATATTTTCAATTTAATTTTCATTTAACAACCACTATTTACAAAATAACAGGATTAAATCAAATGTACAACAATATGTAAATAAATACCTAGTCAAATTTTCAAATCGAAAGCGAGTCTCTTTTCCAGATTAAGGGTACTTAAGTCAACGCCATAAAAAATAACGTAACAACACGTAACAAGTGTTACGTCCTGTTACTAACTGTTACGTCCAACCCCGTAACAATCCGTAACACGTAACAAGTGTTACGTGCTGTTACGTAACTGTTACGTCAATCAGTAAAATGGTGTATCAAAGCAAAATAACTGTCCGCTATAACCAGTATAACCTTGTCGGATTTGCTGGAAAGAAAGGCAAGTGATAATGAACGGCAAAACGGCCTGGATTTAGCTGATTATTTATTAAGATTTGATGTGGTGGAATTTCGTTTCACTTAAAAAACCAGCCGTTAAGAAATTTATTTTTCAGATTTACTAACATTTTGTCCTGAAACTACGTCTATATATATGTGGGCATATTTTCCACATCTACCAAAAAAACCATATCAAAACTTAGATAGCTTGTGATAAACCCTGTCTTACGATTTCCTGTAAACCCGTAAAATATCCCTATGGTTGCGTTTCCACAAAACCTTCAATATTAGCCCCGATTCTTCGGGGCTTTTTTTTCAACTAACCTTATAGTGTTTTCCGCAAATAAAAGCCCCTGGCTGAATCTCAACCAGGGGCTTTTGTTCAAAATAATTTTATTAATCCATTAAAGCGGCAAACTCCTGGAGCTTGTCGTATATTTTGGATTTGTTGGCTGACATATCGCCGGCGGCTAAAGTCTGTACGTCATTATAAATGTTACGCTGGTTTTTAAGCGTAGAAATAATATTGTTGGCTTTTGGCTCGTCATTAGCATCCCTTGCGTCTTTAATTTTGTATTTACCTACACGGAAACTATTTCCCATCATTAAATCAATCTCATTATACAAGGTATGCGCCTCATCCATTTTGCCCTTGCCAATGAGCTTATTCAACTCGCTTGCTTTTGAAGTGAAATCGCTCTTTGATACCGGTGTCGGACGGTTAACTGCAGTTGGCGTAGTTTGCTGGGCTTGTGCGTAAGTAACTGTGTATGTAGTAGCTACCAGCAAGCTGCATATTAATAAAATTCGTTTCATTGTTTTATTTTTTTTAAAAGTATAAAAATTATTTGAAAATAGACCTGTTCAATATTAAGACAGCTAAAGAACCCGAAACAGTTGGGTTTATTGCGTAAATATACAGAAAATTAATTTTCCTGCATATTTTTTTAAATTTCTTTTAGAAACAGAAAACAAACAGCCTCATACCTGAAACTGTTTGTTTTTTAATTTATCTAATGGAATAACAAATATTACAAGCACTTGTTAACCGCTTAACTTTTTAACTATCTAAGACTGTTTAGCTTCTTCTTCTTTTACTGCAGGAGCGCTATCCACAGTAAATACTATCTTCTGTTCCGTTTCACTAAAATCCGCAGTTACATTGTCTCCTGATTTGATCCGGTGGTTAAGAATTTCTTCTGCCAGCGGGTCTTCAAGATATTTCTGTATTGCACGGTGCAACGGGCGTGCGCCGAATTGCTGATCATATCCTTTTTCCGCGATGTAGTTTTTAGCTTTATCAGTCAGTGTCATCAGGAAACCCAATGTATTCAGACGCTTCATAACATCCTTCATTATGATGTCTATGATCATATTGATATGCTTCTGTTCAAGAGAATTGAAAATGACCACATCATCAATACGGTTGAGGAACTCCGGCGAGAAAGTACGCTTTAATGCTTTTTCAATCACGCCGCGGTTATTATCTTCATTACTCTCTGCTTTTGCGGAAGTAGTGAAACCAACGCCCGCCCCAAAATCTTTCAATTGGCGCGCGCCTATATTAGACGTCATAATGATAAGCGTATTCTTAAAGTCCACCTTACGGCCCAGGCCATCGGTAAGCTGCCCATCGTCCAGTACCTGTAAGAGGATATTAAAAATATCAGGGTGCGCTTTTTCTATTTCATCGAGCAATATTACTGAATAAGGTTTCCTGCGTACCTTTTCTGTAAGTTGTCCGCCTTCTTCATACCCTACATAACCGGGAGGAGCCCCAATGAGCCTGCTGAGAGAGAATTTTTCCATATACTCGCTCATATCAACCCGTATCAGGGCGTCATCACTGTCGAACATGTATCGTGCAAGTGCACGAGCCAGTTCGGTTTTACCTACGCCTGTAGGCCCTAAGAAAATAAAGGAGCCTATTGGTTTACGGGGGTCTTTAAGACCCACACGGTTTCTTTGTATCGCTTTTACAATTTTATTTATTGCTTCATCCTGTCCTACTACATTAGCCCTTAGGTCTTCGTCCATGCGGCGAAGTTTGGCGCTTTCAGCTTCTACCATCCGCATCACAGGTATGCCTGTCATCATGCTGATAACTTCAGCAATAGTTTCTTCGTTTATGGGGTAGCGTTTGTGTTTGGCGTCTTCTTCCCATTCTGCTTTTGCACGGTCCAGTTCTTCACCCAGCCTTTTCTCCCTGTCTCGGAGCGCCGCGGCTTCTTCAAAGCGCTGGCTTTTCACCACCTTGTTTTTCTCCTGCTTTATATCATCTATCTTCTTCTCCAGATCCAGGATGTTTTGCGGAACGTTTATGTTTTTTAGATGCACGCGCGCGCCAGCTTCATCCATTACATCTATGGCTTTATCAGGCAAC
Organism: uncultured Bacteroidota bacterium; assembly: GCA_903887005.1. Classification (GTDB taxonomy): domain Bacteria; phylum Bacteroidota; class Bacteroidia; order Chitinophagales; family Chitinophagaceae; genus Nemorincola. The sequence goes on along the minus strand of CAISOH010000270.1, from coordinate 23,315 downwards.
AGTCGATCCGTCATATAGCGGTCGCTGAGTTTCACGCAGGCTTCAATTGCCTCTGAATCATATTCTACATTATGAAAATCTTCGTACTTGGAACGAATGTTATTGAGTATGATAATTGTTTCGTCAACACTTGGCGGTTCTACCAGTACTTTTTGGAAACGGCGATCGAGCGCGCCGTCTTTTTCAATATACATACGGTATTCATCAAGGGTTGATGCTCCGATGCATTGCAGGTCGCCGCGGGCAAGAGCTGGTTTAAATATATTGGAAGCATCAAGCGAACCGGAAGCCCCTCCTGCTCCTACAATAGTATGTATCTCATCAATAAACAGGATCACGTCGCGGTTTTTTTCAAGCTCGTTCATGATCGCCTTCATACGTTCTTCAAATTGCCCGCGATACTTGGTACCGGCCACAAGTGCGGCAAGGTCTAAGCTGATAACACGTTTATCAAAAAGGACCCTTGATACCTTGCGCTGAACAATACGTAATGCAAGCCCTTCCACTATAGCTGTTTTACCAACCCCTGGTTCGCCTATAAGTATAGGATTGTTCTTTTTGCGACGTGATAATATCTGCGATACGCGTTCAATTTCCTCATCCCGGCCAACAATAGGATCAAGGCTGCCTAATTCCGCGAATTTTGTGATGTCGCGGCCAAAGTTATCAAGCACGGGAGTTTTTGATTTGGTGCTCCCGGTGGCAGGCTTGCGTGGCTGCTGGTATTGGCGGCGCTCATCATCCTCTTCAAATTCTTCCGAGCCCGGATCATTGTAATCACCCATAGGACTGCCACCCTGAAGGATAGCCAGTTCGCCCTTAAATCGTTCGTAATCAATATTATGTTGATTAAGGATCTGTGTGGCTACATTTTCCTTGTTTTTTAATATCGACAGCATCAGGTGCTCTGTTTCCACCGTACCGCTTTTCAAAGCCTTGGCTTCCAGCACGGTTATGCGGATCACTTTTTCTGCCTGCTTGGTAAGCGGAAGGCTGTTGATATTAGCAAGCGGCTTATTATTTTTATCCTTGATGGCAACCTCGAGTTCTTTACGCAGTTCGAAAAGGTCTACCTGCATAGTTTGCAATACCTTCAGCGCCAGCCCATCGCCTTCGCGGATAAGGCCCAGCAATAAATGCTCGGTGCCAATAAAATCATTACCCAGTCTTAATGCTTCTTCGCGACTGTAAGAAATGATTTCTTTTACTTTTGGCGAGAAATTAGAATCCATGGATTGATTGTTTTAAAACATAAAGTTAGCAATTTCAAAAGGATTTTTGGTATTGTCGTTAATAATACCAGTATTATTTTAGCATATGCCTGATAATTCCTGTATATTATCTGACCGAAATTATGCAAGAGATTTTAACAACTTAAATTCCATTGGGAATTCTTATTTTTAATAAATTTTTGCAGCAATTTCGTAAATACCAAATAACCGACAATTATGGAATTCAAAATTGATACCAAAGAGACATTTTGTACAATAATGCCACTTGCAGATGAAATTAGTGCTAAATTGACAGGTGCATTGACCTTGAAATGTGAGGAATTGAGGCAAAGAGGCAGTAAAAACTTTATTATAGACTTCCGCAATTGTGAAAATGCAGATAAAGCGGCATTGAAAGAATTAGTAACATTGCATGAGGAATGTTACGGAATGGGAACGTCAATTGTGTTTACAGGTATGAATCGTACCATTATGACGGTATTAAAGGATGATGAAACAGACCTGCTGATAAATATAGCACCGAAAATGGATGAAGCAATAGATATTATCAGCATGGAAATATTGGAAAGAGATTTGTTTAATGAGGAGTAAGGGAAAATAACAGGTAAATATTAACATAAACCAAACGATTGATTTTGAAAATTTTTATATTCTTATTGGCATTATTATATTTTCCGTCAGGCGTATGGGGTGGCAATTTCAAAAACTATTTATCTTACATAGATAGAGCAGAGAGTTGCATTGTTTATGACAATTTTAAAGAAGCGCAAGTGTTCTATGATTCTGCATTTCATTCCTGGAATAAGCCCTTTGCCATTGACCTGCTCAATGATTTGAAGTGTGCAAATCTGAATACTGATTACCCAACGGTCAGATTGCTTGCCAGTCACCTGGTGAGCTTAGGTTGTGAACTTTCGTTTTTTCAGGAGCCAATATATTTATCAGCGTTCAGAGGATCTCCGGAATGGAAATCATTAATAGATGAGTACCCGGCTATCAGGATGAAATACGTGAAAAATAATGATTGGAAATTGCGATCGCAGATAGAAAAGATGTGTGCCAAGGATCAGTTTTTAAGGCAACTGGATCATAATTATACTTTTTTGAGGGATTCGATTTACAAAACCGACGATACGATCAAGACTGAATTGCAACATATTTTTAAGCACAAGTTTCCAAACGAATATGACTTTGGAGTCTTTCTGTCTGATGATACGACCCTGATGGATTACCATCCGTTGCACATTATAATACTTCATAATTATGGCAAGGATGACACAGCCGTAGTTCATAATGCCAACCTGAAAACTTTTGATTTTACCAATATTTTACTGGCCGCTGTAGAAAAAGGAGATATGCACCCGGAAGATTTTGCTTTACTTAACGACAGATCCGGTAAATTTATGATTGGGTATGGATTTGGACAGATGGCTTTGCTGTATAAAATTGATAAAAAACTGTATTGCGAAAAGGAATCAACAAAAATGAATGACGAGATTACGGCTAACAGAAAGAGAATAGGATTGTGCACCAGGGAAGATGGAAGGAAGAAATTAATTTATGACAAAATACGCAACAGCAACAAGTTCATATTGCGCAAAAGCTTGTTTGGTATAAGTGATTTTGGTATTCCATGGTCAGAAAATCAATTAAAAAAATTGTTTATTGATACAGGTGTTACACTTGAATAATTTGTTACCAAATAATTTAATGACAGACTTTTAAAATTAGAATGAAAGTAACCATCCTCGGAAATAATTCAGCACTACCAGCCTTTGGAAGGCACCCAACCGCACAGGCGGTATCTGTGTACGGGGAAGTTTTGCTGATAGACTGTGGTGAGGGAACACAATCACAGATGCAGCGCTTCGGCCTGCGGTGGCGCAGTATGCATCATATTTTTATCAGCCATTTGCATGGAGATCATTACTTCGGCTTGCCGGGGCTCATCAATAGTATGAGCCTGCTTGGCAGGACTGCGCCTTTGCATTTATATGCGCCTGCCGAGTTAAAGCCTATTATTGATTCCATACTCGCTGTTGCAGATACCGTATTAAGCTATCCATTTTATTTTCATGCTTTGCCGGAACAGGGAACCGTTTTGCTGGTTGACGATTCTTCATTCAGCGTTACCTGCTTCCCCGTTGAACACCGGATACAATGCCATGGTTTTTTGGTGGAGAGAAAAACGAGGGGCAGAAAATTACTTCCCGAAAAATGCAGGGAATACGAGATACCAGCCGCTTATTACGAGGACTTAAAGCAAGGCAATGATTATGAGCGCAAAGACGGCCTGCTGGTGAAAAATGAATGGGTAACAGAAGATGGCCCGGCAGTAAAACGTTACGCATATTGTGCAGATACACTATTTACTGATAATTTTCTGCCGGTAGTAATGAATGCGGATACAATATACCATGAATGTACTTATCTCGAAGCGGATAAGGAGAAAGCTATTGCCCGCTACCACAGCACTGCAACACAGGCGGCACAGCTTGCAAAAATGGCCAATGCCAAACAGTTATTGTTAGGTCACTTTTCTTCAAAATATAAAGAACTGGAACCTTTCAGAGAAGAAGCTGCCGCCATCTTTCCAAACGTGTTTTTGAGTATAGAGGGTATTGCTTATGAGGTATAGCAACAGGAAAAATCTGCTCATAATGAACATCCTACAGTTTTTATAAGCAATAGATCTAAATCTTATTCAGGAACAACTGCGGAACTACGCCTATCAGTATTACGATGATACAGGTTACAATCAGCATCAATTTATCACCGGGGGTTACAGGTGAGGTCAGCTCAGGGCTACCGGTTTTGAAATACATAGCTATGATAACACGGAAATAATAATAAACACTGATGGCCGCCATCAATAATGCAAAGATTACCAACCATAACAAATGCCCCTGCTGCACCACTGCAAGTAACACATAATATTTCGCCATAAAGCCACCTGTGAGCGGGATACCTGCCAGCGAGAACAGGAATATGGTGGCAGCAAAAGCAAGAAATGGCTCTCTTTGTGCAAGGCCATTAAAACCATCATAAGTATAATCTTTCAGCTTTACCAAAACGGCAAATATGCCAATTGTAGCTACTGAGTAGGCTACCGCATAAATAATAATACCCTGCCAGGCGATAGCGTTTACTGCAAGTACGGCAAACAACATAAAGCCGGCCTGTGCAATTGATGAATAAGCAAGCATGCGCTTTACGCTTTGCTGGAAAACAGCAGTTACATTTCCTACAAATAAAGTAGCAGCAGTGATGATGGCTAATATGATTGTCCAGTGCTCACTGAGGCTGTTGAAAGAAACCTGGAACAAACGAAGAAATGCGAAAAAAGCTCCGGCTTTTACAATTGTGGCCATATAAGCAGTGAAGGCAGTAGGCGAACCATCATATACATCAGGCGTCCACATGTGCATTGGGGCCGCGGAAACTTTAAATGACAGCGCTATCATAATGAACATGATGCCTGCAAGTCCGAGAGTGTGATTCAGTGTATCGGTATGCAGTGTGGCAGCTATTTCCATGATATTAAATGTACGTGCCGCACCATATAATAAAGTAATACCCATCAGTAATATACCTGTAGAGAAGGCGCCCATCAGGAAATATTTGAGGGATGCTTCACTACTCTTGAGGTTGCGCTTGTCGCTGCCTGCAAGTATGTATTGAGGAATAGAAAGAATCTCTATGCCAATAAACAGCATCAGTAAATTATTGTAAGTAGAAAGAATATACAAACCGCAAAGTATAAAGAAAATAAGGGCGAAATATTCCGCAACATGCATTCCTACCTTCTGGATTTCTTTGCCCATTAATAATACGTATAGCAGGGAGCAGCCGGTCATTAATGTATTGAACCATAAAGAATAATGCTCTACGCGGAGCATATTGCTGAAAAATAAATGGGGTTCATTGGCGCTTGTGGTCACAAGGTCCCATATATTAACACCCAACAGGGCAGCGAAAAGAACAGTAGCAAGCGCTGCTGCATTTTTCTTATTGTTTACCATAAAACCGGCAAACATCATAATTATTCCAAAACCGGTTGTAGCATAAATCGCATTCATAAAGTCTTATAATCAATTAACTCGTTACTTTTCTATTGTATGTTACTATTCAATAAATAACTATAAAAAATAATCCAGAAGGGATGTCATTATTATAGTGTTAGTATGTATTCTATGTTAAACCCCGAAGGGGTGGTATTATTTTATTTCTTCAATGCCAAACACCTTTTCTTATATTTTTTCGGAAAATAATCCTGATTATTTATTACTGTTTTTAGTCCAAATTCATTTGCAACGTACCGCAATTCCTATATCACCCCTTCGGGGTTTAACCATGTTTTGCAATTTGTTCTATAATAATATCATCCCTTCGGGAATTACACAATTTCATTATAGTACTGTACTTTTTCAACTATTTAACCCTTTAACCAATTAACTATTTCACTATCAAACCAGCAATACCTGAAGTAAGATCCAGTAAAGGTTTCGGATAAACCCCCAGGAAAATAATCAGGCTGATGATTATAGCTAAACCTATATATTCATTAATGCTCAGGTCTTTTGCCGCAACCATTGTTGCAGAAGCATTGCCATATGCTGTTCTCTGTATCATGTTCAGCGTATAAACGGCGCCAAGTATTATTCCTAGCCCTGCAATTACCATAATAGCAATATGGTTGGCGCTATCGCCACGGAACAAACCATTGAATAACATAAACTCACCCACAAAGCCATTCGTAAGCGGCAACGCAATACTGGCCAGAGAAATAATAACAAGCGCTATAGCCATATTGGGTGCAACACTTGCCATCCCGCCAAGTTTCGTCATATCGCGGGTACCCCAGCGGTTCTCTATCATGCTGACAATAACCCACATACCGGTAATATTGATACCATGGTTGAACATTTGCACCATAATGCCATGCATCCCTACTGATGAATGTGTAAATGCTACTGCGCACATTAATCCCATATGTGCAATTGAAGAATAGGCTATCAGGCGTTTTAAATCAGTTTGTACTATTGCAATACATGAAGCATAAACGATGCCGATAACAGACATAATAATTACCGTATCAGACCAGTAAGCAACGCCTGCAGGCAAAACCGGCAACAACCAGCGCAATACCGCATACATCCCCATTTTCACCATCAGTGCACTAAGTATAATAGTTACAGGCGTTGGAGATTGTTCATAAGTATCGGGCTGCCAGGTATGGAATGGGAATATGGGCATTTTAATAGCGAAGGCTATAAATAGAAGCCAGAATAACCATTGTTGTGTCTGAGGCGGCAATGATGCGCCTGCCCGCGAAATATCAGCCCATGAATAACTGTTAAGGCCGGGTGTTTGCATTGACAAATAAATAAGTCCGGCCAACATCATCAGGCTGCCTACAAAAGTGTATATGAAGAACTTGAAAGTAACAGGTATCCTTTTTTCACCACCCCAGCGGGAACACAGAAAGTAAACAGGTATGAGTGCAAGTTCCCAAAACACATAAAATAACAAAGCGTCATAAGCAAGAAAAACACCCATCAGCCCCGCCTGTGATAATAAAAGGAAACCATAAAAAGCACCTGGTTTTTCTACTTCTTTATTTACACTCACAATCATCACAATCATTACTACGATACCAGTAAGCAGGCATAGCATACTGCTCATTCCATCACCGGCAAGGCTGAATTGTGTGCCAAGTGTGGGAATCCACTCGTGAGAATAAGTTATTGGTGTAGTATAATTAGCCCCGCTTACATAAGCGGCAACCGCCAGCGTGAGCATGGAACTTATCAAAGCAAGCGCTTTTGCCCCATCGCCTTTTACAGCAAAGGACATTATGCCTGATAATAACGGAATGAGAATTAGAAATATTAAAATCATATAGTTAAGTCAAAAGTGAAAAGTGAAAACCCAAAAGTTTCCCCCATTCGTATTTATTATTTTTATTTTTTCAATTTTAAAGAAAGTACAGAAGAAGCAAGTATTTTACTTAATTCATTACCTTCTTTTAGCAATTCCCCAATCTCATTATCTTTTACCTCAAAACCATCCCTTAAAATACACAACCAATATTTTGTTTCATTGCATGATTTTAAAGCGATTTCATAATATCGTTTAAACTCAAGCCTTGAAGAACTATTTACTGCTTCAACAACATTTGCTCCTACAGACATTGCAGACCGCATCAGTTGCTTAACTACTATACTACTGAATGCATCCCATTGTTTACTTCTCAAATATTTGATAATGCCAATCGAAAAATTATAACAACGATATTTAATATCATTTGGCATTTTCAATTTACTCTTTTTTATTCTAAGCCCACTACTTTTAGGTTTTCACTTTTGCCTTTTCATTTGCTATTTTTCGAGCCCATCACTTTTAGGTTTTCACTTTTGCCTTTTGCCTTATTTATTTAATCCAAAAAAAACTTAGCGAAAACAGTACTACAATGCCCAATACCATAATAAAAATATAAAAACCTACCTGGCCGGTTTGTAATAATCTTAACCGGTCGCCACCATATCTGACAGTTTTACCTACGCCATTTACAATACCATCAATACCCATTTTTTCAACAAACTTATCCAGTATATTGGATAATGCTTCCATTGGCCTTACTATGATGGCATCATACAACTCGTCAACATACCATTTGTTCTCCAATACTTTTGCAAGACCTTTGTTTTCAGCAAAATCCGGTTTCCGGTTAACAGACCAGGCAAAAATGATCATCAGTACTGAAACAGCTACTGATATGCCCATTAATGTCCATTCGGTACCTGCCGCTAAATGATGTTCGCCAAAGTTGGTAACGGCAGCACCCAGGAAAGACCGTATAGCATTATGTTCGCTCATTACCTCAGGCAATCCTACATACCCGCCTGCAAACGACAGAATGGCAAGTATTATTAACGGAATTGTAATAGCTGCAGGGCTTTCGTGCAGGTGGTGATGCTGATCTTCAGTGCCGCGGAAACTCCCGTTGAACGTAAGGAAATATAAACGGAACATATAAAAGGCAGTCATCATTGCGGCTATTATACCAAGGCCGTATAATATGGGAGAATTCGTAAACACATTTGCCAGTATTTCGTCTTTGGAAAAGAAGCCTGAAAAGCCAGGAATACCAGATATTGCAAGACAACCAACAAGGAAAGTCATCTGTGTAATACGCATTTTTTTACCGAGCCCGCCCATTTTACGGATATCCTGCTCGCCGCCCATGGCATGGATAACACTACCTGAACCAAGGAATAAAAGAGCTTTAAAGAAGGCGTGCGTCATAACATGGAAAACCGCTGTGGTATATGCGCCTACGCCCAGGGCAAGAAACATAAAGCCAAGTTGGCTGACAGTTGAATAGGCGAGTACTTTTTTAATATCGTACTGCTTAATAGCAATAGTTGCAGCAACTAACGCAGTGGCTAATCCAATAATAGCAACAACATGCAATATCATTGGCGCGAGACTGTATAACGCTCCGGTACGCGCTATCATATAGATACCTGCAGTAACCATGGTGGCGGCGTGTATCAGCGCTGATACTGGTGTTGGGCCTGCCATTGCGTCTGGTAGCCAGGTGTATAATGGTATTTGTGCACTTTTACCGGTTGCCCCAATGAAAAGACAAAGAGCAATCCAATTATAGGTAGATGTAGTTACCATTGTAGTACCGCTATGCAGTTGGCTGAAGAACTCCTGGAAAGAGAGGGTGCCGAAAGAAACCAGGATAAGCAGCATCCCTACCAGGAAGCCAAGGTCACCAATACGGTTCATTACAAATGCTTTCTTGGCGGCATTGGTAAAATCCCTGTTCTTAAACCAAAAACCTATCAATAAATAAGAACAAAGGCCAACACCTTCCCACCCAATGAACATGATCAGGTAATTAGCGCCTAAAACCAACAGCAGCATAGAAAACACGAAAAGGTTCAGATAAGAGAAATATTTTACCATTCCCTCATCATGATGCATATATGATGTAGAGTAAACGTGAATCAGGAAACCAACTCCTGTGATAATAAGCAGAAATAAAGAAGAAAGCGCGTCAACCTGGAAGGAAAAGGGAATATATAATTTGCCGGATTGAATGAAATCAAACAAATGAACAATAACCGGACCTTGAAAAGACGGGTTTTTTACCTCGAAAAATATACCAAGCGAGATACAGAAGGAAGCAAGAATTGTAATACAGCCGATAATACCACCAAGGGTTTTAGGCATTCTTTTCCAAAGTAAACCGTTGATCAAAAAGCCAATCAAGGGGAATAACGGCACTAAATAGACGAGTTGAGAAAAATTTCCCATTTTATTTTTTTAAGTATTTTAATGTTTCAATCTGTTTAAAATATTTATGTCCACCGAATGAACCTTCCGGTACATCATAACAATTATTGCCAGGCCTACGGCTACTTCAACGGCCGCAACTACCATAATAAAGAACACGAACAATTGTGCATCTGCATCACCATATATTTTTGAAAATGCTACCAGCAATAAATTCACGGCGTTAAGCATCAGCTCTATGCACATAAAAATGATTATTGCATTACGACGCATCAGCGCTCCCATTATACCTATGGAAAATAAGAGAAGACTTAAGAACAAATAATGTGTTGAATTTACCGGCATAAAAAATTTTTAAATTATTTACTCTCCTTTCTGAAGGTTATGCGTGTCTTCCTTTTTTCCTATCACAACCGCACCTATCATAGCACTAAGAAAGAGTACACTGCTTATTTCAAAAGGCAAAACAAATTTTGTAAACAATACCTTACCAAGGTTAGTTATTAATCCTATATCTGTGGTAGTTTTATCAATAGCCTGTGGCTGTGTTGTTTTTATGGCAGCAAGCACTACAAGAAATAATATTCCACCTGCTATTACGCCTGCTAATTGCACCAATTGCCCTTTTTGTGGTTCCACATCGGCATTCAGATTCATAAGCATAACAACGAACAGGAATAAAACCATTATGGCGCCGGCATAAACTATGATATTCACAATAAAAAGAAACTGGGCATTCATTAACAGGTAATGGCCGGATATAGCGAAAAAAGTAAGTATCAGGAACAAAACGCTGTTTACAGGGTTGCGGCTGAGAATGACACCCAATGCGCAACCAACAGCAATTGCAGAGAGTACCCAAAATAATATACCGTAGATGTCCATGTTATTTATTATCGTTGTTTTTTGGTTCAGGAATCAGCAGGTCTTCTTTTTTATAAATAAAACTAGCGCGTGTATAATTAGCTGGCATTACAGTTTCCGAAAGATACACAGCGTCTTTAGGACAGGCATCCTCACAAAAACCGCAAAAAATACAACGCAACATATTTATTTCATATTTAGCCGCATACTTTTCTTCACGGTACAAATGTTCTTCACCAGGTTTTCTTTCAGCGGCTTCCATTGTAATAGCCTCCGCAGGACATGCCAGTGCGCACAAGCCGCAAGCAGTACAACGTTCAGCTCCATTCTCATCCCGGTTAAGAACATGCAACCCGCGAAATACCGGGCTAAAAGGGCGTTTTTGTTCCGGGTAACGTGTGGTAGCTGTTTTCTTAAATATATGGCCCAGCGTAATGCCAAGCCCTTTGGCTAAGCCAGGCAAGTAAATCCTTTCCCCGAATGTCATCGGGCTGCGGTCTATTTTTACTGCTCTGTTAGTTAGTTTTTGCATTGTTTTCTTTTTCCAAAGATTGTATTATTCCTTCCATTTTTATTTTCAAAGCTGGTATATCCTTATTAATAGTTTCCCATACTTTTAACCAATCTACTCCGCGATATACATGTGCATAATAGTTCCTTGCCTTTTTAATCAATTGCCATTCTACTTCACTAAACCTGCTTTTTAACCTATCGTCTATATGTGTAGTATATTCTCCCAATACTAACAGTTTCATCAATGATGCATTCTTAACCAAATCATTTCTGAGAAACATTTCCTCATCAAAACCTGCATTAAAACTTTCTATTGCGCAAATTTGTTCAATTAAATAATATAATATTTCTATTTCCTTTAGAAAATCAATCTCATGCATGATAAATTTCAATTTTATCCTTCTCAAAGGTTCTTTTTACCCATGTGTGCATCAGATTAATTTCTATTAAATCAATTTTTTTGTTTAAAGCTTCTTCTAATCCTAAAGCCAACCCTGCATATTGCCATAAACTCATTCTTACGTCTTCTAAAATAACACCCAAATCCACATCGCTATCTTCCTTGGCATCCCCTCTGGCATACGACCCAAACAAATAAACACTCTTCACCGGCTTATCTTTGAAATAGTCGGTAACGGTATCTTTTATTTGTTGAATAGTCAGCATCTGCATTTATTAAATCAATATTTTAACCACTTTTTTAACTTTTAAATACCCATAATATCACAATTCCTGTTATCAGCATATTTACTAAAGCCAATGGAATCAATGACCGCCATCCTAATTTCATCAGTTGATCATAGCGGAAGCGTGGCAGCGTCCACCTGATGAACATGAAAAAGAGGATCATACAAATAACTTTGGCTAAAAGTACCATAACACAAATTGCAGTAAACAGTAAAGGATTAAGACTTGCTGCTAACTGGTCCATGAACGGAAAGTTGTAACCACCAAAAAATAAGGTGACCATTATAGTGGAGCTCACAAACATATTGATATACTCAGCAAACAGGTAAAAACCTAACTTCATAGAAGAATACTCCTGGTGATAACCCATGTTCAGTTCGCTGTCGCATTCTGGAAGGTCGAAAGGTGCGCGGTTAAGCTCTGCACAGGCGCAGGTAAAAAAGATGATAAATCCCAAAGGCTGTTTAAAGAAATTCCAGCTAAAATAACCATCGTTCCAAAAGCCATGTTGCTGAGAAACTATATCACGAAGGCTAAGGGAGCCGGTCATCATAAGTAATGCAATGAGGCTGATACCCATAGCTAATTCGTATGAAATAGCCTGTGAAGCAGCCCGGATGCTGCTAAGCAATGAAAATTTATTGTTAGAAGCCCATCCACCCAGCATGACACCATATACGCCCAGGCTTACAATACCAAAAACAAACAAGATACCAATATTAATATCCGCAACCTGTAAACTCACAATATGCCCGCTTGCCATTGTATAATCAGGTCCCCAGGGCACAATGGCGCTGGTCATACATGCAGTAAGCATTGCAAGGCAGGGGCCCAGGATGAAAATAAATTTTGTGGAGCGGTCGGGGATAATCTCTTCTTTAAAAAACAGCTTCATTCCATCAGCCAGGGGAAGAAATAATCCAAAAGGCCCGGCACGGTTTGGCCCTACACGGTCTTGCATGATTGCTGAAACCTTACGTTCACCCCAGGTAGCATACATTGCTACGCCCAACGACCCTAACAGGATTACTATTATGAGGATGACTTTTTCTAGTATAAGCGCTGTATCAATTTGAAGTAACAGCATAATGCGCAAAAGTAATTTTAGTTTGTTAAAAAATTTAGTTTAACTCAATATTTATTGCTAATTATTTGATTTTTAGTTACTTGTTTAATATGTTCTTAGGTAAAAAGCATTTTGCATTTTCTTTGTTCATGCATACATTAGTCGTCCTTTAGGCTCTGGTATTTGCCACCCTTTCTCTTTAGCGATTACCAACCATTCTTTAGCTACTAGATTAACCTCTTTCAATGCCTTATCTTGTGTATCTCCATGTGCGATACATCCTTTTAATTCAGGTATTTCGGCTATAAATACTTTATCAGCATCACTCCAAAAAATTATCACTTCATATTTATACATCACTAATTAATTTATTATTCACTAAAAAATCACGTACTTGTTTTACCTGCATCTGCATTTCCAGCTAATAATTTTAAAATCAATTTTTCTTTCCTGCTCATTCCTATCTTTTAAAATCACTCGAATGTGCTGGCCCCTCAATTTTTGACAGGTCAATTTCGGGCCTGTTCACATCGCTAATATCATGTATATCCAGCAGGTATTTTGGTTGTTTGCCAATTACCTTATCTATCAATACCTGAGACTTTTTAGTACCTACATAATGTCCCTGTGAAATAACACTGCTTCGTGCTATTACAGATGGACCCTCTATCACCCAGTCCCTGGTTTCTTTTTTATGGAAACGGCATTCATTGCAAATAAATTCTTCTACCTCGCCCCACTGGTCTTTACGGGCAGTAACACGGAATACTTCTTCTCCACGCATCCACAACCTAACCTTTCCTCCACATTTTGGATTAGAACAATCCCTGTGTGCATCAAGGGGTTTTGTAAACCATACCCGGTTTTTGAAACGGAAAGTTTTATCTGTAAGCGCTCCTACGGGGCAAACATCAATAACATTACCTATGAAATCATGATCCAATGCCTTATTCAGCATAGTGCTTATCTGTGCATGGTCGCCTCTTTCCAATATACCGTGTTCCCGTTTATCCGTAAGCTGGTCTGCAGTAAATACGCAACGGAAGCACATTATACAGCGGTTCATATGAAGGGAAATATACGGGCCGATATCTTCTTTCTCAAAAGTGCGGCGCTTAAATTCATATCGGGTACCTTCAGAGCCATGTTCATAACTCAGATTTTGCAAGTCGCATTCTCCTGCCTGGTCGCATACCGGGCAATCAAGGGGATGATTGATGAGTAAAAATTCCACTATGCCTTTGCGTGCGTCAACTACTTTTTCGGAAGTAATATTTTTCACTTCCATACCATCCATCACAGTAGTGCGGCAACTTGCAACCAGCTTTGGCATGGGGCGCGGGTCTTTGTCAGAACCTTTGCTTACCTCAACCAGGCATGTGCGGCATTTACCACCACTATCTTTGAGTTTGCTGTAATAGCACATAGCAGGCGGAGTAACATCACCACCAATCATTCGCGCCGCATTCAATATTGTAGTACCGGCTGGCACTTCAATACTGATATTATCAACTGTTACTTTAAATTTTGGTTGTTCTGACATAAGTCAAATTCAAAAATCAAAAAAAAATATTTTTACGCACTTGCAGGCACATGAATTGGATCAGCATAATGCGCCAGTCCATAATTACGTTTCTGCGATTCATCGGGGTTTAATACATGCCATTCAAATTCATCACGGAAGTGGCGGATAGCGGCAGCTACCGGCCATGCTGCAGCATCACCCAGCGGACAGATAGTATTACCTTCTATCTTGCGCTGAATGTCCCAAAGCAGGTCTATATCGCTTATCTTACCCTTTCCATATTCTAAATTCTTCAAAATTTTGTACATCCAGCCGGTACCTTCACGGCAGGGACTGCACTGTCCGCAGCTTTCATGATTATAGAAGCGGGCAAGCGACATAGTATGCCGGACTACACACTGGTCTTCATCTAAAACTATAAATCCGCCGGAACCCATCATGCTGCCGTAAACAAAACCGCCATCGGCAAGACTTTCATAGTTCATATAGCGCGTTTGCCCTTTAGCTGTTTTCAACAACAGGTTAGCTGGAATAATCGGCACTGAAGAACCTCCTGGGATACAGGCTTTAAGGCGCTTGCCTTTGGGTATTCCCCCGCAATATTCATCACTGTAAATAAACTCCTCTACAGAGATAGTCATATCTATTTCATAAACGCCTGGCTTATTGATATTACCGCAAGCGGAAAGTAGTTTTGTCCCGGTTGATTTACCTACGCCTATTTTGGCATATTCTTCACCGCCCATGTTAATGATGGGTACTACGGAAGCAATAGTTTCTACATTATTTACTACGGTAGGACGCATCCATACACCCTGTATTGCTGGGAATGGCGGCTTCATACGCGGATTACCACGCTTACCTTCCAGAGATTCTATCAACGCGGTCTCTTCACCACATATATAAGCCCCGGCACCACGATGCACATATATCTCACAATCAAAACCGGAACCTAAAATATTTTTACCTAACCAACCATTGTTTTTAGCTTCAGCTATAGCCTGTTCCAAAATATCAACGATCCAGGCGTACTCTCCTCTTATATATATATAAGTATGATTACTTCCAAGGGCAAAGCTGCTTATCAGCAGGCCTTCAACAAAAAGGTGCGGGTGAAACTCCATCAGGTAACGGTCTTTGAAAGTGCCCGGCTCTGATTCATCTGCATTGCAAACAAGGTGACGAGGTACGCCTTCCGGTTTTGCCAGGAAGCTCCATTTCATGCCAGTAGGAAATCCGGCTCCGCCACGTCCGCGAAGGCCGCTTTTCTTCACCTCTTCCACAATATCGGCAGTAGCCATTTTAAACGCCTTCTCCGCAGCACGGTATCCACCATGCTTACGGTAGGTATCGTAATAACGGATACCTTCTATGTGATCGTTTTCTAATAAAAGTTTTACTGCCATTTTTCAAAGTCAAAATTCAAAATTCAAAATTCAAAAATTTGTATTTTTGAACATTTTCTTTTGAGTTTAATAATAATTTCAATTCATCCTAATAACATCCTCATAGGATGCAATGTTCTTGTAAAAGGATTTAAAACCAGACCCATCGCTTCAAGTGTAGTTGCCCCTAGCAATGGCTCATCGTTTTTTTCACCAAAAATTACAGGTGCAGTTGCGCCTTCGCCATTCAATTCAAAATACGCTTCTCCAACTTTTCTCGATATATTACTGCCATCCGCTAATGCGAAATCTACCTCTCTATATGACTCAACTCCCAGCTTTTTCAAAATTTTCCCCGGTACAAGACTATATACAGCCCCACTATCTATCATGAATTTTACCTCCATGGATTCATCTGCCTTTCGGCTTTCTTTAACTTTCAGCATTTGAGTTGTTATTCCCATAAACACCACCCTGATAGGGCTTCCTTCATTTTTATAAAATATTATTTACTAACCATCTCCCTTATAAGGGTTGGGGTTACATCTTCACACTCTGCCTTGCAAATAATTCCCAATGTTTATTCTTCCATGTCCACACTTGTAATACCTTCAACTTAAAAGAAAGCGGTTTCCCATCCATCACACAATCAATCTCTGCATACGATCTTACTGCTGTACTGTTACTTTCAATCGTTCTATGTTCTTCTTTAGCGTTTATTGTTTTATAAATCAGCTTGCCATTAAACAAGTCTGCTATTAATTCTTTTTTAGTTTCCACCCATCCGTTAGAATGGCCATAAAAAAGATCATTGCTCAACAAATGATTAAGAGCTACAGAGTCTCTGTTTATTAGCGCTTTGTCAAAATCAGCTATTGCCTTATCCAGAGCTTTGGTGTCTGGTTTTTGTGCAAATATGCTAATGCTTACAAAGAGTAATAATATGGTTACTAAATATCTCATCACCTTTTAACTTTTATCTATCATTAAAATAAAATCTTCCAAAGGGTCGAAGAAGAAATCTGTCCAGCCTGTTTTATGACTGTTCATTTCTTCTGCATTCGGAAAACCGGTATGGTGTAATATCACCTTAGTACCTGCCTCGTCTTCTTTCAATAAATAATGAACTTCAGATGGTTTTGTGTCTTCCTTCCAGTCAGCGGCTTTCCAGCTATATGCCAACTCATTTTCATTTGTCATTCTCACAATTCCTTTTACCCAGCCATCAAACATTTCAAACTTACCGCCAACTTTATTTTCAAGTATTGCTTCACCACCACTCCACTTTCTGATTAGTACTGGATCAGTAAGTAACTGCATTACCCTTTTTGGCTTCCCTGATAAAATAAATTCAAGTGCAAGATCGAAAGCCATAATTTTAGTTTTTTGCCAGCCCCCTTACCTCTTCTATCAGTTTATCAATTTTTTCTTTGGTCAGATGTTCCCTGTATGTTTTACCAAATTGCATCATCGGGGCATAACCACATGCTCCAAGGCATTCCGCAGGCTTTAATGTAAACAAGCCGTCAGCCGTAGTTTCGCCCTCACTAATTCCCAGCTTCTCTTTTATATAATCAATAATTTCATCGCTGCCATTGAGCATACAAGGTCCTGTACGGCACACTTCCAGCAAGTGCTTGCCAACAGGTTTCATATTGAACATGCTATAGAAAGTCGCAACTTCATAGACTTCGATAGGAAGTATGTGGAGGATTTCTGCAACATAATCCATAACAGGTGCATCAAGCCAACCTCCAAACTCATCCTGCGCAACATGTAATAATGGTATCAATGCGCTCTTCTGCTTCCCTTCGGGATAGTGCGAGATGAGTTCTTTTACTTCTTTTAATTTTTCTTCTGAAAACTGAATTTTCATTTGTTATTTTCTTTAAGAAAAGCTGGAATTCCAAATCTTCTTGTTCCTTTAGTCTGTACAATCAATTTTTCGTAACTGCATAACTCATCCCCTTTATGGGTCGGGGGTTATGCATCCAATTCTCCTGCTATCACATTCAAACTACTTAATGTAATTATCGCATCACTCAGTAATCCATTTCTCACCATTTCAGGAAATGCCTGGTAGTAGATGAAACATGGCCTGCGGAAATGCAGGCGATATGGAGTACGTCCCCCATCGCTGATTAAATAAAATCCCAATTCACCATTACCTCCTTCCACAGAATGATATACCTCGCCGGGTACAGCATCTATCTCGCCCATTATTATTTTGAAATGGTAAATCAATGCTTCCATCTTAGTGTAAACATCCACTTTGGGAGGGATATGGTAATGATCTGCTTCAGGAGCATAAAATACTTCTTTCTGGTCAGGGAACTCACGTTCTATTTTATCAATTTTTTCCAGTGCCTGGTTGATGATACTATAACTTTCCCACATCTCACCATTGCGCACCATAAAGCGGTCATACACATCTCCCACAGTACCTATGGGTATCTTGAAATCAAAATCTTCGTAAGAGGAATAGGGTTGTGATACCCTTACATCATAATCAACTCCCGCAGCCCTGAGATTTGGGCCCGTAAAACCATAATTCAGGGCCCTTTCGGCGCTAATTGGTCCGGCGCCGATGCAACGATCCATAAAAACCCGGTTACGGTTTAATAACGCCTCAAACTCCTTCAGCATCTTGGGGAAGGTTTCTAATAAACTATGCAATTTGGTAAAAGACGCCGGAGTAAAATTGCGCTCAAAACCACCTACCCGGCCAATATTTGTTGTAAGCCTCGAACCGCATATTTCTTCGAATATTTCATATATCTTTTCCCTGAACTGAAATACATAAGTAAAAGGAGTAAGTGCTCCGGTGTCAACAGCAATAACAGAATTACACACAAGGTGATCTGCAATTCTTGACAGCTCCATTATAATAACACGTAAATATTCTACTCGTTTAGGTAACTTAAGGCCAAGCAACTTTTCAATAGTCATATGCCATCCCATATTATTTATAGGAGATGAGCAATAATTGAGCCTGTCTGTTAGCGGGGTTATCTGGTAATAGGGACGACGTTCTGCTATCTTTTCAAATGCCCTGTGTATATAACCAACAGTGGGCACAGTTTCAAGCACGCGCTCACCATCTATTTCCATTATATTTTGAAAAACGCCGTGGGTAGCAGGGTGCGTTGGTCCAAGGTTGAGCGTGGTGGTTTGCTTCTGAAGAGATTCTTCAGAGAGCTTAATATGATGTTGTGTATGTGGTTGTATTTCCATAAACCCTAAATCTTTAACCCTAAATCCCTAAAGGGACTTTCCCTCATTTTATAATAATCCTTATTTTCATCCCTGTTTACTAATCACCTCCCCGCCGTGGCGGGTGGGGATTTTATCTTCCAAACATTTCATCATCCTTATCTCTTCTTGTAGGATCTTCCAATTCATATTCCTTACGCATGGGGAAGTAATCCATTTCCTCTACATTCATAATACGGATAAGATTAGGATGTCCTACAAAATTTACACCGAAAAAATCATATGCTTCGCGTTCCATCCAGTTAGCACATGAATAGAGTTGGGTAGCAGTAAAAACATCAGGCTTTTCAATCGGTACATATACCTTAAAGCGAAGGCGGATACTGTCTATCATATTATGCAGATGATATACCACGCATAATTCCTCACCTTTCCTGTTTGGATAATGAACTGCCGTAAGGTCAGTAAGAAAGCGGAATCGCAATTCTTCATTATCAAATAAGAACTGCATTACTTTCAGGTTCATTTCAGCCGGCGCACTAAACGTCAGCAAACCGTATGGTTCTGCCCATTCAGTGAGCTGTTCGCCAAACTTATCCGTTAACCGTTGTTTTATTATTTCATTGGTCATAAACCCTAAATCCCTATAGGGACTTCTCACTCATTTTAAATTAAACCCTTCATCCAATTTACTAAACACCTCCCCTTTAGGGGTCGGGGGTTTATTGTATTCCATAACTTTCCATTAATTCCTTATACACTTCACTGCTCCTTCTGCGAAGGCTTTCGTTCTGCACAAGGTCCTGCAACTTTAGTATGCCATCTATTATTCCTTCTGGTCTTGGAGGACAGCCCGGCACATAAACATCAACCGGTATTACCTGGTCTATTCCCTGCAATACAGAATAAGAATCAAAAATACCCCCTGTGCAGGCGCAGGCGCCGATAGCAATAACCCAACGGGGCTCTGCCATTTGCAGATAAACCTGGCGCAGGATTGGTCCCATCTTTTTTGAAATGGTACCTGTCACTAAAAGCATATCGCACTGGCGGGGAGTAAATCCCATACGTTCCGCACCAAAACGGCCCATATCATAATTGGAACCCATGGTAGCCATAAATTCGATACCGCAACATGAGGTAGCGAATGGCAATGGCCACAAAGAATTTTTGCGCGCCAGCCCAACTACTTTATCGAAAGTTGTTGAATAAAACCCTTCCCCGGAGTACCCTGCAGGTATCTCCACCATTTTCACTTTAGTATTATACTGAACCGGACGAGGCATAAAATTTAAAAATAAAAAATAAAAAATAAAAAGCACTCAAAATATGCATTCAAATGTCCTTCATTTTTATTATGCAGGAAGCGATGATTTTAGAAATTTCATCAGCTTCCTTGATTAATGAATTAATTTTGTCTTTATCATTTACCAGGCTATCGCGTATTAAACAAAGCCAGTATTTTGTTTCATTTGCCGATTTAAGCGCAATGTGATAGTAATTAATCACATCTTTTTTTGAACTACCTGAGCCGCCTTCTACAACATTCGCTCCAATGGATGTCCCACATCGTAATAATTGGTCGAATAAAGAAAAATATATCCTTTCATTTCCTGCTGTCTTGATAAAATCTATAAGCGTTAATGAAAATTGATAGCATCTTTTCTTGATATCGAATGGTTTCTGCGTATCTGTCATTTCTACTTATAAATCAACTTTTCACTCAATTTTGGAGTTTTTCTTTTTAATTTTTTCTTTTTAATTTTTTGATTAATTTTCCCAATCTAACGCGCCTTTCTTAACTATGTAAATAAATCCGCACAAAAAGAAAGCTACAAACAATACGACTTCCAGAAATCCATCCTTGCCCAAAAACCGGAAATTAACGGCATAAGGGTAAAAGAAAATCACTTCAACATCAAAAAGTACAAAGAGGATAGCTACAAGGAAATATTTAATACCCATTGGCTGGCGGGCATTACCAACAGAAGGAATACCACTCTCAAAATTTATTAACTTATCACTTGTCTTTCTTTTGGGGCCTAAAAGATGAGTGGCTGCCAGCATCACTAAGACAAACCCTATTGCAACTACCAATTGTAAGGCAATTGGAAAATAATTATAAGGTGTATTATGCTCCGCTGCCAATAATAAAAGATTCATATTTGGTTCTCCTTACTTAAATAAGTTGTTAAGGAATGTGCAAAGTTACAGTTATGCACCGAATTTGCAAGAGAGATAATTATGATTTATATCATCAAATAATTAAACTTTTGTATAAGGTGTTATCGCTTTTTCCATTAACATTTTCAAAAACAAATATTTATGGGAAAAGAATTAATATCTTTAATGGATTATGAAAGTTAAGGCAAAATTGAAAAATAGCTACAGATATTTTATTATCGTATGTGTATATTTACTAATTTCATTGAATTAGAATCAATATTGTTTGAATTTCTCCACCAAAAAAGAATTAACATAATTAAAAATAGCTGTTCATTCTTATGAATGGCAACCACTGACTTTTTATTAATCATAAGAAGTGGGTTTTTAAAGAACTAAATTTGTTAATAACCCGAATGAATATTAATAATATAAGTGCCAGGGAAGCCTTAGCGTTTGCATAATTTTATTAAACACATATTTTGTGTTTCTTATTAATGTTTGCTTGGTTTCGACGGTATAATCAAATGAAGCGATACCGGTCATTAAATTCTTAGGCTGCTCCATTATTCTTTTTTCCATAACAATCACACCATCATAGTAATGTATGGATTGTATTGTTTTAGTAAAATTATTCGGTTTGAAAATATATTGCTTAGAATTCCATGCATTAATGTAATCAATAAAATTTTTGCTGTACTCTATAAAAGAATTTTTTCTTTTATAACCACCCCCATAGCTTAACCAATAACAACAATGCAAGTCCTCACATATATAAACACCATCTGGCTTTATATGATCTATCAGATTATCAAAAGATACCCTCATTTGTTCCATAGTATGTCCGCCGTCATCTATTAGAATATCTACTTTAGGGATTTTTTGCTTTACTTCATTCAAAAAATTCACATCCGATTGGGAGCCAATTAAAATTTCTATATTCTCTTTTTCAAATTGTTTACATCTCGGGTCAATATCAATGCCATATATTTTTGCTTTAGGCCCAAAATATTTTTGCCACATGTCTAATGAGCCCCCCTGGAATACACCAATTTCAAGTATAGTTATTTCTTTGCCTCTATATTTATTTAAATGGCGATCATAAATCTCGAAATAATTGCTCCATTTATTAATTAAACGGCCTTTATTATTGAAAAAAATTTCTTCAAGGTCATTATTATATTTCTTGTCGCTCATGTGTTGTAGAATTAATTAACTAATGCAGCAAAAATCAAAATGATCGTAAAAGTACCCCATCACTGTTACATCTCTGTTACGGTGTAAATATTTATTTAATTTTTATGACCATGCAATCTTATTTTCTATGGCTGTATGAAACATACTACATCTTTTAAATAAAATACTATCTTTGTTATTGTCATGCGTAAAAAATTCTGGCTGTTCTTATTGTTGTTATCATTTTTGCCTCATTTTTGTCAGGCCGATCCTGATTGGGGAGTAGTTGTTAAAGTGGTAATTTGGATATCAGTTCTTATTGTTGGTTCTTTAATAATAAACATTATTGCAATAATAGTATACATCACATCAGAAATAAAAAAACTAGGTTTGTTATGGTTTACTCTTTCGGTAAATGTTGTCTTGTTTCTGTTTTTTGGTTATCGTTTGTTTCCCGCCTGGATGGATGAGATACGTCATCAAAGTTATGGGCGTATATATCACTCTTGGGATTTCATTCTTTTTATTCCTGTGGTTTATGCTTTCTTTATTGTCATAGATATTCTATTGCTTATTAATAAAACGTCTCCGTGGAAAAAAATAAAAAATTATTTGGATCAGAAAAATTTAGAGGATGAATGATGAAGTTTACAGGAAATTCTTTCAGATTAATTTTCATTTATTATTACACATTTAAAAACAATATGTTGTTATTATATGCGTAAAAAATTCTGGCTATTCTTATTGTTGTTATCATTTTTACCTCATTTTTGTCAGGCATCAGGACATATCTTTCCAA
The DNA here is from genome assembly GCA_903887005.1 of uncultured Bacteroidota bacterium. GTDB lineage: Bacteria > Bacteroidota > Bacteroidia > Chitinophagales > Chitinophagaceae > Nemorincola. The sequence continues at coordinate 382 of CAISOH010000270.1, read as the reverse complement.
AAGGCGTCTTAGAATTTTTTCTGTTTCTATTTGTTTTTCTTTTAGTATCTTTTATTATTAACATTATTGCAATTATAGTAGGTACAATACCAAAAATAAAAAAAGCGGGTTTTTTATGGTTTACTCTTTCGTTAAACGTGCTATTGTTTTTGCTTTTTTTTAGTTTTCTGGCGTTTGGTATTATACAGAATGAGAACTATCAAGATTATATGGAAAATCAAATTAAAGAAGAAAGGAATTTTTATTTTTTAATCCTTTTATTAGTCTTGGCAATCTTTATTATTATAGGGCATCTCTAAAAACTACATATTTTTCCTAAACAAATTATATGAGTGATTTTATTTTATGTTTGGGTCCTTTACATTTCTAAAATTTTCATTTC
>CAISOH010000269.1 GCA_903887005.1 uncultured Bacteroidota bacterium | reverse complement strand
TGTCTCTTGTTGTTATTCCATCACATCCAAAATTTAATGCCTTTCTATTTGTTTTACTTTCAATTATAGAGGGGATTATATGATTTTTCACCCTTGAGTTACCCACAAAAATGTAATTTACATATTTATTTTTATAGCTTCTTAAAATCTGGAAACTACTACGTGGCTGTAAATTACTGTATATGAATGTATAAAGAACGTCTAGAGCAAATGCAGACACTATTATTGTGAATATATAAAATAACGATAATAATATAAATCGTTTCATTAAAATTGGAAATAAATGAATGAAATAGGACGAGAATATAATCCGAATAAAAATAAACTTATAATTAGCAAATAAAAAAAAATTTTTGGCGAATTAATATAATTAAATGATACATACCTCCTTGATTGCCACTCCAGAATAATAAACAATATGATCATTGGTAAAAACTCAATATTATACCGCTGGAGTGTTGGTAATAACCGAATTTTGGCTATATGCGAAGGGAGAAGAATATTTTTAATATAATTAACGGCTATATGTAAAGAAGGGGCCCTGAAAAATACCCAGGCAAATGTAACAAAAGTAAAAGTTGTTCCCATTTGCCATAATTCTTTAAGATTAGGAAACGTTCGACCTTGAGCTACAACATCAGAAACATGTTTACGATTACGGTTTAGTAACATCAATGGAAGAAATCCACTGGCATGAATAAAACCCCAGGTGATGTAATTCCAACTTGCACCATGCCAAAAACCGCTGACAAGAAAAATGATAAAGGTATTTCGGCCCGCTTTGAATTTCCCTTGTTTTGAACCACCTAATGGAATATAAAGGTAATCTCTGAACCAGGATGACAGGGAAATATGCCAACGTCTCCAAAATTCTGCAATATCTCTTGAAAAATAAGGAACTCTAAAATTAAGTAATAATTCAAAACCGAATAATTTGGCAGTGCCTAATGCGATATCAGAATAACCACTAAAGTCTCCATAAATTTGAAAAGAAAAATAAATTGCTCCTAAAATCAGAGAAAAAGCATCCATATTTTCATAGTTCTGAAAGATACTATCTGCGTATAAGGAACAATTATCTGCAATCACTACTTTTTTAAACATACCCCAAAGAATCAAACGACAACCTTCGACAGCCTGGGTATAATTAAAGATTCGCTTGCGTTGAACTTGTGGTAATAAGTGATGGGCACGTTCAATTGGGCCTGCTACCAGCAACGGAAAGAAACTAACAAAAACAGCATATTCAATAAAGTTTGTAACAGGTTTTTGCTTTCCACGATAGATATCAAAAACATAAGACATTCCATGGAAAGTGTAAAACGAAATACCAATTGGCAGAATAATATTTAACAATATTGGGTTTGTATGAAATCCTAATAATTCAAACCCGAGTTGCAATTGCGTAGCAAAAAAATTATAATATTTAAAAATACCCAAAATCCCAAGATTATTAATAACACTAAGGACTAGAAATATTTTTGCTTTCTTTCTATTAGATGATGAAACCCCAAATCCATAAGTGTAATCTAATAATGTGCTGAGTATAAGCAAGCTCATGAACTTCCAACTCCACCAACCATAAAAAAAGTAACTGGCAACCAAAACCAATCCATTTTGCCAGCTTAATTTTTTATT
>CAISOH010000268.1 GCA_903887005.1 uncultured Bacteroidota bacterium | reverse complement strand
TTTTTCATAAAATTTGATATTGTAATTTGCTATTTAATTTTGTATACTCTTTGCTTTCCCTTGTTTTGTTTGTAGTTAATTATTAAAATTACTTAAAAATAATCCAAATAAAAGTAAGATGTCATAGCTCAGCTACCGCCGAACCATGACATCTTTTTCAGATAATTATTGTTTTACAAAAACGCTATTGTAGGCGCGTTCTCCACCTTGGTACATATTGATGATGTAACTACCGGGCATCAGTGACTTTATATCTATGGACTGCATATTAGGCTGTAAGTTTCCTTGCAATACAGTTCGGCCAAGCAAATCGGTTACCTCATAATGTCCTTCCTGTGTACTCGGATTATTTACGATGATGTTTACAGTTGCAGGATTAGGATATACTTGCCACTGCGGTGTGGTAGTATTTGAAATCAAAGCGGGTTTGGAGTGCTTGTATGAGTATCCATTGCTCCCCGGCGATGGATTATAAAGAGAGGTTTTGTAATATACATCCGATAAACCAGAGGTAATATTAAATAAAGACCAAGTACACAACGTTTGATCTGCAGGATTATTGCATGGTGTGCTGATAGCATTTAGATTTACACCGTTTACGAAATTCGGTAGTATAGGATTAAAATTTATCTGGAAGTAAGGCCGAGTAAATGGTATAGGAAATATTGCTGGAATATTGGGAACAAAGGGTAGCATCCAGTCTATTGGTTCCATATATACATTAGGCACCCCTCCCAACGCAGCATATTCATTAATATAATGCGATACTTGGTATTGTGTATGGTTATTGCCGCCAAAGGCCACCGTCGGTGAATAGGGAATGTCTGATGCTATATAATACGATGCATCATTCGCACCAATCATAAATGGAGTCTGGTTATCGAAGGTAATGGAACTTACTCCGGGCCACACTCCTATCTGTGCTGCCACTTTGTAGTAAGACAGGAAGGGTGTTGATGGGCTGTTATAGGTATAATCATCGGGAGCATCTATTCGTGGCATAGATATGCCTGCAGGAATAGGATTAGATACAGCAATCGGCCCAAAACAAGCCATTCCTGCGGTAAAATCATATTCAGCATAGAATAATTGAGTAGTCCAGATGTCGGTATAAGTGAGCAATCCTAGATCGTCAATAGTGCCCGGTGTGCAGGCCGCGCAGTAAGCCCCCACTGGTCTTTGTATGGCTGCCACATCTGGCTGATAGCCCTGTCCTATCAATACCGCAGGTGCAGCAGGCGTGATCATGGGAATAATAGGAGCATTCAGCCTGCCTCCATAAGCCCATATCTGGGAAACCCCGACCATGATAAAGTTATCCCATGTTACTACAAATTTATTGCACCAAGGCAGGCCTGTGGCTGCGGTATTACCCGCTTCGGCTATTATATCTATGTGTACATTAAAAGCACCTACATTCGTAGAGAATCCGCTAAAAACGGTACTTCCAGTAAAAGTAACGGTGAATACGCCCGGCCCAGTATAATGCACTAAATAATAGTCAATTTGCGGCTGATTGGTAAGTAAAAGCAAATTACTGCAAGAATAAGCTGCGGCTACTCTAAAGTCGGTAAGGGGGTTAATAGAATCGTTTCCTACAATAATATCCGGTTTGGCCATATGAAATGGCCCAGGCGTATATATGTTCTGTACTGTAAAGCCCGAGACGAGGTCTCTGAATACAACTCCGCCACACATACCATTTCCGGCATAATCAGAAACAATCAATGTACTTATCCCACCCCAGTGGTGGTCAATAGTATCGAAGTAGTCAATCATTGCGGTATTTATACTGGAAATGTATGTTCCATCTGAATACCATGGTATATCTGGGTTTGACGCTGGAATAAATACAATTGGTTGTGCAAATGCAGTGCATTGCATAAGTAGGCTAGCAAACAAAGCGAGGCCTGTTTTGAAAATGTTTATTTTTTTCATAATAAACTTTGTTTTTTGTTATTAAATTTTCATTTTAAGCTGCACAGGATAATAATGTAGTATTTATGCTGAAACTTTTGTCAGCATAACATAATTCTACATTTTTCACCTCTATCAGTAATTCAAAAAAGGAAAGTGGTAAACGGGAATTCTCAAACTAAATGAAATAAGGCGCAAAAAGCGCGGGTGGCGAGTTTTGATAGATACATAAGCGATTGTTTTATGGTGAAGAATATTTGTGAATAAATTGTTAATTACTAACAAGACAAATGTTATGATGAATAATTGTAGATTCAATGATTATTGTCAGTGCATTTTATGATTATAGTCATAAAATAAAAGATGTACTATTTGTAATTAGCCCATGAAGTATAAATATACATAAAATAATACATGTTTATTTAATGTAATTAAATGTAACTAATTATATTTAATTACATTAAAATTAATAATAGTGTGTAATTTATGTAGCGAGCCTTATTTTTTCTATCAACTAAGTTGCGATAGCACCGTTCAACAGCAGGAAGGGAAGTCCGTAAACGCTTTTTACATTGCTGAAAAAGCAAAGAAAAAAGCTATCCCATAATACATGTCCGAGGATATGCGGACGCAGGATTTTTGATTTCGTATCTTTTATTTTTTTAAAGGCAAAATCAAAATCCTTGCTTTCCACATACCCCCTTTACCAATAGAAGCGGTGTCTGCGACGCTCTATTTTGATTGCGGTCTTGTCACCGCGGGACAGTCCGGTGGCGGACGGCCAGATAGGTGTTTCATTGAAGGGT
>CAISOH010000267.1 GCA_903887005.1 uncultured Bacteroidota bacterium | reverse complement strand
TTTTTCATAAATATTACTTTTACAATGAAAATCGTCCAATATTTCTTTGATTCGCCCGGAATTATGTAAAATAACAACTAAAACTTCAATCCATGGATTACATTATAAACCACTATTGTATCATGACTTTTGTAATTCCATAAGTATTTCCCGCATCCATCTTTATACAATACATTCCTGTATGAAGATCCAGCCCTCTTATACTATATTTTGCGATACCGGTTTGAACGTTTAATATTTCTTTGTGCACCTCGCGGCCTGTCATATCATAAATTGATAAATAACAATCGCCTGCTGACTGAATATTATAAGAAATGTTTATCTCATTCCTGGTACTGTTACCAACTACCTTAAGTGGAAGTCCTTCATTGGATTGCTCATTAACCAGGAGAATAGAACTTTCTGACATGATTACATTATCTAAGTACCATATACTGCCGGAGGTAGCAGTAGAAGTATATCTGAATGTAATATAAAAGTCACCAACGGTTTTCAAAGATGTTATATTTGCCTCGTGTGTAACCCAGCCTGAAGAATCAGGATTTCCAAATACCGGGGACATACCAAGTACCTTAAAAGTACTGGTGTCCTTAACCGGAGTATCAAGAGTATATATTAATTCAAGTTTTGCGCCCAGGTTTATTCTGTCGGTCTTAGAGTCAAATTTTATATAAATATTTCCAGGTAAAGTGGAAATATTTAACCTCGGCGTAATAAGATAAGAGGTATCCAGGTGGTATGCATTGGGGGTACCATAAACACCAGTACACTCCATACCCGGAGTCCCATGATTCCCGTTATAAGGATTGCAGGTCCAGGCTCCGGGAGGGTCTGTAGGCACTAAAGGATTGAAATGGGCCCACAAGTATGGGTAGGGCAAAGTAACACAGGCAACATCAAAATTTTCATTTAGCCCGGTATAAACCTGTGCATTTGCACTTATTGCAGCACATATAATTAATATTGATATTAATAATTTTTTTTTCATGTCGAAAATAATTATGGCAAAAAATGCTTATACGGTAAAATTTATCGCAAATTAGCCAAAATTAACAAGGTGAAGAATATGTAAATAATTTAGCAGCAAAAACAATGCCTGAAATTATAAACCTGACTAAACACACCTTTGGCTATACTAATGACGAGTATTTTATAATAAATGTTAGTACCTTAGAAATATTTTTTTTGAACACTAACAATTGAGCAGTTATTCTCGTCTATCATTATAACTGATAGTTTATTTGGCGAACAGATGAAATAAATATTTAAACGCGTTGTCAGAAACAATTAAAATAAGTGGCCATTTTTCTTCTTCAGATCGGAGTTTGCCGGAGCATAATGAACTCAGTATTCTGATCAGGGATTGTATTGCAGGGTCACACAGTGCGCAAAAAAAACTATATGACCAGTATTCTCCGGCTGCTTATGGAATTGTGAGGAGGTACATGAATAATAATGAACAGGCAGCCCAGGAATTATTAAATGATTGCTTTTATAAAATATTTATTAAACTCAATCAATATTCTTTCCAGGGCGCATTTGAAGGATGGATAAGGCGGATAGTAGTAAATACAATAACAGATACTTTAAGAAAAAACATCAAAGATGGACAACAACATAAAGAAGTACAGCCGGAAGATGTGTATATAGACAGTGAAGCGGTAGAAAAATTATCACATAAAGAACTATTAAAGATAATTGAATCAATACCTGACACACATAGATTGGTTTTTAACCTTTACGTTTTTGAAAATTATTCGCATAAAGAAATAGCGCAATTATTAAACATTAACGAAAACAATAGCCGCTGGCACCTGAATGACGCCAGGAGAAGGCTGAAAGAAAAAATAAATTTTATCATGAAGTAATTCATATAATGATGAAAAAACAAAGAAAAAATATTGATGATTTTTTCAAAGAAGAGTTAGGTAGCTATACCGAAACTCCGCCTCCTGCAGCCTGGGACGCACTTGAGAAAAAATTAATAAACACACCTCCCAAAGGACCCCGCTTTGGTTATAACTGGCTTGGCTACACGGTCGTATTGTTGTTATTGGCAACATTAGGTGTTTCCCTTGTAAGGAAGATAAATGGCGATTCTAATACTAAAAACATATTGCCAGGCGAAAAAGCAACTATTGCTTCAGTACCGGCCACGCCTGTTACAAACACAACAGCGGCTCCTCAAACTGCATCAATTAAGGACGAAGGCAAAGAAAGCAAATTAGCAAAAGCGGGAGTTTCAGATATCAACGGACCGGCGGCAAAAACCAAAGGGAATTTTCCGAAAAAAGAAGAAAATATTACTGCTTCCCGGCACACTTCATCAAATAACCATCAATCAATTTCTGGCAGCAAACATAAACCGCATCTTACAGCTCCCCCTTCATCAATTGCCCAAAAATCTAAAAACGACAATGATGCTAATTTACCTGCAACGGCCTACCAGGCACAAGGAAAAATAACAAAGCCCACCAATGAAACAGTTGAAACCGCAACAGACAACAACCAAATACTTCAGACAAATAATAACGAGACAAATAAAAAAGAGGTAACTAGAAAAGAAACAGAAAAAAAAGATAATAATGAGTCAACCCCTGGCAAACCCGATCAAAAGCATAAGGCAGATTTCAACAGGTTTGAAGCCGGAATAAAAGGAGGTTATGAAAGAGGAACTAATGGAGATGCAGCAACAAAATATGTCGGATCTCTATACCTGCAATTCAATCTGTCGCCTAAATTTTCTTTGATGACGCAGCCTGCTGTGAAATTTTCAAATGTCAATAAGGTGAATATTGGTGGTCCGAATTCCTATTACAAACCTAACAATGATACCGTTATTAATACACCGAATGGAGTATCAGTACCTGTTTATCTGTGGGCCGGAGGCCCGGCACAATTTTACGTAACTGATTTCAGGTACACACAAACTCATGACTCTATAGTAAAGTCCAATACTTTCGGCGGCACTTATTCAGAATATGAATTTCCGCTGCTGCTAAAATATAAATTGACCAAATCATTTTCTCTTTACGGGGGCGTAAACGTCAACTATAGCAAATTAACCGGGGTTACAGAACATACATACATTCAAAACAATATTTCAATTCTACCCCGCGATTCAACCATTTTTACCCGCACCGCGGCAGAAGAACCAATTGCTCCGCCGGTGAGTGCAGTAATCAGGTATCCCGGCACACCCTATTCATCTTATACGGGCCCGCAATACCCTACTAAAACCGGCGGTATGTTCAGGTTCGGGTATATGCTTGGCTTTAGTTATGAATACAGCACCCGATGGTTGTTCGAAGCATTAATTCAGCAAACACCCACAAAATCTGATAAACAGGCAGGTTACAATATAAACAACACTTTATCTTCCGCATATTTCCGTTTTACTCTTGGTTATAAGCTAATAAAATAATTATGCAATTTTGAAAGGAAAATACCCTGTAAACTCTGTCTTCAAACTACAGGTATAAAAGTCCCGGCGCCTCCAGGACTTTTGGCATTCTATCAACTTGGTAAACAATGTATTTAAGCCATTTACTTTTCCTATTCCTTTAAGTGACATGACGAACCTCCGTTTGTAAAAAATTGAGGAAATAAATTCTCATGCAAATTATTCCTACATTGTTTCAACTGATGATAATCAAACATAACATTGAACTTCGTCAGTCATATTAAAACCAATATCATTGCTTGTATTGATAATAATCATTCCATTTTGGAAATAATATGTAGAGGTTTGTAATTCAATATTCTTAAACAAAAAAACTCAATCAAAATGATAACTGATAAACAATTACAAACAATTGTAATAGATGAATTGCAATTGAACCACGTGGATAGCTATACAAATAAAATGGTGGCTGAAGAAGCTGCAAATCGTATAAAAGATATGCAATGGATGTTAGAAGAAATCATTGTAAAACCGGATCCGCTATATTTTATGAGCAGCATGTTAAATTCCCAAATGGCTTTTTGAAATCTAAACAACATGAAATCGGCATTGTTACTTCTATAATAGTCAGGGTATGATAATAGTCAATCCTCTCATTGAATTTTGTCAGTCCATATCAGATATATATCATACCTCTTATTGATAGTAATCATTGCTGACAGGAGACAAAAACCAGAAGTTTGCATAATTATTTTTAACCAAAAAACTTATACAAAATGAAAACTGACAAACAATTGCAGGCAGATGTAATGGATGAACTGAGCTGGGATCCAAAACTCAATTCAGCTGAAATTGGTATTGCGGTAAAAAACGGGATTGTAACCCTGAGCGGACATGTGGATAACTACACAAAAAAACTGGCTGCTGAAGATGCGGCAAAACGCGTTAAAGACGTAAAAGGAATTGTTGAAGAAATCACAGTAGAACTTTCCCTGGAAGGTAAACACACTGACCAGGAACTTGCCCAGGCGGCAATTAATGCGCTCCGGTGGAATAACGCAGTTCCGGACCAAAATATAAAAGTAGAAGTGGAAAAGGGCTGGCTGGCATTGGAAGGCCATTTGGACTGGCAGTTTCAAAAAGACGCCGCTTTTAATGCAGTAAAAGATATTTCCGGCTTGAAAGGAGTAACTAACCTGCTCAATATCAGGCCAAGGATAAACGTTCCGGTAGTCAGGGATACCATTAAAAAAGCGCTTGAACGCAGTGCGGATGTAGAAGCCGATAGAATTCTTATCGAAACATATGGAAACAAAGTAGTTCTTCGTGGCAAAGCCCGTTCATGGAATGAAAAAATTGAAGTGGAACGCGCTGCTTGGTCAGCTCCGGGAGTAATGGAAGTTGAAGATGATTTGGTATTGTCATAAATAAAATTTATAATATCCCCATAAAAAAGAAGACTGTTTCGTTAATACGGAACAGTTTCTTTTTAAAAAACCCTCCGGAACAAGTTCATTGATTTATTTGCAAATGTTAAAAAGTTATGACTATAATCACTTCTATTATGTGATTTCAATCATTTTTCACCAAAATATGCAGCTGTTTATTGAATTTTCCAGGTGACTAAAGTCATTTTTTTTATATGACATTAATCATATTCTTTTATGGAAATACGCAGGAATTTTACAATAAGAAAAACATCTTTTTATGGCAACCGAAAACGAATATTTAAAAAAAGAAGAAACCAACCAGAACATAGAACAAAAACACAAATCATCCTGGATTGGAACAATAATTGACCAGCTACACGAATTGGATACCGACTTTCCCTTATCGGGCGGTGATGGACATGTTCATGTCGTACATCGTACTAATTATTCACCGGCAAAACAGGAATCAGCCCCAAAAAAGGAAATAGAAAATAAAAAACAGGATAAAAACCATACTTCCTGGCTGGGACGTCTTTTGGAAAAAATACAGGACCTTGATGCTGATTTCCCTTTATCAGGAGGTGAACCAAAACAACGCCATTATCATCATAAAAACTGACTATAATCCCAAAAAAATATTTAACTCCACTGCCTTGGGTTGGGGTATTAAATTTGTTATTCTAATACATAAAAACAGTTTATAACCATTTCTCATAAAGTAACCTTGTCACCATATACCCCTCACTATCTAAAAATTGCCGCATATTTATATTGTTCACTAAAGTAAACCGGATAATGCGTTTAATACCCTTGTTTATATAATGCTGCTCCAGCTCGGCATTGAGCATACGGTATATGCCCATTCGCCGGTATTCCTCCATCACAAAGCCATCGCTTATGTAAAGCTCTTTGCCCTCATGTATTTCTATCCGGCTATCATCCTCCTCTTCGAGGTAGCCAAAAATAAAACCGACAGGTATATTATTGAGGTATGCTAAAAGACAAAGCCCTTCACATTCATCCTGCATTTTAATAACGTGCCGCATATAGCTGGTCTCTATTTCATGCCATGAAGCGGTTTTGTCATGAAGACTATGTTCATTTATATGCAACTGGTGCATTAAGCCTGAGATAACCTGGTAATGCACTGCAATCTGTACCGGAATAATTTCTATTATTGTTTCCATAAAAATTCAAAAGTCAAAATTCAAAAGTAAAATTGATGACTGACCTTAAAAAGCAATACCTAAAGTTAAACCAATCTTCTTTAATTATTTTATATATCATTCAGTATTTTCAATTTACTATCTTAGCGCATGATTACAACTGACCAAACGCCCGGAGCTTTTTGTTTTTGACTTTTGAATTTTTACTTTTGAATTATGCCCCAAGTACAATTATTCATTCCTTGTTTTGTTGACCAGTTATACCCGGAAACCGGGATGAACATGGTAAAAGTTCTGGAAAAAGCAGGTTGCGAGGTAACTTATAATACGCGGCAAACATGTTGCGGCCAGCCCGCTTTCAATGCAGGTTACAGGGATGAGGCAAAATCGGTGGCTACAAAATTCCTGCACGACTTCAAAAACAATTCATACATAGTAAGTCCCAGCGGTTCCTGTACCGGATATGCCCGCAACTATTTCGATAAGCTTTTTGAAAATAGTTCTGACCATAACTTATGCAACCAGGTACGTAACAACATGTATGAGTTCACAGAGTTTCTTACAAAAATACTACAGGTGGAAAATGTCGGTGCAGTGTTCAACGGAAAGGCTACCTACCACGATGCCTGCGGTGCGCTGCGTGAATGCGGTATAAAGGACGGGCCGCGTAAACTGCTGAAAAATGTAAAAGGGCTGGAACTAATAGAGATGAAGGAATGCGAGACCTGCTGCGGGTTTGGCGGCACATTCGCTATAAAATTTGAACCTATATCTATGGGTATGGCGCAGGTTAAGGTGAAAAGCGCATTAGACACCGGCGCGCAGTACATTATCACTACCGATGTATCCTGCATGATGCACATGCAGGGCTATATAAATGAGAACAAATTCCCGATACAGACAATACATATAGCCGATGTGCTGGCAAGCGGATGGTAAAACCTTGCCCCTAAGGGACTAATAGCTAAATTGTTAAATTATTAAAAAGCCCGGACAGCACGCACGTGGTAAGCGTAGTTCTGGGGGAGGCCGACCTGGAGACCACTGGAGAAATCCTGGATCCATGCGCCGTCAATGGGGGCCGCACTTGAACTCCAATAGTAGTTACTGACAAAACCACTAATTGCAATTTTATTAATGTATAATTGATTTAATTCGTCCTTGCTGGGCAAATACCAATCCGTATTTCCGCCCAGGGTTAGACTTCTGCAAATAGAAGCGGCATAAGTACCGGAGCCCTGTGCCGCAATAATTGCATTGGTATTTGCTAAGCCTGTGCCAATTGCTGTGCCTGTGGCGTCTATAACAAAACTGCCGTTCCACCAAACTATATTTGCACTTGTACTTTGGTCGCTGGGTGAAGCTATCAAACCATGCTGTACTGTTGCGCTATAACCTGGGTCGCCGAGTTGAAGTATGTAGGCTACAATACCACCACCGTAGCTATTGCCAATGGCAAAAGATGTTGTGAAAGTTAACTCAGCACTGTACACTGTGCCAACACTATTAGTAGCATATACCCTTACAAAATAAGTTGTACCGGGTAACAATCCCGTCATACTACTTGTATAACTACCCGAACCTGTGCCATCAGAGGTTTTGGTATTAAGTGTCACTGTCGGGCCTGAACTTGTGCCCCAGCATAGTCCTCTTGCAGTGACTGTGGCTCCTCCATCACTACTTATATTACCACCACCGGAAGCGGTTGTGTTAGTAATACCGCTTATGGCAGTAGCGGTAAGGGTAGGTGTAGTTACGTTGGCTAATGTTGTGAAAGTTAGCTCAGCACTGTATGCTGTGCCAGCACTATTAGTAGCATATCCTCTTACGAAATAAGTTGTACCGGGCAACAATCCAGTCATACTACTTGTATAACTACCTGAACCTGTGCCATCAGAGGTTTTGGTAGCAAGTGTCACCATCGGGCTTGAACTTGTGCCCCAGCATAGTCCCCTTGCAGTTACAGTGGCTCCTCCATCACTACTTATATTACCACCACCAGAAGCGGTTGTGCTAGTAATTCCGCTTATAGCAATAGCAGTAAGGGTAGGTGTTACGGTTGTTCCATTATTCTTTTTACTACAGCCCGTAAAAAATGTGAAGGCTATTATAGCGGGTAGAATATAAAAATAAATATTT
>CAISOH010000266.1 GCA_903887005.1 uncultured Bacteroidota bacterium | reverse complement strand
AATATTTATTTTTGTTAAAAAACAATATTTAAACCTGCTTTTCGTTGCCTGATTCATTAATATAAGCAGCCAAACTAATTTTACAGGTACATTATACGAGGCCGTTAAAGTTTGCCTTTTATATAATCTGGCTTGGGTGAAATCATTATCTTTATTTGATGGATAAAAAGTTCAACATACGGGTTTACGGAATATGGCTGCACAAGAATAAAGTACTTGTGAATGAAGAGCTGATTCGTGGCCGGACAGTTATAAAGTTTCCCGGCGGAGGCCTGGATTGGGGTGAGGGAATAATAGACTGCCTTAAGCGCGAATGGAAAGAAGAACTGGATATTGATATTGAAGTTAAAGAGCATTTTTATACTACCGGATTCTTCCAGTCTTCCGCATTCGACAATTCACAGGTCATTAGTATCTATTATTGGGTAACAGCAAAAGTGCCGGAAGTTATTGTAAACCTTGTGGAAAACGAACGTACCTTCTGGATGGATGCTACAGATATTTCAACGGATACTTTTACCCTTGCTATTGACAAAATAGTAGGAGGAATGCTACAAAAACATTTTAGTACTTTTACAAAAAAACCGCTTTAGAGGCTTCCATAATTAATTCTAATACTCCTATTTGCTTACATGTATCTACACCTATTATCTTTGTACGTATGAAACTATTAATGCAATACCTCGGCCGCTACAAGCTGATGATCTTACTCGCAATTGTATTAGCTGCCATCAACCAGGGTTTCTCCATGCTCGATCCTTATTATGCAGGTAAATTGTTTGATAGATTTATTACTCACCCGCATACAATTGATAAGGCAGGCCATATCCATCGCGATATGGCAGGTTTCATTTATGGCGCTTTAGGATTAATTGGCTTACTGATAGGGGTGGCTATGGTATCGCGTATCGCCAAAAATTTTCAGGATTATGTGGTGAATGTAGTCATACAGAAATATGGCGCCCGCCTTTATACCGATGGACTGCGCCATGCGCTGCGCCTCCCTTTCCAGGAATTTGAAGATCAGAGCAGTGGTCAAACACTTTCCGTATTGCAAAAGGTGCGCGCCGATTGCGAGAAATTTATTAATTCATTTTTCAATGTGCTATTACCTTCCGCAATAGGCATTGTAGTTGTAATGGGTTATACTTTTACATTAAGCCCCACTTTACCGCTTATATATATTGGCGGAGCTGTCTGTTTAAGCCTGCTGATAAGCTTCCTGAGTAAAAGAATAAAAGTGGTGCAGAAAACTATTGTGAAAGAAACAAACGCCCTTGCAGGCTCTACCACGGAATCGCTTCGCAATATAGAACTGGTAAAAAGCCTGGGACTTACACAGCAGGAAATCCTCCGTCTCAATGCCACTACCATAAAAATACTCAAGCTGGAACTGAAGAAAGTTCGCAGCATACGTACCATCTCTTTTATTCAGGGCACCTTTGTCAACACGCTTCGCCAGGCCATTGTTTTGACCTTGCTGATATTCATTTACAAAGAAACCATTACACCCGGTCAATACCTTACGCTGCTGTTTTATTCCTTCTTCATTTTCGGGCCCTTGCAGGAAATCGGCAGTGTTATTATTTCTTACCGTGAGGCGGAAGCATCTTTGAATAATATCCAGGAATTGTTTAAAAAACCGGTAGAATTTACTCCTGAAAAACCGGAAGCGATAAATGGTATTGATGAAGTAAAATTCAGCAATGTAACTTTTAAGCACAACAGCGCCACACGCCCTGCATTAGATGGCATAACATTCAACGTGAAGCTGGGCGAAACCGTAGCCTTCGTAGGCCCGTCAGGGAGTGGTAAAACCACACTTGTAAAGTTATTGGTGGGTTTATACCATCCTGTCATGGGGCACATTTACTACAACGGGCATAATGAAACCAATATTGACTACGAAGAACTTCGCCGCCAGATGGGCCTTGTAACACAGGACCCGCAGCTGTTCTCAGGAACGATAAGAGAAAATCTTTTGTTCGTTAATCCCGATGCCACTGAAGAGGATATTAATTCCGTACTGCAAAAATCGGCTTGCCAGAATCTCCTGTCCCGGGCCGAACATGGCCTTGATACTATGATTGGGGAGGGCGGGCTAAAGCTTTCAGGTGGAGAGCGCCAGCGTATATCCATAGCCCGTGCATTATTGCGCCAGCCCCGGCTTATGATATTTGATGAAGCAACCTCCGCCCTAGATTCTCTTACTGAAGATGAGATTTCTACAACCATTCGCAGCATTACTTCCCAGCGGCAGCATATTACTATCATGATTGCTCACCGTCTCTCTACCATCATGCATGCCGACCGGATATACGTACTCGAAAAAGGCAATATTATTGAAACCGGCACACACAGCACACTGCTCGAAGAAAAGGGGTTGTACTACGCCATGTGGCGCCAGCAAATAGGAGAAAGAAAAGAACCTTTGATGATGAAAGCATTGGCATAAATTTACAGCCAGCAGTTGGCAATAGTTTATAGTTGGCAGTTCGCGGTTGGCAATGGGCAGCCGGATGCATCTTTCATCCGGCATTGTTCAAAACTCCCTTTTGCCATGCTGTAACTACTTTGCTTACCAACCTATAGTTTACTGAAGAGTAAGCTAACGCGAGTTCGATGATAAATATCAGTTTATTAGCCAAGCCTTTTTATATTTTGATGCTAATAATGGCATTTGTTGAGGTCTTGGAGGTATCCCACATCTTTTCGGCGTGGGACACCCGTGCTATATATAGTTACTAATTGATTGCCAAATCAATAATCACCGAACTGAGGTTAAGCCCATTAGTTAGTAACAGCCCACGCCCCTATGAAAGGTTCTTTGCTCAATCATTGCCCCGCCAACAAGGGCTTCCCCTTAATAGCTTTCCCCCAAGGTTCAGCGTAGAGCTATACTTGCAACATCATAAAATTGTGCATTATTTAATATGCAGGACTTTGCGGCCTTGATTTTATAATTTACTTATTATCAATTCATTATCCTTGGCGGCTTTGCGCCTTTGCGAGAAACCTCTTTGCACATTTTT
>CAISOH010000265.1 GCA_903887005.1 uncultured Bacteroidota bacterium | reverse complement strand
GTTTGTGAATGGCTATACGCCTGTAGTTATGAAATATTTCTACGTTATACCCGGTAAATAACAGTTTTACTCTTTTCCCAATGCAGGTAAAAGGTACACTGTAATAATGCCTGTCAAGGCTTAGCGCAACATGACCGTTTTTTGCCACTGTTGCAAAAAGTTGTTTCTTGAATTCATAGCGCATAGCCGGTAACGGTAGAAGGGCAGATTTTTCCACTTCTTCATATTTCTGTCGCCTGCTATAATTCTTTCCGGTTAGTATAACGTTGTTGTGTTCCACTAAGGCAAGAGAAATGGCATTATTCAAACTTTCAATGGAGTAAAATACCTCGTCCCTTATTTTAGCATATATCCTGGTATAAATAATCTTAACGGTATTTTCAACCACCGCTTTATCCGTTGGTCGGTATGCCCGTGCCGGTAAAATCGTAGTATTATAATGCTCTGCAAAATCCGCAAATGTTTCGTTGATAGTTGGCTCATATTTGTCACACTTAGTAACTGCCGACCTTAAATTATCAGGTACAATGGCGGCGGGAACGCCATCCACAAAATGCAGGGCATTTTCACAGGCTGCAATAAAATCTTCTTTCCTTTGTGTCATTACCGCTTCAACATATGTAAGCTGACTTACACCAAGTACTGCTATAAATACCTCCACCGGTTTTTCTTTCCCTGTTTCCTTATCCTTTATCATTAATTTCTCGCCAGCGAAATCAATGAATAGTTTATCACCGGCTTTGTGATTTTGGCGCATGATGGGTATTTTCCTTGCTTTCCATTTAGAGAAATGTGACCGGAATGCAGTACTGCTGGCACCATCGGGATATTTTCTTTTATACTCTTCCCATAATAAAGCTTTAGTAACGCCATTTCTTTTCAATTCCTTATCGATTGCAGGGAATAAACTGTAGAGTGTTTCCAGCTTTTTACTTTGTATATTTTCCTGTGTACTCTTAAATAGTTCCTCCAGGTCCTTATCCGAAAGCTCGTTTACTTCTGCAAAGCTTAGTTTGCTTTCTTTAAAATCTGTAACTATTTTTTTGAGTACAGGACGATGAATGCCTGTCTGAATAATTATTTCAGAGAGGGTTTGGTTTTGTGTGTGCAAGCGTAGTATGTGCCTGATATTTAGCATATTTTAGGAGGATTAAGTCTTGGTACTGCTTATTATTGGGGTGCAAAAGTAGAGCAGCCCTTTGGGCTAAAATTGTATAAAATCGTTGCTTTTTATTTTTCTTTGAAATATTGTTTTGGTGTAATTCCGGTATATAATTTGAAGGCTCTTATAAAATGTGCTTGATCGGAGAACCCAGCTTCCAAACCAAGCCGGGTCATATTATAATCATTGGGTGCAGCATTTATCAGCTTTCTTAACCGAACAATAGATGAGAATGTTTTAGGTGATGCACCCACTATTTTCCGAAAACGTTTTTCAAACTGACATAGGCTCAATTTCATCTCTTCGGCAAGCAACGTAATTTTAGTATTCCCCGCACCCTGCTTTATTAGATCTATTGCTATCCCAATCGGATCAATTTTTACCTTTTTATTCAGTCTGGAAATAAGGAAGTTCTCGATCACTTTTAATCTGGCGGTATCTGTTCTTGCTTTGGTTAATTGTGCAATTATCGTATCCACTTTTGCACCCAATATGAAATTATCCAACGGTAAACACTGACCAAAAAGCAGGTGCATTGAATATTTGAAAAATGCACCGGCACCAGTTTCTGAAAATATAACAAACAGCGTTGTTGTTTCTGCTGAGTTGTGAAATATTCTGTAGGTATCGTTTAAGCCAATAATTCATGCAGAACCCAATAATATAGATTGACCATCATCTATGTAGCTGTGTTTGCCTGAATACTGAAAACCCATCACGATGCAGGTGTCAGGGAATACTTTATAGTCACCTGCTTTCAATCTTTGGCTAATTGCAAATGCTTTCACAAACGGTTGTAATGTATCGGAAGGGGAAAAAGTTGTTGTGATTGGCACATACAGTAAATTTTGTGGACGAAATCAAAAATAGGAACAATTGTAATTGAAAACCGCTGCATAAAATTGCCTATGGTTCACAGTACTCAATAATCTCTAGCACAAGTCCTCATAACTCAGCATAACCCTGAAAAGTAAACATTTGTGCAACAGCAGCTTGCAGCAAGGGAAGCGACCATAATATGCACCTCAATTCTGCC
Organism: uncultured Bacteroidota bacterium; assembly: GCA_903887005.1. GTDB lineage: Bacteria > Bacteroidota > Bacteroidia > Chitinophagales > Chitinophagaceae > Nemorincola. The sequence goes on along the minus strand of CAISOH010000265.1, from coordinate 16,071 downwards.
ATAATTGCTGTATAAGAGATTGGCTTTGGCAGGACTTTTTGTCAACATAAAAATAATTATCTATCCCTCCATTTAATTGCTATTTGCCAACGTTTTGTCGGAATTTAGAGTAGAATTAGATTTCATTTGGATTGATTTTTTTCTCTGCCAACCTCAGTTTCCCGGTGTAGTAATTGCAGTATCTATAGTATGGATTTTAACAAGAAATTTATATTGCTTATCAACTTTATGTGTGTTTGTAGTTGTTATCGCTCGTTCTTTAGTTCAGGCTGAATTTATGGACTGACGTTAGTGAATAAAGGATAACTTGAAATGCACAGGGCTAAGAAAGCTGTATGCTTTAAGTCCAAAGTTGTGAAAGGAATTGTTAATTGTGAACAGATAAACATTTGTTATGGTAAAAGAGATTAAATTAGATTCATTAGAAAGGACGGAGGATATATCGGTAGAAGACGTAAGAAGCCTGGATACCTTTAAAGAATGGGATGAGGAGCGGATTTCAGAGCTAATCAGTACATTAAAAACCTTTTCGGTAGTAGTGTATAATAACTGGTCAAAAGGAAAGAAGTTTGGCAAAGAAATTGCTTTAAATAATAGTAATCAAACAGAAATTAAAATTGCAGCATGAGTAAACACGGACTTGAGTTATTTCAAACATTTGGAAAAGGAAGGAACAAACAAACCTCCGCTACACGCAACTGTGTAATTTATACAAGAGTTTCAACGAAGGAGCAGGCTGACAATAACATGAGCCTGGAAACGCAAAAGAAAGCCTGTGAGCAATACGCTGTAAAAAGTGGTTACCAGATCATGGGGTGCTTTGGTGGCACATACGAAAGTGCTAAGACCGATGAGCGAAAACACTTTAATTCAATGCTGGCGTTTGTGAAGAAAAGTAAGGAGAAAATATCTCACATCATTGTTTACAGTGTGGACCGGTTTAGCCGTTCAGGTGCTAATGCTATTTACATAGCCGAAAAGCTGAAGAGGGAGGGGGTAAGTGTGTTCTCAATAACTCAGCCGTCAGATTCGTCAACTGCAAGTGGGAGTTTACAGCAGAACATACAATTCATTTTTAGTGAGTATGATAACCAGCAGCGCAGGGAAAAATGTATGGCAGGAGTTAGGGAGAAGATACATCAGGGCATTTGGTGTACTGCTCCACCAATGGGTTATGACATTGTTTGGGAAAAAGGTGTGAAGTCTTTTAAGGTTAATAGTGTCGGTAAACTACTAAGAAAGGGGTTTTTCTGGAAAGCGGAAGGCTTAACCAATGAAGAAGTGCGAAGCAAACTCGCTGAGCATGGACTGAAATTGAACAATCAAAGAATATCAGATTTTCTTAGGAATCCATTTTATTGTGGCTTGCTGGTGCATAGTGCATTAGAAGGCAGGGTGATAGACGGCATTCAGGAGAAGGTGATTTCTAAGGAAATATTTTTAGAAGTAAATGGTCTTTTAGCTAAGAACCATCAGGGGTACAGGGTTAAGGACGACAATGAAAATATCCCGTTAAAGCGATTCCTGACGTGTGATGAATGTAGTAGTTATCTGAGGGGATACAAAGCCTATAAAAATCAAAAATACTACTACAAATGCAATACACCCGGCTGCAAGAACAATAGGAGAGCTGATAGCCTGCATGAGGCGATAAAAGCTATAATGGAGAAGTACACCGTTGACATCAACGATGATTACCGTAAGCTCATCAAAGCACAGATTACTGCTACATACAATCAGCTAAACAAAGACAAGGATGAATTAAAAATTAGTCTTGAGAAGCAATTGGCAGAGGTAGAAAAGAAGATTGAGCGACTGGAGGAACGCTACATTCTTGAAGAAATAGATAAGAGCATGTTCGATAAATTCAAAGGCAAGTTTATTGCGGAAAGGTCAGAGATTTACAAAAGTCTCGCTAAGAACGTGAAAAAGGTGTCGAACCTTGAATTGCTGATTGATAATGCAATAACAATGGCCTCGAAACTCGCTTCCCTGTGGGATTCCAGCGATTACGCTGATAAACAGACGTTGCAAAAGTTAGTATTTCCAGAAGGATTGTCCTATTGCAGGAAAACTAACGAGTGTCGAACCCTGAGAGTAAATTCAATATTCCATTACATTGCAGACCTGACGGGCATTTCAGAAGAAAATAAAAGCGGGAACATTACTCTTTCGAGTGATGTCCCCGCTTTTGTGGAGAATAACGGAGTCGAACCGATGACCTCTTGCATGCCATGCAAGCGCTCTAGCCAGCTGAGCTAATTCCCCAAAAAAAGAACTTGATAATATCCTAACTCAACCTATGACCTTCCCGACATTTTGGGACGCTCTAGCCAACTGAGCTAATTCCCCAGTCATAATTGGCAGTTTACAGTTGGCAGTATCCGTGTGATTTACTCCTGATTGGCAGTAAAAGATACTACTTATTGTAAACGGAGTGCGAATATAGCTATTCTTTGATTTATTTCGTAACTTTAGTCAAAAGCTTTACCTTATGAAAAATGATATCTGGCAGCAAATTCTTACTTATTTATATATCCGCAAACGGGATCCTAATGATCCCAAAAACATAAACATTAAATTAATGAATGGGATGAACCGCATTTCCTTGTTTATGTTCCTGATTGCAATCATTGTGATGATTGTTCGTATTTTCAGGCGGTGATTTACTGGAATTTTATGTGCCGTTGTTATAAATAAAAAAGAAAGACTGCCAGAAACAATTGAAAACAATAAAATTGTCATGTTCCTTATGCTTTTTCGTCTGTAAGATTTTGAAGCAGATTGATAAAAGAAACAATAAGGTTTAAAAAGATCTTTTTAAACAAGCATAATTTGCTTTACGAAAACAAGGAATTATTGAACAACATGCACAAATAAATAAATTTGTTTTCTAATTATGAAGTGGAAAATAATTGGTATCAGAATAATTGTCAGCGTTATAATTCTATTATTTTCTTATTTCATCCTATATTATTGTTTTATAACTTCAAATGAGTCTTATACATTCCACAATGGAACCCTTTACCTAAAAATATCATTGAAAAAAAACTCTGATGGCAGTTCTTCAATTATTTCTTCTGATTGCTCAGGAAAAGCAGAACATAAAATTTCTGAATGGAAACTCAACTATCCTATTTTTCATTTTGAATGTGCGGATATAAATGCTGATGGATCGGAAGATATAATTGTGGGTGTTATTAAACCTGCAAGATTTGACAGCATAAGCCGGAAGCGCATTTTCATCTTCAAACTTATAGATGGATTTATACGGCCTTTATGGCTTGGATCAAGAGTGTCGAAACCACTCGAGTATTTTAAAGTAGTCCATTCTGATTCCATAAACATGATCCGAACCATTGAATTAGAGGAAAATGGGAAATATCTTGTTGCAGATTATAAATGGCAAGTGTTTGGACTTACATTTGTAAAATACTTAATGAGAAATGGGAATTTAGAGGAGGCCAGGAAATTATTAACCAAAGCAAACTCCGGTAATGAAAAAAACTAAAGTTCTATTATTTGTATCCTTTTTCACGTCTCTGATTTTATCATGTGGAAATGATAACAAGAAACTAGGTCAGAATGGCAGAACAGAAAAAATGATGCCTAAAGATCTTCAATCTGATTCAATATTGGGTTTTGATCTAAACCGGAAGATAGATCTTAACCAGGACTTAAGTAGGAAGTCTTTACAAGACCTGAGATTGTTAAGAAACGAATTGATAGCAAAACAAGGCTATTGTTTTATGCAGGCAGATCTGAGAGGGTATTTTTCGGCTTACATGAAAGGATATGATTCTTTAATGAATGCAAGATACGAGTCAGAATACCCGGATAATAAATCACCATTCCCACCGATAAAGCTCACAGCTGAGGAAGAAGCCTTCAGTAAAAAAATTGAAGCGATGGAGTCCCAAAAACTTAAGAATAATTTTATTGATAGAAATGGCTTGCAATTCGCTAATGTTGACAATATTGTAAACCTGTTTCAATTTAAAAACATATCGAAAGATTTTATAAGCCTGCTTGATAAAAACAATTTTGCTATAGTACCGGGTGATGAAATTCAATTGTTTCATGTTTACGAGAAAAGTGATTATCACCAGATTCCCAATTTTGTTACTACTGACCTTTACCTTCAGCTTTATCACATGTATTTTTCATATTTACTCAGGTCAATAGAAAAAAGTAAGTTTATTCCTATTATCACAGAGCTCACAGAAGGCATGTATTCAGAGGCTATGAAAACAGCCTCCTCTGCAAACGATGAAAAAATAAAATCAGTTGCTGAATATTCAGCTGTTTTTTACGCAATACCTCATTATCTTTTGACCGGTAAGAAAAAGCCCGTACCTGAGAAATACAAGGAAATGTTTGAAGGTGAAATTTCCAATATTAATGCCGAAACTGATGCCAAATCTGATTTCCTGGAGAACGAACGGTTTTTTGGATATAGCTTATTCAAACCAAGAGGGCATTATACCCGAACTGAGGACTTGAAAAAATATTTCAAAGCAATGATGTGGCTCCAGACAGCAGCATTTTGTCGCAATTCACCAGAGCAGCTGAAACGTTCAATTTTTATGGCTTATTTACTTAACACCGGTAAATCCACAGCGAATCACTCACTCATAAGTCTGTATAATTCTGTTTATGAACCGATTGTTTTTCTGATTGGGGAGCCGGATAATCTTTCTGTTAATGATATGGTATCTTATTTTAAGCAAAACAATATTAATGATCTGTCTTCTGCAATGAACCCCTCCATTCAGCGGAATGTAGATGCATATTTAAAAGAAGTAGCCAGAAACAGAAATAAAATAAAACCTAAGACCGAATTATCTTGCCCTGATAAAATAAACTTTATGCCTCAGCGCTACCTTTTTGATAATGAAATTTTACAGGAGCTCGCAGATCTAACCCCCAATGCAAAACGTGCCTATCCCCAAGGACTTGATGTATTTGCCGCCATAGGAAATAAAACAGCAGAAGAAATACTCCTGAAGGAAGATAAAGAGTCGAATAACTGGGATAAATACACCAGCAAACTGAATAAATTAAAAGCAAAGTTTGAGAATTACCAGGATTGGAATAAAACCGTATATAATAAATGGATGAGCAGCCTCGTAATGATGCAAAAAAATGACCCGGTCTATCCGGGCTTTATGAAAACTGATATGTGGGCAAGAAAAAATCTGAATACATCACTTGCTTCATGGACAGACCTGAAACATGATGCTATTCTGTATGGTGAGCAACCTGAAGCTGCAGAGTGTGGAGGTGGCGGCCCTCCCGACCCATATACTGTAGGATATGTAGAACCCAATATTAATTTTTGGAATAGTATGATCGGGTTACTTAGCCTTACAGAAGATGTACTTAAAAGGAATGGATTATTTACTGAAGATATAGACTCCAAAACAAAGCAATTGAATGAAACAACCCTGTTTCTTCTTTCTGCCAGTGAAAAAGAATTGAAGCACATGAAATTATCGGAACAGGAATATCATACTATCGAGATAATAGGGTCCAGTACTGAGTATCTCACTCTCTCTATTGTCGATCCTGATAAACGTTTTGATCATTGGGAGGATGTAAGCGGGCCTGATAAATCAGTAGCAGTTGTAGCGGATGTTTATACAAGAAATGTACCCGGCTGCGATAAGGATGGCATTCTTCATGAAGGTGTGGGTGATGTGAATGAAATATTTGTTGTAGTTGAAATTGAAGGCTATCTCTATCTTACTAAAGGCGCTACTTTTAGCTATTATGAATTTGTACAGCCGCTGAACAAAAGATTAACGGATGAAGAGTGGCAAAAATTACTTGAATTGAAAAAAAATCTGCCGGTCATTCCTCAATGGATGAAAGATATTATTCTTCCACCCGGCAATAAGCCAAAAGATGACGAAAAAGTTACCTACAGTTCAGGATGTTGACAAAATCAAATGGTTTCTTTATTTTTCTTGTTGTCTCCGTGGCAACTGTTTTCATGACAGGTTGCAGGAAAAGTGATAGCTCGCTTAAAATTTACTTTGTTGGCGACCTTTTACTGGATAGGGGTGTTCGTGAGCAGATAGATAAAATAGGTGTTGCAGCTCTATTTGATAATGTAAAACCGCATTTTGGAAAGGCTGATTTTGTTGTTGCAAATCTTGAATGCCCTGTTACAAAAATCTATGCGCCTGTAAATAAAAAATACATTTTCAGAGCTGAACCTAAATGGTTACCGGCAATTAGAAAATCAGGCATTACTCATCTAGTAATGGCAAACAATCACACTTATGATCAGGGCAGAAAAGGAATTAATGAAACGTACAATAATTTAATCAACAACCAGCTCATCCCAATTGGTTATGGAATAAACCAGGATAATGCATGTAAGCCGGTTATAATAGAAAAAAAAGGTATGAAGGTTGCCTTGTTTTCATCAGTATTGCTTACACTTGAAAACTGGGCTTATTTACCTGATTCAGCAGGCATTTGCCAGGCCACTGTTGAAGACTTAAAAAACAAAATCAGGGAATTTAAAAAAACTAACAATGATTATAAAATTGTTGTGTTCCTGCATTGGGGAGCAGAGTTTCAGGAAACTCCATTACCCGAACAGCGACATCAGGCAGAAGAACTTGTTGATGCCGGAGCAGATGCCATCATTGGTTGCCATCCACATGCCATTCAGCCGCATTCAATTTACAAGGGTAAGCCGATTTTTTATAGTCTTGGTAATTTTGTTTTTGACCAGCAGCATGTGGGTGCAAAAGGACTTATGGTGGAGTTGATCTTTTCAAATAATGCGGACACATTCGCAATTCAACCTATATTAATTAAAAACTGTATTCCATATCCGGCAGATTAAAAGAAGGTAAAAGTAAGGACTTGTCGAAAATTAAAAGCAAATAAACTAATTCTATCACACATTTCCTGACGCTAAACTTATAATTTCTTTTGCGGCATTGACGGATGCATGTTTGTCGCCGAGGCTGTGCCAGAGGGTTTCATAATCCTGTTTTAATTCCTTCTTATAGGCTTCATCCTGAAGCAGGCGGGTGAGCGCGGTTTTAAGATTTGCTTCTGTCAGTTCGCCTTGTATCAGCTCCGTAACCACGGGCTTATCCATAATCAGGTTCACCAGCGATATGTATTTTACACTGACCAGTTTTGTGGCCAGCCAGAAAGAAACGGCATTGCCCTTGTAACAAACCACCTGGGGCACTCCAAATAAAGCCGTTTCCAGTGTAGCAGTGCCGCTTGTTATCAACCCTGCTTTTGCCTGTTTGAGCAGGTTGTAGGTTTGATCTTTTACCAATAGTACAGGTTCTTCACCTATTATTTCTTTATACAGGCTATCGGGTTGAGCGGATGCCTGCGCTATTACAAAGCAGTATTCCGGAAAATACTTTACCATCCGCAGCATAATTGGCAGCTTCACTTTTATCTCCTGAGCCCTGCTGCCCGGCAGCAAGGCAATTACCGGTTTATCTGAAAGCGAAATTACCGGCACATTATTTTTTTCCTCGCGCACTACCTCTACCAGCGGATGCCCGACATAGGTTACTTTATAATCCCATTTTTTATAAAAATCCACTTCAAAAGGTAATATCACCAGCATTTTATCCACATCCCGCTTTATCTTTTCCACTCTTTTTTCTTTCCATGCCCATACCTGCGGCGAGACATAATAAGCTATGCGCATGTTTTGTTTTTTTGCCCATTCGGCTATACGCAGATTAAAGCCAGGATAATCTATCAATACAAGTACATCAGGCTTGTATGCCAGTATATCTTTCTTGCAAAACTCAATATTGCGGAATATAGCGCGCAGGTGGGTAATGACCTCTACAAAGCCCATGAATGCAAGCTCCCGGTAGTGCTTTATCAGTGTGGCTCCTGCGGTTTCCATCTTGTCGCCTCCCCAGCAGCGGACATTAGCGTGGGTATCCTGCTCATGTATCGCCCTAATCAGATTGCCTCCTACAAGGTCGCCACTGGCCTCTCCGGCTATTATATAATAGCGCATAGATTACCAGACAAACATGATGAGAACAATAAGCACAACATACAGCATTGTAGCAACGAAAATACCTCGCATTGTCTGATCAATACGTTTGATATTACAATAAGCAAATGGGATAAGGTTTATCAATATACTAAGAGTAAACACCTTTGAAGCCATTCCGCGTAAATGTATCAGAGATTTTATAAAGGAGCCAAAGCCCTGATGGTGGCCCCACAACAAATACATAACTATCATTCCGATGAATGGTAAAAACAATCCTATAACAAAACCAAAAATGCGGTTGTCGCGTTTCATATACTTTAATTATGGTTGCAATATACAACACGAAAAACGCATTTTACTGTTAAAAGAAGGAAAGCTTAGTGAAGTTGACATCTTCACTTATCTTTGCGCTATCTTTGAAACAGGCACACACATGAATTTCAGACTTAAAAATATTCCAGAACGAACTATCCGTCCCCGCAACTACGGGCTCACCATGGTGATGGATAAAGGTATGGGGCTGGTTGCGGCAAAAGATTTCCTTTCCGTTGCAGCGCCATACGTGGACATAGTAAAACTTGGTTTTGGTACCGGCTTCGTTACCAACCATCTGAGAGAAAAAATAGAGATATACCGTGAAAACAATATACCCGTTTACTTCGGCGGTACGCTCTTTGAAGCTTTTTTAGTACGTGACCAGTTCGATGACTACCTGTCTATGGTAAAAGATTACGGTCTAAACCATGTTGAAGTATCGGACGGATCGATTATAATACCCCATATTGAAAAGCTGGGATATATTGAAAAGCTGGCAAAAGAGGTTACTGTGCTTTCGGAAGTAGGTTCAAAGGACGCCACTCACATTATGCCTCCGTATAAATGGATAGAATTGATGAAGGCCGAACTGGAAGCAGGCGCTACCTATGTGATAGCGGAAGCGAGAGAGGCGGGTAATGTAGGCATCTACCGGGGATCAGGCGAGGTGCGTGAAGGCCTGGTGCAGGAAATACTGACGCAGATACCCTACGAAAAGATCATCTGGGAGGCGCCGCAGAAAGCGCAGCAGGTTTACTTCCTTGAATTACTTGGAGCAAATGTGAATCTTGGTAACATTGCACCCGCCGAAGTGATACCATTAGAGTCAACACGCCTGGGGCTACGGGGGGATACTTTCACATTGTTTTTAGAACAGGAGGCTAAGGCAAGGGCAAACCATTCATAAAATTAACCGGCTTTATTAGAGGTCATGAATGATAATCCACAGGTTAAATAATATAAATTTAATGCAAGTAAGGTTGGGTCCTTTATTAGTTTTGACATTCCTATTTTTGACTTAACATAATGCAGCCACTATACGGACTTATCGGGATTATACTTAATCATTCTTTTTCACCTGCCTATTTCAAAAAGAAATTTGCAGAGCAGAATATTGACGCGCTCTATGAACCCTTTCCTATTCCTTATATCCGGGAGTTGCCTGCATTATTGGAAAACAATCCTGACCTGGCCGGATTAAATGTTACTATACCTTATAAAGAAGCTGTCATTCCCTACTTAGATGAAATTGATGAGGTGGCAGACCATATAGGAGCAGTAAACTGCATCGTTATTAAAAATGGATGGAAAAAAGGTTACAATACCGATGCCACAGCATTTGAACAAAGCCTGAACCCATTATTGACGCCACATCATACCAATGCATTAATATTAGGTACCGGGGGCTCTTCCAAGGCGGTAGCTTATGTGCTGGAGCAATTGGGTATCCCTTTTCAAAAAGTATCACGGAATAAAAAAGAAGGCGTACTCACTTACGAAGAACTTACTCCGGAATTAATTACACAGTACAAGCTTATCATCAATACCACCCCAGCAGGCATGTACCCTAATGTTGATGCCGCCCCGAATATTCCATACAGTGCCATTGGAGAAAATCACCTGCTCTACGACCTTATTTATAACCCGGAAGAAACCAAGTTCTTATCGCTCGGAAAAGAGAAAGGGGCAACTATAAAAAATGGTTTTGAGATGCTGCAGTTGCAGGCCGAGGCCAGTTGGGAACTATGGTCTGCTAATAGGGAGATTCCTGAATAGGTTAAGCAAGGTAAAGAGATACAAAGGATATTTCCGGATAAAGCTGTATAACCATATTTTTTAAGGCGTTCATTTTTTCAATAAGTTTTATACCTTTGAGTATAATACCAAATGGTATTATACTCAAAGGTATAATTATTGGTTATGAAAGATTCTCCTTTTATTTATGGCACGACGGTAAGCGAACATTCGTTTACCAACCGGGAAACAGAAACGGCAAAACTGCGCAGTAACCTGCTAAATGGTATCAACACCATGATTATTTCACCCAGGCGGTGGGGTAAATCATCGTTGGTTGAAAAGGTAATAGCAGAGATTAACAAAAAGGAGAAGAAAACAAAAACCATTATTATTGACCTGTTCTCCGTAAGCAGTGAAGAGGAATTTTTAGAAACCTTTGCCCGGGAAATAATAAAGGCATCTTCTTCCAGGTGGCAGGAATGGGTAAGCGGCGGGAAGGATTTTTTTAAAAAGCTTATCCCGAAACTGAGCATGGGGATAGATCCCGGCGCTGATTTTACGCTGAGCTTTGACTGGAAGGAACTAAAGAAACATAATGACGAAGTTTTAAACCTGCCGGAAGTTATTTCACAAAAAAAAGGCATTAAACTTATAATTTGCTTAGATGAATTTCAAAACTTATCATCTTTCCCAAACTATGTAGATTTTGAAAAAAAAATGCGTGCCTGCTGGCAAAGGCAAAAATCCGTTACATATTGCTTATACGGAAGCAAGCGCCATATGATGTCGGATATATTCAATAATCCTTCAAAGCCGTTTTACCGCTTCGGGGATATTATGCTATTGCAAAAGATTGAGACCTCAAAATGGGTAAGTTTTATTTGCGGAAGTTTTAAAAACAGTGGTAAACAAATAGACGAAAAGGAAGCCAAAATGATTCCCGCGATCATGAAAAACCATTCATGGTATGTGCAGCAACTGGCTCATTATACCTGGAATTTATCCTCTAAAAAAGCCACTATAAAAGAAATAAACGCCGCTTTGGATGAGCTTATACAAGCCAATACCCCGCTATACCAGAAAGAAGTGGAAACCATTAGCGTTACTCAGCTTAATTTATTAAAAGCGGTAGCCATGGGCGAAGGGCAATTTACAGCTACAGCCACTATGCAGCGCTATAATTTAGGAACACCAAGAAACGTAAGTAAAAACAAAAATATCCTTATCAACAAGGATTTAATTCATGAAATAAACGGCATCTATGAATTTCTGGATCCTGCATTTGAATTATGGTTTAAAAAGCAATTTTTTAACCAGCCTTATATGATTACTGCGATCTGAAAATTTATTATTCCGCTGTTCTCCATATTTTATACCAAATGGTATTATACCATTTGGTATAAAGAATATACTAATTTTACTTATGTTTTCGATTCACTTCTGATCAGTCAACCAATTACCCGTTTAACTTCTCTCCCTTCCATTCACTCTTTAATAAACCAGTTATTACCAAATCTTCCGGCATCCCATTCCTTATTATACTTTGGCGAATGACGCCTTCTATTTTAAAGTCTAACCGTTCGGCAAGTTTTGCGCTGCGTCTGTTTGCCGGCACAAAGTGTATTTCTATTTTATTGAGCCCGATTTTTTCAAAAAGAAATGCTATAAATTTCACAAGGCTTTTGGTCATGATTTCCTTACCTTCATATTCCATGCTTATCCAGTAACCTACCTGCGCACGTTTAGTTGACAGTTCCCAATGATGCATTCCAATGCCACCAATTAATTTATCATTAAAAAAAATACCCAATGCAAGCGCTTCCTGGGTATTCAATTGGTGGAGCGACTGTTGAACAAACTGAAGGGAATGTTCTGGTTTAGTTGTCTTGTCCACCCAATCCAGCCAGGGATGCAGGTGCTGGCGCGAATTGTTGATTGCCTCAAACAAATCTGCCGCATCTTCTGCAACATAAGAGCGGAGCAGTATGTCGTTGTTTACGGTTATAGATACCATTGGAGTGCTGAATTTTCGAAAAAACCAGATTATAACTCCCCTTTAGGGGCCGGGGGTGAGGCCGGGTTCTTTACCATTTCCCAGATTTCAGGTATTCTTTTTATCCATCCCAGTTCACGCATCTTTGGTTTTGCTTCGCCAACGGGGGTGCCAAAATAAGTCTTCCCGCCTTCCAGGCTTGATGGTACACCACTTTGCGCCAATACTATGGCGCCCTTGCCAATTGTAAGGTCTTTGCTTACGCCCACTTGTCCCCAGAGTATTACTTCATCCTCAATAATAGCTTTGCCGCCGATACCTACCTGGGCAGCAAACAAACAATTCTTACCTATCACAGCGCCATGCCCTATGTGTATATGATTATCCAGTTTTGTGCCTCTGCCGATAATAGTATCCCCGCTCACGCCCTTATCTATGGTAGTGCCTGCACCTATTTCCACATCATCTTCTATTATTACCCGTCCGCAACTCACCATCTTGTCATATTGCACTTCGCGGTCTTTTCTGCGTTTAAAATAAAACGCATCCGCGCCAAGCACACAGCCTGCATGAATGATTATATTGTTCCCGATAATGGTGTGGTCATAGATCGTCACATTCGGATGTATGAGGCAGTTCTCCCCGATCCGCACATGATTGCCGACAAATACTCCCGGCTGGATGTGGGTTCCGGTTCCTATGACCGCACTGTCACTGATCATTTTAGTAGCCGGTTCGAATGGCTGGAAATGATTGATTATTTTCACATAGGCGCTAAAAGGATCATTAGTTACCAGTAATGTTTTTCCTGCCGGGCAGGGCACTGCCTTATTTATTATGATGACCGTTGCCTGTGAATTAAGGCAGGCGTTATAATACTTTTCAAAATCAACAAACGAAATATCTCCTGTAGTTACTTTATGTATCTCATTGATGCCGGTAGCATCCTGGGTATCATTACCAATCAATTCCGCCCCGGTAAATTCCGCTATCCATTTTACCGGAACAGGCTTTTCAAATTTCATACGCTATTACTTTGAAACAAAAGTACATCAAATAGCTGCTTTCTATTAATTTCGGTGTGAATTATCTATAATTACATATTGAACCACATAAACATAAACGGAAAGATAATCCCACTGGAGGATGCCGGAATACCTATTGACAATGGCGCATTCAGGTATGGATATGGCCTGTTTGAAACCTTGCTGATACAGGACGGAGCCATCAGGCTGAAACAATACCATTGGGACAGGCTGTTTGCAGGCATGAAACAGCTGTATTTTGAGATACCTGCACTCATGACCCATGAATGGCTCGAAAGTCAGGTGTTGGCTACCGTAAAGAAGAATAAGCTGGAAAAACTAAGCCGTGTGCGCCTGCAGGTGTTTGCTGCCGGCGGCGGCTTATATAGCTCTGGGAGCAGACAACCGGATTTTGTGATAGAATGCTTTCCGCTGGAAGCTGAGACAATAGCTATCAATGAGCATGGCCTTGTAGCGGGAATAGCTACAGGTATTAATAAAAGCACTGACGCTCTCAGCAATCTTAAATCATGTAATGCACTGATATACGCCATAGCCGCAAGACAGGCTAAAGAACATAAATGGAACGACGCGCTCATCTGCAATACCAACGGTAATATTATAGAAAGCACTCTTGCCAATATTTTCTGGATAAAAGACAGCGTGGTATATACGCCACCCTTATCTGAGGGATGTGTTGCCGGAGTAATGAGAAGGAATATTATGGAGAAAATTTTAGTGAAAGAAAAGAACCTTACTGTAAATGAACTATTGCAGGCTGATGAAGTGTTTTTAACCAATTCAATTAAAATGATAAAGTGGGTAAGTAGCATCAATGATATGAGATATACTAATGCTGTTATCCGGAATTTGCATAAATTGTTGTAAGCAGACGCTAAATAATTCATTTATTTTATTGCTTATCTCTACATTTGTATAAACACACTCCAAATGAAAAAAATCCTTTTATCCTGCTTAATGGTTGGATTCCTTTCCATAACCGCAAAAGCACAACTTACCTATGGGCCGGAAGCTGGCCTTAATATTTCTAATTATAACATCACAATACCGGGATTTATTGCTCCTACTACTGTTTGGGTACCTGGCGTCAGAATAGGCGGTATCGTTGATTATGGGATCAATGATAACATCTCTTTACAACCCGGCCTGTTTTATGCCATTAATGGCATTAGTTATTCTTACAACTACCTGTTTTTCGGTAATGCAGATATTTCAGTGCATATCAATTCTATTCAAATTCCGGCCAATGTGACATATAAATTTGGGGATGCTGCTGGCAACAGGTTTTTTCTTTGCGCGGGACCATTCCTTGGCATTAATCTTGGTGGTTCTTATAAGTTGAGTGTAAAAGGTGGAAGTTTCTTCGGAGGTCAAACTTTCGACTCCTCTTCAAAAATAACAGTGGGTCCGGATTCTGCTGATTATATTAAACGGTTTGATTTCGGGATCGGTATCAACGCCGGTTATCAATTTGCAAAGGGTTATTTTATCCGAGCCTATTACCAGATGGGATTTGTAAATCTCGCGCCGATGGCGGATGCGGGTTATTCTACTAAAAGTATAAACTTTGGTGTTTCTGTTGGCTACTTATTTGGCGGCAAACCGGCTAAAAATGAAAAAAATAAAACAATCAAAAAGAAAAAATAATTGAGGATACTCTGGTTAATACTCACAATATTTTTGGTTAGTACGGATCTGACAAAAGCCCAGGTGGGATATGGGGTGGAGGGCGGTATAGGCATGGCTACAATGAAATTTGCCCCATTGCTGCGCCCTGTACAATACACTTCCGGTAATGCCACCCCTATAGCCGGAGGCAAGCTGGGCGCACTAATAGATATTCCCATGAACAAACATCTGTCCTTTCAGTCAGGTGCGTATTTATCAAGGAAGGGTGCAGTCCGCTCATTCTCTTACTATAAAAACGACAGCTTCAACGAATCAGTAAATCAAACACTCTATATCAACTATTTTGATTTGCCGCTCACTGTGCTGTACAAAACAGGTATGCAGGGCAAAGGGCGTTTTATCGCGGGTATCGGAGCTACGCTGTCTTACATAATTGGCGGCAAAAATATGTTGCATGACCACCAGGTTTATAATGATACACTATCTGATATTAATGGTACTTACAAAATATCCATTGGCAATACCATAAAAGGATTTGATGTTGGCCTCCATCTCACAGCTGGTTACGAACTGCCAACCGGCTTGTTTTTCCATGCGTGGTACACCGCAGGCTCCACTGACATAGGCGTAGGTACGGAGATAGATAAGAACAGAACCTGGGGAGTATCTGCCGGATATATTTTCGGCAAAGGGCGAAACATTAATAAGGAAGCAGAGGACCTGATTGACAAAGAAACAAAATAGAAACCCTCCAACTATTCAAATTGTAAGGGCCGGGGCCTCTGTTGAACAGTTTTTCAAAAAGCAATGACTACCAGTAACCACCATAATGCTGGCGGGGCTTATAACCATGGGCATGCCAGAACTGGTAGCGCTTCTTGGATTTAATGTATTTATTGCTCTGGGAAAAATTTTCCCTATATACAGTACGTCCGCAACTTGTAATAAATGCAAGTAGAACGAATAAAAACACCAGCTGGATAATTCTGTATTTCATAATTACGACTTGCAAAATACTTTATTATTTAATATTCAGGTAGTGTCTTTATATATTTTTCTTTTTTACCCTTGCCTGGAGGGGTAATTTATCGATTATAAAGGTATTGTATGAATGGTTATGCACTGATGTTTGAGGAGGAGGTGGAGCTGATGGCCCCTTATTGATATATATATATATATTCAGAGGAGTCGCTCGCTTTTTCATAAGGCTGAATTCAAGCAGCAAATGCAACGTTATGTAAATTTAGCAATTTAATTGGTGAGGTAAAATTGTTCTTTTTTCTAGGCCTGTTGTTGAGCTTTTCTTGCACTTTATCTATCCTGTCCTGCGATATTGCGTTGAGGTC
>CAISOH010000264.1 GCA_903887005.1 uncultured Bacteroidota bacterium | reverse complement strand
GGGTACCCCCGGACGTAAATTGACTAAGCGTGTTGCATTTGGTACTTGAACTTAGGACTGTTTATTTTAGCCCAAGGTATGTATTTAAAGGTGAAGCATATCCAGTGCCTTCGTCAGTTATTGATAATTCATTATCATGGAATTTAAGTGGCTTATCTATTATGTCTCCATTTCAAATATATTATAGGATTGAAAATAATCCAGTCACAGGAACTCTGACCAAGGGTGACACCGTCCATTCTTGTTACACGGTTACTCCAACTTCCGGAGACGCAGATCTTTCTGATAATATTGTAATTAAAAACGATACAGTTACATCTTCTTCTGATCCGAATGAAATTTCAGTAAGTCCAAGTGGATGTCTCCCAGCTACAACAATGCCAGTGCAATTGCAGTACACCATTAATTTCGAGAATACAGGTACCGACACAGCATTCAATATTTTTGTTATGGATTCTTTATCTGATAACCTTGATCCCCAGTCTTTTCGTATTGTGGCTGCATCATCTACCATGAATACATCCCGGATATATAGTGGCGGTCATGCAATTATTAAATTCGATTTTCCGAATATCAATTTACCAGACAGTTCACATCATGGTCAATGTGATGGCATGGTTATCTACACGATCAACACAAAAGCAGGTTTGCCAAAGGGAACAACTATTTTTAACCAGGCAGGGATCTATTTTGATTATAATGGGGTGGTGGAGACGAATATGGTGGAAAATATTTTAGACTGTTCAGGACTGAATGTAACCACATTCAATAAACAGGATGTCCGAATTTACCCTAATCCTGGAAATGATGAACTAACCATAAAAATGGAAAAGGACGCCTACAATTCATGTACAATTACCAATAGCATAGGGCAGGTATTGATGCAACAGCAACTAAACGCAGCACAAACAAAACTGAATATACAAACACTGGCTGCCGGTCTTTATTACATAACGCTCAGAGGTGATAATGGAACTAAGGTGCAGAAGTTTGTGAAGATGTAAGTGTGCCGGACTAATTCCGCAGGCAGACTGACACGTGTCGGAGACGCGAGCATCGCGTCTCCGACATATCGGGTGAAATAATCCTGAATTCCCATTTCCGTGTCGTAGCCGTGTCTCCGTTTTCACGGGACACGGCGTCAATCTTCGCTTGGTAGCTGATGTTTATTCTTTGCGAATCTTACTCCTTGTGCCAAATCCTAATATTCGAAAAAAATAAATTTTACAAATTATTTGGAATTGTCAATAATGATGTCTATATTTGTACCTGAATTTGTATATTATGCCAACAATTTTTAATATTATAAAATTTCAGTGCGCAAAAAATGCGCGACGGTGCGAAAGAAATGCGCAAAGAATTTGGCACCAGATTTCACTAACTGGTTGATTTTCAAAATAAACCTGCGCAACAATCACCAAAATAAAAAAATCGAACTAGAATTGCGCAATCATTCAAATTTATATTATTCATCATCCATTAAATCCTTAAAAAAGCATAATTCAAAATAATGACGACAATTCCAGGAATTCCTCAATTCCAGAAATTCCGGTTCAGACAAAAAAGGCCAACGTAGCGAAAACGTCCAGATAACGTACAGTTCTTTTCTATCAAAATTTATATAACTAACAGATAATCAATACAATAAGACTAGCAGAGACAAAATAAAAAATTTCTTTGAAAAACTGTACAGTTGTAAATTCATGACAATATCAGAAACCATTAAGCAATTGTCATCGTAAGCCCGGCCGAACGACAGAGACGTTATCACTTTTTGGTTCTAACTTTTGACCTTTGACTTAATAATAAGCCCCAGTGCCCAGATACACACTCACGTACTCACTAACTCCCTCTTCCAGAGAATAAAATGGCTGGTCATATCCAGCTCTGTGCAGTTTGGTCATGTCGGCTTCTGTAAAGTACTGGTATTTGTCGCGGATATCTATGGGTGTGTCAACAAATTGAATATTTTCCGGCAGGTGGAGTGTGGTGAATATGGCTTTTACAAGGTCTTTAAAGGTGCGGGCTTTGCCGGTGCCGGTATTATACAGGCCACAGGCCGGTTGGTGCTGCATCAGCCACAGGCATACACTTACCACGTCCTTTACATAAATGAAGTCGCGTATCTGCTCTCCGTCTTTATAGTCAGGATTGTGGGAGCGGAACAGCTTTACTTCCCCTTTCTCTTTTACCTGGTTATATGCATGGAATATTACTGAAGCCATACGCCCTTTATGGTATTCATTAGGCCCAAAAACATTAAAGAATTTCAGCCCCGCCCAAAAGGGTGGGCTGGTCTTTTGTTCTAATGCCCATATGTCAAATTCATTTTTTGAAACTCCATAAGGATTCAGCGGGTGCAATTTGGTTACTATATCATGGTCATCTGCATAACCATTTTCCCCGTTGCCATAAGTAGCTGCAGAGGATGCATAAACTAAAGGGATATGATTTTCCGAGCAAAGTTCCCAGATACGCTTTGAGTAATCCAGGTTCCATTTTTTGTGAACCGCATAGTCCATTTCGGTAGTATCTGTGCGGGCGCCGAGATGGAACACATACTGAATAAAACCGGGATGGCTTTGTTGCCAGTCAAAAAACTGTTCGCGATGTATTTTGTGAATGTATTTTTTTCCCGCCAGGTTTGCCGACTTTTTTTCATCAGAGAAATCATCAACCAATACCAATTGTTCAAAACCGAGCCGGTTTAAAAAACCCGTAAGGTAGCTGCCGATAAAACCGGCGGCCCCTGTTATTACTATCACATCATTTGGGTTCATTTTACACTTTTAGGGGCAGTATCCGTTGCCGGAGTTTCTGCTTTTGGAGCTGCTGCTTTGTTTTCAGTTTTTTCTTCTGAATGTTCCGTAGTAGCTTTCATTTCAGTAGTTTCTTTGGCTTCACCCTTACCTTCCTCAGCGCCGCTTTCAGCTTGTATAAAATTGAGTGCTGCAACGAAAAGCCCTGCAATAATAACTACCAGCCAAAAAGAATTCTTAAAAGATATTATAGTCTTATTTTCTTTTGAATCTCCGTGATTTGTTTCGTGAGCCATTATGTTACTGATTTTTAATTGTGCAAATGTAAAGGATTGACTCCATTTTTTTAAATATTACTGGAAAAAATGTGTGGAATGGGATTGCTGGAAATAAATTTTACAGGATTTATTGAGATTGGATTAAAGAGCTTAATATGTTAAAAGTATATTATACAATTCCCTGACTGCGGGAAATTCCGTCCATATTATTTAAGCAACCGGTATCTTCACTAAAGATACTTTGGACTTTAAAATAAAGCTACTAAAATACCATACCACTAAAAGGACAATTCTTGTTAGTGGTTTGGTATCAATCATTTTGAAACAACTACTTCAATCAATGTGAAACAACTACTTCGTGCTGGAAGAAACTGAAACAGTGTATAGAGCATTACCAAATGCCAGGATGGGGATATTACCAAATACACAAAATCCTATAGAGCAGGTTTATATTAATTTGCTGGCCTTTATGATAAAAGGGTTTTTAGATGGAGCATGAAAGCCCCTGAAGATATATAGCCATTGAGTTTATTCTGCAACCAGTTTTATTAAACCGATAG
Organism: uncultured Bacteroidota bacterium; assembly: GCA_903887005.1. Lineage (GTDB taxonomy): Bacteria > Bacteroidota > Bacteroidia > Chitinophagales > Chitinophagaceae > Nemorincola. The sequence continues at coordinate 900 of CAISOH010000264.1, read as the reverse complement.
GCACATTATCACTGCAAATAGATGCATAATACGTCGCGTCTGGCAAATCATTTCTTTCAAGCGTTATTTGACTTGCGGTACCAAATGATTGTTTACTGATGAGCTTACCATCTGTTGAAAATAAAGAGACTACTATGTTTGATATTGGGTTTTTAAAAGTTATTGTAGTTTTTGTTTTGAATGGATTGGGAAACACCAATACACTTTCATTAGAAGGAAAAGGAATTGTATGTGATTCCCAGTGTATGGCATACAATTTGTTCAAGTTATTATCATACTCAAGGCATATAACATTGTCACTAAAGGAAGATATCATAGTAAATGATGCTTTGTATAAAATCTGGCCGTTTAGAGAATTAATTGTGTACAAAAATGAATTTCTATTTGGATCTTCACCTACAAAGAGATAATGATGATTAGCTGCATCATAAGTATAGAAAGAAGCCCCTCCAACTATGTACTTTATACCTGGCAATAATGATATTCTGCTATAATTTCCGGTTTTTGAATCTACAGACACAAAATACTCTCCGGTATCTTTTGCAGAACAAAGCCCATAAATTTTTTGTTCTTGTTCATCATATCTTATTTGAGACATATTGGTGGTTAATACAGGGCTATAAATGATATTGCCTGTATTAATATCCAGTGAGTAATAATGGCCGCCAGTAGTATCATATCCGATAAATAAATACAACCCATGTATTTTATCAATCATTCCTCCGGGCTGAATAAAATGGACTCCGGGTAATTCATTTATGGGCATCTCTAAAAACTACATATTTTTCCTAAACAAATTATATGAGTGATTTTATTTTATGTTTGGGTCCTTTACATTTCTAAAATTTTCATTTCAAATTAATTTTTGTTTCAGATTTTTCATTATTTTTTCATTATAAG
>CAISOH010000263.1 GCA_903887005.1 uncultured Bacteroidota bacterium | reverse complement strand
CCGATCTTTGTAATAAAACAAATATTTATTTATATATTATTATTGTTGAAAACAAAAGGTTAAAAATATTTCTTTTCTGGAACCCAAGATTTGTTACTGATTATTCGTCTATATAGTAAGAGGTTATTTTTATGTTTGAGAGTAACTTTACATTTGTTTGAAAATTATATAAAGGTATTTGGGAAAATAAAACTGTTAAGCATGGATTTTTAACAGAATTTTCTACCTTTACGCCTCATTTGCTAATAATTTATTAATACAAGATATGGCACGTACTTTACGCATTTTGCTTTTATTCGTTTTTACAGGGCTATCCGGTTCCGTTTTTGCACAGGAGATATCAGGTCGGGTATTGGATGAAAAGAAAGAGCCGCTTCCGAGCGCAGTAGTCCAGGTTTACCAGGGGGGTATATTAAAAGGCGGCAATGTTACCGACTATGATGGTAATTATACCATTAAACCACTTGATCCGGGGTTTTATAACGTGCTTGTATTATATACAGGTTATGATTCCGTTCTGGAAACAGGTGTTGTTGTTACTCCTGGCGCACGGACTACCAGGAATTATAATATGACCAGGCATAATGCCAAAGAACTGAAGACTATTACAGTTATAGCCTATAAAAAACAATTGGTTGACCAGGATAATCCGGGATCTCACATCCTTATGAAGGAAGAAATCAATAATATACCAACCAAGGATGTTACGGATCTTGTGGCCCTTTCGCCTGGATTATACCAGCAAAAAAGAGGTGCAAATGTGAATGTTGGCGGTGCCCGTACGGATGGAACACTTTATATTATTGACGGCGTTCAGGTGCGTGGTACTACTGGTATTAATATGTCGCAGGGTTCTGTTGATCAATTAGAAGTAATAACATCAGGCATACCCGCCAACTATGGTGATATGTCTGGTGGTGTTGTAAATATTACTTCGAGAGGTGTTTCCCAGAAAATGACTGGTGATATCCGTTTGGAAAATTCTGTTGACGGATATAATAATAATCTTGCTTCATTTTCTATAGCAGGGCCTCTTTATAAGAAAAAAGTTAAGGGAGAAACCATTAAAAAACCGGTACTCGGTTTTTCATTAAGCGGTGATGTTTACGATGATCATGACAGATACCCAAGTTATTATGAGCAATATATAGCAAAAGGTGATGTACTGGACAAGCTGCAAAAAAATCCTTTAAAGATCATTTCAGATAACAGCGGAAAGCCGGTGTATAATTATGCAAGTAATTATGTTACGGCGGATCAACTTACGCAGGTAAAAATACCGCCCCGGAACGTAATACAGGAAGACAGGTTTAGCGGTAAACTTGACTACCAGGTTACTGACAATATGCATATTGTTGCCGGTGGTACATTCGATTATACCAAACAAGACGCTTACAGCCGTGGGCTGATCATGTTCTCACCACAGGCTACTCCGGTTTATAATACATACACTGGCAGGGGGTTTGTAAGGTTCACTCAAAAATTCGGTAAATCGAATGATACCTCTTCCAAACACAGTATCATTTCAAACGCATATTATTCCATACAGGCCGATTATCAAAAAGTATCCCAGACAGTTCAGGACCCTGTATTTAAAAAGAACATTTTTGATTATGGATATATAGGTAAATTTACGGAGCAAAAGACAACATTCTATCAACCTGCTATTCAGGGAGGTAAGGACTCATTAACCGGAAGAACAGCTACGGTTTTACAGGGTACTATATTTAATAACACTAATTTACCTGGTGGTGATGGTATGAGTTTTCAAAGATCTGAATTGAATCCTAACCTCGCTAATTATACTTCGGAGTTTTATAATTCATTAAATGGGCTTAAACCAATTTCAATAAGCCAGCTCCAGGGATTTAATGCACTTGCTAACGGTGACCAGCCCAATCTGACTTATGGTATGTTTTTTAGCCCCGGACAAACAATCACTAATTACAGTAATTTTAATTCAGACCAATATGCACTTTCCGTTGATGCGTCTTTTGATTTGTTGATTGGTAAAACAAAACATGCAATTGGGTTTGGATTATATTACCAACAGCGAATTGAAAGTACTTATGAGGCTGTTGCAAACTACGGTACGGTAGGGACGAATACGCTGTGGGCTCAGATGAGGCAATTAGTAAGCAGTTATGATAATGGTAATCTGAAATTAGATAAGCTAAACCCTATATTTGTTCATAATGGACAGCATTATACCTTGGCTGACGTGAATAATGGGAAAATTATACCCAGCCCGGCAGATACTATTATTTATAATTACAGAAATGTTGGGTCAGGTATTGGTGATGGTAAAGGCACTTTTTTTGACCAGCAGCTCAGAAAGAAATTAGGCGTGGACAACACTACGGATATTAATGTAGATGCATTAGATCCGAATACATTTTCTTTAAATATGTTCTCTGCAGATGAATTGTTAGCCAGCGGGCATCCTTTTGTATTTTACAGGGGTTATTCTTATACAGGTGCAACTCAGGGGAATGTTAACTTCAATGACTTCTGGACATTAAAGGATGCGAATGGTAATTATTCAAGGCCGATTGGTTCCTTTAGCCCAAATTATATAGCAGGATATTTATTGGATAAATTTGTTTACAAAGATGTTCACTTTAATGTTGGCGTTCGTATTGACAGGTATTCAGCGAATACTAAAGTATTAATAGATCCATATTCTGAATATCCTGAAAAATCTGTAAGCCAGGTGTCAGGCGCAGGTAATACAGTTAACTTAGGGAAACACCCGGCCAATATGGGCGGTGACTATATTGTATATGTTGATGATAATAATTCATCGGCGCCAAATATTATTGGGTACCGTAATGGTAATAACTGGTATGATCCCACTGGTAAGTATATCGAAGATCCTTCTGTATTGAAGCAATATTCAGGAGGTCGTGATCCACAGCCATACATAGTGAAAAATGCAAATGGCAGTTTGCCAAAAATTACGGATACCCTCTTTAACCCAAACCACTCTTTTACTGATTATACGCCACAGGTAAATATTCAGCCACGTCTTTCTTTCTCTTTCCCAATTTCAGACGTAGCGGATTTTTACGCTCACTATGATATATACTCACAAAGGCCTACCAGCAATAACGCCGCTACGGCCGCTGACTATTATTTTCTGCAGCAAAACTCTAATCTTATAATAAATAATGCTAATTTGAAACCTCAAAAAACTTTTGATTATGAAGTAGGGTTCCAGCAAAAGTTAAGCAGTCATTCAGCATTAACCATAACCGCATTTTATAAAGAAAGAAAGGATATGATAACTGTAGTTCCGTATTTATATGCATGGCCAACTACTTATTATACTTATGGCAACCGCGATTTTTCTACTACCAAGGGAACGACTTTGCTTTATGATCTTAGGGCTACCAATCATTTAAGCATGAATGTTTCCTATACTTTACAATTTGCGGAAGGTACCGGATCAACTCCTAACTCTACCAACGGTAATGCAGGGAGTAACGGGCAAATTTCATTCAATGGTCTGTTGCAGAGCTTTATCCAGGCAGGATTACCTAATATGCGTTATGTTTATGCATTGGACTATGATTCCCGCCATACCATTACGGCTTCCATAAACTATATGTATGGCGATGGTGAGGGCCCTGTTGTAGGAGGTAAGAACATTTTTCAAAATGCAGGTATCCATTTAATACCAAAGGCGAGAAGCGGCGAACCTTACACCAGGTTTACAGACGCAGTAGGCCATACAGTTATAGGAGGTGTTAATGGTTCAAGATTGCCTTGGCATTATGGTGTTGATCTGCGTGCTGATAAAGATTTCTCACTTTCTTTCGGGAAAAAGCATAAGGACGCTCCGGAAGGAGTAAAACCAAAACGTCCGTTATTTATTAAGGGAATTGTGCAAGTCAATAATCTTTTAAATACGCGCGACGTATTGGGTGTATATAATTATTCCGGAAAAGCAGATGATAATGGGTATCTGTCATCTTCTTTTGGAAAACAAGCTGTTCCCCAGCAGATCAATCCAAAGTCATATACGGACCTTTATACAATTAATATGAATGATCCGGGTCATTATAACTATGCCCGGACAATCAGTATTGCTCTTGAATTTAATTTTTAATAATTTTATAATATAACTTTTATAGGTTATGATGTTTAGAAATAACATACGATTTGCAGGCGTTATTACTGTTTTGGGAATTTTGGGCGTCACCACGCATATCAGCGCGCGTGAAAATCTGGTATCATCTTCTCATAAAAGAAGCCAGTTAAAAACAACAGCTGCCGGTTGTATCCCTGCTACATCGGCTATAGACCTTGATATAAATAATGTTCGCGCCCGTTTAATGACAGGTGGAGATATGTGGTGGAACATTGGCCAGGGAGCAGCTGCTTATGAAGTTCCTAAAGGCAGCGGTAAAAGCTCGCAATTCGCGGCTTCCTGCTGGATAGGAGGTTATGATAAACAAGGCCAACTGAAGGTAGCGGCCCAAACATACCGGCAGGATGGTAATGATTACTGGCCAGGCGCTCTTGATGTGAATGCAAAGATCACCAATGATGTTTGTGCCAACTGGGATAAGCAATGGAAAGTTAACAGGTCGGATATTAATACGTTTATACAACTATCCAAGACCGGCGGAAACACTTCAGGCCAGTTATACGATGTAATCAATCAATGGCCCGCTACGGGAAATCCCAATGCCAAAGGCGCTAATACTACCCTTTCAATGAATTCCAAATATACTTATGCACCATTTAAGGATCTTAATGGTAATGGTATTTATGAACCCGATAAAGGAGAGTATCCTGATATTGTGGGCGACCAGTATATATGGTGGGTTTTCAATGATGCAGGTAATGTAAAGCAACAATCGCTAACCTCAGCAATGGGTATCGAGGTGCAGACAAGCGCATTTGCTTATGCTACGCAGGATTTCCTTAATAATGCTACCTTTTGTAATTATCGTGTAATAAACCGTGGCGCCCTCACTATTGACAGCGCTTATATTGCGGTATGGGATGATTGTGACCTTGGCTGGGCTTTCGATGATTTTATTGGATGTGATACTTCAAGAGGTTTGGGTATTCAATATAATGGTACCAATGATGATGGCGGTGGCGGCGGTCATCCGGTAAATAGCTATGGGCTGAATCCTCCTCAGGTAGGCCTTGACTTTTTCCAGGGTCCTAAAAGGATCATACACCGCACTGGACTTCCGGATACTACGCAGCAACTAGGCATGACTAATTTCACCTATTACAATAATGATTTTAGTGTTATCGGTAATCCTGATAATGGTGTCCAGATATATAATTATATGACGGGTTCCATAAAAGATGGAGAGCGTTTTGCTGATGATTTCCAGGGAGCAGGTATTCCGTCTAAAGGATATGGCTCAGGCCCGGTTTCAAATTTTGTTTTCTGGGGCGATCCGGGTAATAAGTCTGACTGGTCAGAGTGCGTATGTAATAATCTTCCGAATGACAGGAGGTTTATATTTTCTTCCGGGCCATTCCAATTATTGTCCGGCTCAATGAACGACATTACGTTTGGTTGTATATGGGGGGCCGGATTAGGAGGATGCCCTAATACCAATTTTAAAACGATAAAAAATATTGATGATGGCGCACAGGCATTATTCGACTCGCATTTTAAAACAGTAGAAGGCCCTGAAGCACCGAGGATGGTTGTAAGAGAACTGGACCGAAAGCTTGTTTTCTACCTGGTAAATGATTATGGTAGTAATAACTATGGAGAGAACTATGGCAATAGCAAGGGCGCTTATAATGATTCAATTCAATACCACCAGGTAGTTGTAAAATCCAAAGGTGTTAGTAATGATTCCTTATATCATTTCGAGGGCTACCGTGTATTCCAGTTAGCTAACTCATCGGTGTCAACTGCTGATATCTTTGATCAAACTACCGGAGAGGTTAATACTTCAAAAGCAATTGAAGTTTTCCAGTGTGATATTCAGGATAGTGTTAAACAAATTGTCAATTACACCAAAAACATTTCAATAAGTGACACCACAAATACAGCACAGGTAAAAGTTAATGGTAAGGACAGTGGCATAGTACATAGTTTTGTTTTGACAAGAGACCAGTTTGCAACCGGTTCAGATAAGCAGTTCATTAATTATCACAATTACTACTTTGTAGCTATTGCATATGGATATAACAATTTCTCTCCGTTTGATCCCAGGAATACTGTTTCCACTCAGGATGTTCCTTATATTGGCAGTTCGCATGGGGCAGGTGGTACTAATGTGTCAGTAGTTGTTGCGTTACCAAACCCTTCGAATGGAGGCATGGGTACCGTATTAAATTCTGATTTCGGTTCCGGTATTGTGATTACAAGGATTGAAGGAAAGGGTAATGGCGGTAATAATGTGCAATTAGACGCGGCTTCTGAAGCTGCTGCATTGAGTACGGGTAAGGCTGCGCAGGCAACTTACCTGCCTGCGCAAGGGCCTGTAAGTATAAAGGTGGTTGACCCTGTTAAGATCCCAAGTGATACCGTAATTAATAATTGGGTTTTACAGATATACGGAGATTATAATGCGAAAACCCAGGGAATCATTAATGGTTCATGGAAATTAACTGGTTTCCTGAATGGCGTAGCGAAAGATACTATTTACAGTGAAGAAAATATTGGCGCCCTTAATGAGCAGATAATTGAAAAATACGGACTTTCCATATCGGTATCCCAGAAACCAGCTCCTGGTATGGACCAGGCACATGGCAATGGGTATATTACATCTGATATTACTTTTGACGATTTATCTCAGCCATGGTTAATGGGTGTACCAGACCAGCCAGACAGTAGTTTCGCCAACTGGCTCAGATGTGGCAGCAACAATACTTTTGCCCCTAATAAGGGCAAGTCTCTGGATTCATTCTCTGCTCCATGTAATTTTAATGATTACACGTATGCGGACGTTAATAGCGCTTACGAGAACCTATTACCTAATTTTTCTCTGACAAAAAGTACATGGGGCCCTTATGTTCTGGCTGCTGCTTACTATCTCCCAATGCATGCCGGCACAGGTTCGCAATGTGGTTTTGAGGTTGCATTTTCAAAGGCAACACAGGACAGTATCCATTTACATGATTTGCCTGATGTGGACGTTGTATTCACTTCTGATAAGTCAAAATGGACAAGGTGTGCAGTAATAGAAGAACAGGAGGATTGGGCATTATCCCAGGGTGGAGCTGCTAAATTTACACTAAGGCGTCATGCCAGTTGGAACGGTGATGTAGCTCCGGATGGCATTACCCCGATATATGCAACTGAAAGTAATGACAGAGGTATGTCATGGTTTCCCGGATATGCAATTAATGAAGGTACAGGGGAACGCCTGAATATTGTTTTTGGTGAGGATTCATGGTTGGTAAGTGATAATGGTAATGATATGATCTGGAATCCATCCAGTACTTTCTTCAATAATTGGGACGCATCAATTATTTTTGGAGGTAAACATATGGTCTATATATCCGGTTCTAAATATGATAGCGATAAGGTATTTGTTGCGAATGTGAGAAAATCTGATACTACAGGTCTTCCAGGTCCAATGGTTACTGCTTACTCTACGATGCAGTGGGTTGGTGTTCCAATTCTCAATTCACTTGTTCCGTTCAAAAAACTCGGAGATGGTCTTATTCCCAATACCACAAGATTGAGATTCAGAGTAAACCGTCCATATGCGCCATTTGAGGGTGTGGACATTTCCACACTGGTGGCCCCGCATGGTATAACAATTACTCCGGGTAAAGCAAGTTTTCCATATTATACCTTCAAAACAGACTCACTTGCACCTTCCCGCTTAAGCGATACTTCCAACAGGAGCAAATTGTTGAGCAGGATATTTGCAGTGCCAAACCCTTACTATGGTTTTTCCGGCTATGAAGGGAATCGTTTGGATACCAAGGTGAGGATAATAAATCTGCCTGCACAGGTTACTATTAATATATATTCACTTGACGGTTCATTAGTACGGACACTATCAAAAAATGATCCTCTTACATCGTATATAGATTGGGATATACGCAATAGCGTAGGGTTGCCCGTAGCGAGTGGTATGTACCTTATGGATGTAAAGGCTGAAGGAATTGGAGAAACTGTAGTACGCTGGTTTGGTGCAATGCGCCCGATAGATATATCAACTTATTAATTTAATTCAATATGTCCGCTGAAATCCGGACTTTATAATAAATGTTTATTTGTTTATGTTTATGAAAAACTTTTCAACCAAAACTGTAGTTGCAATTTGCGCTATCGGAATGTCTTTTAGCAGTTTTGCAGGCAATAAAGACCGCACCGGACAATCGGGTGCTCCTGAAATGCTGATGAACCCATGGGGGCGCGCTACCGGTCTTTTTGCCCAGAATACGGCATCTGTTGGCGGCATAGAGGCAATGAAACTGAACATTGCAGGCCTTGCCCAGGATTCTACTACTGAAATGGGTTTGTCTCATGGTATTTACCTTACAGGCACCAATATCAGTATTAACGATGTTGCTATTGGTCAGAAACTGGGAGATATAGGAGTAATTGGCATTAATATTATGTCTATGAGCTTCGGAGATATTCCGGTTACCGATTATTTTAACCCTGAAGGATATGGTACTTATCATCCTACGTTCCTGAATATTGAGTTAGGTTTTTCAAAGCAGTTTTCCACGCATATCAATGCGGGTATTGCAGCTACTTATGTATCAGAGCAGATTAATAATATCAGCGCCACGGGACTTGCATTTGAGGGTGGTATTCAATACACTACCGGTAAAAGGGATAATTTCCATTTCGGGATTACACTGCGTAATATCGGCACTAATATGCGTTTCACAGGAACGGGTTTTTCTATTAACGGAGACAATCCCCAGAGCTCGCCTACATTTGCTGTAACGCAGACCTACCCTTCCGATAAATTTGAAATGCCTACTTATCTTAATATAGGCCTTGCATATGACTTATTTCTTGATGAGAAACATTTAAGTAATAAGGAAGCAGAGCCAATGCACCGGCTTTCTATTATCGGTAACTTTACTTCAAATTCTTTCAATAATGATTATCTTGGTGGTGGACTGGAATATGGCTTTCATAGTTTATTTATGCTGAGGGCAGCTTACCGGTGGGAAAGCGGGATTGGAAATTCGGCTACGAGCACTACCATGTACACTGGTTTTGCAGCCGGGGCTACAGTACAGACAAGGATTGGTGGAAAAGGACCTATGTATTCTTTTGATTATTCTTTCCGCCCTACACAGCGGCCTGCCAATGGGGTTCATATGTTGTCTTTGAGATTTACACGCTGATAATAAAATTTTCGTATTTTTGCGTTGCAACGCTTCTGTTACACAGAGGCGTTGTATTTTTTTTCTGTAGTAAATAAATTAATAAAGATGTCTGACTTAAACTACCTGACAAAAGAGACATTGGCTCAAATGAAAGACGAGCTCAATAAGCTTAAAACATCGGGGCGCGCAGAGATTGCCCGCCAAATCGCGGAGGCAAGAGAGAAAGGCGACCTGAAAGAAAATGCGGAGTATGATGCAGCCAAGGAGGCCCAGGGGCATCATGAAGCCAAGATCGCGCAACTGCAGACGGCACTTATGTCGGCACGTGTGATAGACGCTAAAGATATAGACATCAGCAAGGTCTCCATTTTAAGCAAAGTCACCGTTACCCATATGGGTACTAAAAAAACATTGGTTTACCAGATCGTGTCGGAAAAAGAAGCTGACTCAAAACTGGGCAAGATAAATGTTACATCTCCTATTGGTAAAGGATTATTAGGAAAGCATGTAGGTGAGGTGGTTGATATTGTAGCGCCCAGCAGTACATTCCAACTTAGAATTGAAAATATCTCTGCATAATGGCAAGCATTTTTTCCAGGATCATAGCAGGCGAAATTCCGTGTTACAAAATTGCGGAGAATGAGCATTTCTTTGCTTTCCTTGATATTTCTCCGATTATAGAGGGACATGTATTAGTAGTACCAAAAGCCGAAGTGGACAAGATATTTGATGTGGACGACCAATTGCTGAGCGAGTGGCTGGTGTTTGCCAAACCTATTGCAAAAGCTATCGAAAAGTCCTTTCCCTGCGACCGTTGCGGAATTTCGGTAATAGGCCTTGAAGTTCCCCATGCTCATATGCACCTGGTTCCCATCAACTCATCAGATGATCTTAATTTTACACGGCGAAAGATGAAATTGAGCGCGGAACAGTTTTTAGAAATAAGACAAAAGATAATAAACCACTTATAAAAAAGGGGCTGGGTCAATACAAAGAAAAGTCGTTTTTAATCTCTACAGCATTTCGTAATGCAACGAATTCCATGATTGAGTCCTGATGGAATAGAAAAAATGAGGTAAATTACACCCCTCAATGAGTATCAAGGTAAAGATCGTTAATGATCCGGTATATGGTTTTATACGATTCCCTGAGCCGGAACTGATGCGGGTTATTGACCATCCATGGTTTCAGCGGTTGCGTAATATTAAACAGATGGGACTTGCCCACCTGGTATATCCGGGCGGGGAGCATACCCGCTTTGCCCATTCGCTGGGCACCTGCCACCTGATGGGTAAGGCCCTTGATGAATTAAAGGCCAAGGACATCATCCCGGATAAAGATGAATGCGTGGCGGCACGTCTTGCCGCGCTGCTGCATGATATAGGGCACGGGCCGTTTTCCCATTCTTTAGAATATGTGCTGGCAGGGGTTTCGCACGAAACACTCTCCCGGCTTATTATGAAACGGTTAGACATTGAGTTTGGCGGCATGCTGCAAAAAGCTATACAGGTATTCGACCATTCCTACCCGAGTAAGTACCTTCACCAGCTTGTATCGAGCCAGCTGGACGTGGACCGGATGGATTATCTAAACCGGGACAGCTTTTATACCGGCGTGTCGGAAGGTGTAATTGGTTATGACCGGATATTGCAGATGCTCACGGTGCGCGATAATGAACTGATGGTTGAAGAAAAGGGTGTCTATTCGGTGGAGAAATTCATCATCGCCCGCAGGCTGATGTATTGGCAGGTATATTTACATAAAACTGTTTTGGGCGCTGAAATGCTACTGATAAATATTTTTATGAGGGCAAAAGAACTTGCTCAAAAAGGTGATGATCTATTTGCAGCACCAGCATTAAAATATTTTTTATACAAGGATCTTACTGAGCAGGATTTTATTATTAATCCGGAGCACCTGGACAATTTTTGCAGCCTGGATGATAATGATGTAATGGTATCAATAAAAGTATGGCAAACACATGAAGATAAAATATTATCCAATCTTTGTAAAATGCTAATTTTGAGAAAACTTTATAAAGTTTTGTTCAGTTCTGAAAGTTTGGCAAGCATTTTGGAGGGTAAAAGGGAAACAGCCAGATCTTTGTTAAGTCTGGAAGAAGAAGGATTGAAATATTTTGCCTTTACCGGCGTTACTACAAACAGTACCTACAATAATGATGAAGAATTAATAAAAATAGAAATGAAGAATGGGACAGTAAGGAATATTACAGAAATTGACGATTCATTGGTTAATCAAACACTTGCCAAATCGGTACATAAAAACTACATTTGCTATATTCAGTAATGGGTTATTATACCTGCAGCGGGGTAAAATAGTGCAAAAAATATCACGCAAAGGTGCTTAACCACCCCCGACCCCTCCTAAAAACAGGAGGGGAGATGTTACGCAAAGTATAATAGTTGATAACAGGTTACTTTAAAAAAACAAGACCGCAAAGGTGGCGAATGAAAAGGTCACAATTATATCTCTTGGGAAGTATAAATATTTAATTAAAGGTATTCAGGCTGGCAAATAATAAATTGAAATTATTTTTTTTGATAGAATAATAATTTATTTTGAATAATATTGGATCGGTAACCGCTAATAATTTGAACAATAGAAATTAATCATACATGCAGTTTACAGCGCAGCAGATAGCTACATTAATACAAGGCCGCATAGAGGGAAATCCTGACGCCAAAGTAAGTGATGTAGCTAAAATAGAAGAAGCAGGGGAGGGGTCCATTTGTTTTATATCTAATCCGAAATATGAAGAATATCTATACACATCTAAGGCGTCTATTATTATTGTAAATGAAACCCTTGAAATTAACAGGCCTGTAAATCCAACATTGATTAGAGTTAAAGATGCATATAGCGGTTTTGCATTTTTGCTGGAGAAATACAGCGAGATCATTTCAGGCGGAGACCGAACGGGTATTGAACAGCCATCTTATATATCTCCCAGCGCTACAATCGGAAAAGATGTATATATTGGCGCTTTCTCCTATATAGGAGAGCATGCTGTAGTAGGTAATGGAGTTAAGATATATCCTGGTTGCTATATTGGTAATAATGTTGTTATTAAAGAAAATACAAAAATATATTCCGGTGTAAAGATTTATGATGAATGCCATATAGGGTGTAATGTTGTGTTACATTCCGGAGGGATAATTGGCGGGGACGGGTTTGGTTTTGCCCCGCAAAGCGACAAAACTTATAAAAAAATACCCCAGATAGGCAATGTAATAATAGAAGATGATGTGGAAATAGGAGCCAATACCACTGTTGACCGGGCTACTATGGGTTCTACTATCATCAGGAAAGGAGTGAAGTTAGACAATCTGATACAGGTAGCGCATAATGTGGAGATAGGGGAACATACCGTGATAGCAGCGCAAACAGGTATTTCAGGAAGCACGAAAATAGGAGACAACTGCCTGATAGGCGGGCAGGTGGGCATGGTAGGGCATATACGCATTGCTAATTGTACGCATATTAATGCTCAAAGCGGCTTATCTAAATCTGTAACCAATTCAAATACAACAATAAACGGAAGCCCGGCATTTGATTATAAAAGTTCTCTGAAAAGTCAGGCAATTTTCAGAAATTTGCCTGAATTACAGCAGCGCATACAAAAACTGGAAGAGACTGTTCAGGAATTAACCGCATTATTAAGTACGCAAAACCTGGAATATAAAAAGTGAGTGAAACCATTATAACAAATACAGAAAGCAGGATAAAAACGGATACTTTGCATTCGACAAAAAATAGTCAAAACCAGCAGACATTAAAAGGATCCGTAACCCTGCAGGGCGTTGGATTACATACGGGAAAAAATGTAACGATGACCATGAGGCCGGCAAGCCCTGGTTTCGGTATCCGTTTTCAGCGGGTGGATATTCCTGAAAAGCCTATAGTAAAAGCCGATGTTGACTTTGTTGTTGATACATCGCGCGGCACTACCATAGAGTATAATGGCGCCAGGGTGAGTACCATTGAACATACGATGGCAGCTCTTGTAGGTCTGGGAATAGATAACGCACTTATAGAACTGGACGGCCCCGAAGTACCCATCATGGACGGAAGCGCCATGCAGTTTATGGAGGCGATAGAAAGCGTTGGCGTGCAGGAGCAGGATGCTACGCGTATCGTATATTCCATAGTCAATAATATCCATTTTTACGACCCGGTAAAAAACGTGGATATGCTTGCTGTTCCTTCTACGGAATACCAGATTACCACATTGATTGATTTTAATTCACCGGTATTAGGAACACAACATGCCGGGATGAAGCATATTTCTGAATTCAGGAATGAAGTAGGCCCATGCCGCACTTTTTGCTTCCTGCATGAACTGGAGTACCTCCTGGACAATAACCTGATAAAGGGCGGAGACCTTAATAATGCCATAGTTGTAGTGGATAAGGTTGTAAGCCAGGAGGAACTCAACAGGCTGGCAAAAGTGTTTAACCAGCAAAAGATAGAAGTAAAACAAGAGGGAATTCTAAACAACATACAACTTCATTTTACCAATGAACCTGCCCGGCATAAACTACTGGACGTGGTAGGCGACCTTGCACTTGTAGGTTATTCTATAAAAGCGCACATCATTGCCAGCAGGCCGGGACACGCATCGAATGTGGAGTTTGCAAAAAAAATAAAGCAGTACATAAAGAAGAACAAACATTTAACCGATATACCTAATTACGATCCTACGCAGCCGGCCATTTATGACATTAACCATATTACCAGGGTGTTGCCTCATAAATACCCGTTCCTGTTTGTGGATAAGATCATAGAACTGAGTGACACTCATATTGTAGGTATCAAAAATGTAACATTCAATGAGCATTTTTTCCAGGGCCATTTTCCGGGAAACCCTGTAATGCCCGGTGTTTTACAGATAGAGGCACTGGCGCAAACAGGTGGAATTCTGGCAATGAACAATATTGCAGATCCTGAAAATTATGATACCTATTTTCTTAAAATAGACAAGGTGAAGTTTAAGAACGTGGTGCGTCCCGGAGATACACTGATACTGAAAATGGAATTAATGAACCCCATACGCCGTGGAATATGCGAGATGAGGGGAATGGTATATGTAGGCAATAAACTTGCTACCGAGGCTGAACTGGTAGCGCAAATCGCAAGAAAAGATAAAAAATGATCCATCCTCTTACCTACGTCCACCCGGACGCGAAAATAGCGCATAATGTGAATATTGATCCTTTCACTACCATACATAAAAATGTGGAAATAGGAGAGGGCACATGGATAGGCTCGAACGTGACGATAATGGAAGGCGCGCGCATCGGCAAGAATTGCCGCATTTTCCCAAGTTCGGTACTGTCTGCCATACCTCAGGACCTGAAGTTTAAAGGAGAGGATACTACCTGCATAATAGGGGACAATACCACCATCCGCGAATGCGTGACCATTAACAGGGGAACGGCAAACCGCAATTCCACAAGAATCGGGAACAACTGCCTGATAATGGCTTATACCCATATAGCGCATGATTGTGAAGTTGGCAACCATTGTATCTTCTCGAATAATACTACTCTGGCAGGCCATATCATAGTAGGCGACTGCGTGGTGCTTGCCGGTCTTACGGCTGTGCAGCAATTTGTACGCATCGGTTCCTATGCATTTGTAACCGGCGGGTCGCTGGTAAGAAAAGACATTCCACCTTATGTAAAAGCCGCCCGAGAACCACTTTCTTATGTTGGCGTTAATTCCGTCGGACTAAAGCGCAGGGGGTATTCTATTGATAAGATCAATCATATCCTGGATATATACCGTATCCTTTTTGTACGAGGTTATAATGTTTCAAAAGCGCTCAATATCATCGAAACGGAAATACCTGTATCTGATGAACGCGATGAGATTATTTCCTTCGTCAGGGATACGGGGAGAGGGATTATGAAAGGTTACGTCCGTCGCCATACTGAGGATATGCCGTAGTAAATTCAAAATTCAAAATTCAAAATTCAAAAGTATATGGGAATCGGGATTGTCTTCCGATTCCTTTTTTTTATTAGTGGTTTCCTGATTGTTGCCTGATTATTGGTTCTGATATTATTATAAATTTAAAACTGTACAGTTTTAAAGTAAATTTTTTATTTTCCCCTCCAAAGAACAATATTGTTGATTATCAATTAGTTAGTTAAATTTTTTGTAACCGCTCACGAATGACGGGTAATAATTCCATTGGACTTGCATTAATGGATGAATGATTATATATTTGCATTCCGTAATGGAGTCTATACGAGACAT
>CAISOH010000262.1 GCA_903887005.1 uncultured Bacteroidota bacterium | reverse complement strand
TATCTAACCCTGAAGCAATAGCCGAAAAAGCGATCAGCATTTCTACAGAACTCAATACAGCATGGGATTCCGGGGATGTTAAGAGAAAAGAACAGCTTCAAAAACTACTGTTTCCCGAAGGAATTGTGTACGACCTGAAAAACAACACATTTCGAACCGACCGGGTAAATGTGATTTTTATGCTTATGGCGCAACTGGCAAACAATACAGGGGCAAAAGAAAAGGGACAAACAAATGCTTTGGCATGTTTGTCCCTTTCTGCGGAGAGATGGGGATTCGAACCTTTATAGCAGTTATAAGCCTTTTCCATAGACATTAAACTGAATATGTTTCGCTACAGATGAAGAACTAATAATCCGATTTATTTCAATACTAAATCCGTTTTTTTCATATTATTTGCTTATCTTCGCCGCTCGAAAAAAGTGTAATTACTAAAAATTCTGATGCAAATGTCTCATTTTACAGCTGAAAAGAAGGCGAATATTTTTAAAACATTCGGTGGAAACGAAACAAATACGGGTTCCATTGAATCACAGGTCGCGATGCTCACAGAGCGTATCAATCATATCTCGGCCCACCTGAAGACCAATAAAAAGGACTTCTCCTCAAACCGCGGATTAATGTCAATGGTAGGGCGCAGGAAACGTTTATTAACGTACCTCAACCACAACAACCTCGATTCATATCGTGGTCTGATCGAAAAGCTTGGTTTACGTAAATAAACATAAGCCACACAGCTATTCCCAACTGCATCCGGTTGGGAATTGTTTTTTTGTTTAGATTTCCCGCAAAGATCACAAAGTGTGTTTTAAAGGCCATTTAAGAATAAAAAAGGCCGCAAAAAACAATGATTTCTGTGTTTTAAATTTTTACCTGTCGAAAAACCCTGTTGAATGATACTGAAATAATCGCATATTGTGGTTTTTTAGTTTTTTGTCCCTGCTTTCCGAAGCAGGTTTTGACCTTTAATATTGACTTTTTAATTTTCAAAGTATGATTCCAAATCCCATATCCGTGTCGCTGAAATCAGCCGATGGACGTGAAATATCTATAGAAACGGGCAAGATGGCCCGCCAGGCCGATGGCTCCGTTGTAGTGCGCCAGGGCAATTGCATGATTCTGGCTACCGTGGTAGCCTCAAAAGAACCAAAACCAGGCCAGTCTTTCTTCCCCCTAAGCGTTGATTACCAGGAAAAGTTTGCTTCCGCAGGCCGAATACCTGGTTCTTTCTTCAAAAGAGAAGCGCGTCTGAATGATTACGAAATACTTACATCACGCCTGATTGATCGCGCACTGCGCCCCCTCTTCCCTAACGATTATCTGTGCGAAGTGCAGGTGCTGGTAACACTCATATCATCTGACGCTGAAATAATGCCTGATTCACTGGCTTGCCTTGCAGCATCAGCAGCGCTTGCCGTATCCGACATTCCGATACAGGAAGTAATTTCCGAGGTGCGCGTGGCCCGTATCAATGGCGAATATATTGTAAACCCAACCCGCACACAACTGAAGGATGCGGACATAAATATTATAGTAGCCGCTACCGACAGGAATATAATGATGGTAGAAGGCGAAGGAAAAGAATGCGAAGAAGCCGGTCTTATCAAAGCGATAGAGGTAGGCCATGATGCGATAAAGGAGCAGGTAAAACTGCAGCACGACCTGCGTGAAAAAGCAGGCGTAACCGCTAAACGTGAATACACAAAGCCATATACTAATCCGGTACTCGAAGCAGCTATAGCTGAGTTTGGTACACAGCGGATATATGATATTTCAAAAGGCGCACTCGGCAAGCATGAGCGCGGCGACGCTTTCAAGTTAGTAAAAACAGATTTCAAAGCGCAGTTCGGCGAACTGGAACTGAAAGATGAAGACCTTCCGCTGATTGACCCTTACTTCCACGACCTGGAAAAGAAAGTGATCCGCGAAATGATGATCAGTGAAAAGGTACGCCTTGATGGCCGTGGCCTGGAAGTGGTTCGTCCGCTGACACTGGAAACAGACTTATTGCCTTCTCCGCATGGAGCCGCTCTTTTCACCCGTGGCGAAACACAATCGCTGACTACAGTAACACTTGGTACTACGGATGATGAACTGCTGCTGGAAACCGCACAGACTTCTGATTACCTGAAATTCATATTGCATTATAACTTCCCGCCATTCTCTACCGGCGAGGTGAAGATGATGCGCGGCCAGAGCCGCCGTGAAGTAGGTCATGGAAATCTTGCCATGCGCTCACTGAAGCAGATGATGCCCGCTGAATATCCTTATACAGTGCGTGTTGTATCTGATATACTGGAATCTAACGGTTCTTCTTCTATGGCTACCGTTTGCGCAGGTTCAATGGCGCTGATGGATGCAGGCGTTCCATTCCCGAAACACGTGAGTGGTGTGGCAATGGGCCTTATAGCTGAGAGTGGCAGGTTTGCCGTTCTTACTGATATTCTTGGCGATGAAGATCACCTCGGTGATATGGACTTTAAAGTTACCGGCACGCGCGATGGTATCTGCGGTATCCAGATGGACATAAAATGTGATGGTCTGAGCATGGAAATAATGATGCAGGCGCTGGAACAGGCTAAACGCGGACGTTTGCATATACTCGATGCAATGTACACATGTATCCCCGCTCCGCGCGCCGAACTGAAACCTCATGCACCAAGAATAGAACAACTGAATATAGACCGTGAATTCATTGGCGCTGTAATAGGGCCGGGCGGTAAAATAATACAGGAAATACAGCGCGAAACAGGCGCCAAGATCAATATTGAAGAAGTAGGCGAACAGGGTATCATAAAGATATTCTCCGCTAATAAGGAAAGTATTGATAAGGCCTTGACATGGATACGCAGTATTGTAGCTATACCAGAAATAGGCGCTACTTACGAGGGTACGGTGAAAAGCATTATGCCATTCGGAGCGTTCGTAGAGTTCATGCCGGGCAAGCAGGGCTTACTTCATATATCTGAAGTAAGCTGGAAGCGCCTCGATAGCCTGGATGGTGTGCTGAAAGAAGGGGATAAGATAAAGATACAACTGGTAGGTACAGACCCTAAAACGGGTAAGCTTCGCCTGAGCCGCAAAGTGCTGATGCCAAAACCGGAAGGCTATACAGAACCTGCACCACGTGAGCGCCGCGAAGGTGGCGATGACCGCCGCAGTGGTGGCGATGACCGCCGCAGTGGTGGCGGTGACCGTGACCGCAGAGGCGGCAATGACCGTCGTGGTGGTAATGACCGCGGGCCACGTGATGGCGGCCATAAAGAGCATAATAGCGATCGCCCGCATCGCGAACACAATAATGATAATAAACCAGCTACAGAACAATCTGCTCCTCAAATCAGTTCAAAAGACGAAGCTGATATGGAATTGTGATAATGTTTTGTTGAAATATAATTGCAGCCCATCTGAAAGGATGGGCTGCTTTATTTTGGGAAATACCATGAATAGAACATAGAGTTACAGCTTTAAAAGGTCCATTCATTCCTGATATTGGTTGATATATCCATGTAAAACGAGGTCATTTCTGTCTTTAATAAAAATAGTTTTGCCATCCTTCATTAGGAATAAATAATCGCTGATGGGTAGTAATGCTTTATAGAGATGATCGGTAATAATGATTCCTTTCTTCTGTTTTTGTTGCAAAAGAAGCTTTTGTATCTGTGCTACATGCAGGGGCATGATGTGGGAGAAAGGTTCATCAAGGAAGGTAAAACGTGTATCGGCAAGGAGTAAAATCATAACTGAAAATAACCGTTCGATGCCTCCGGATAATTCACCGATTTTCTTGTTCATGTTTTCTTCAATTTCCGGGAAATATTCAAGAATATCCAATGGAGTTATCTTAAAATCACGGGCAATCCTTTTCAGGGACATATCCTGAGGAAGAAAGTTTTGTTGAGGAAGATAATTTACCAGCCCATTCACGCAGTAAGGCTGTTTCACCATCACGCCATTTATAAAGATATCACATTCATCGGCCTTCCTGGTGCCAAATATAGATTGCATCATGGTTGATTTTCCGGAACCATTTCGTCCCAGGAGACCGGTAATTTTCCCTTTTTCAGCCCGTATGGTTACGCCTTTGAGAATATCCTTTTGCCCGATTGACAAAAAAATGTTTTCAGCTGTAAGTATGTCCGGTATTAAACTGTAAGGGCTGTCGTCCATAAGCAAAAACTGAAAAGAATCAGATCAATAATAAAATAGCTGATAAGTAGTGTGGTTTTTGATATATGCAGGTTGTAATAATAGTAGTATTGATTTGCCCGGAATGAAGAAATAAAATACAATACGGCACAGTTTGTAGCCAGCTTAATAAGATAAAAGTGAACAAATACGCCACCGCCGTTTTCACTGAACAGATAACAACACAATAATGACAATATAACCGGTATCGTACAATAATACCGGTAGAATAAAAGGGCTGTTTGAATTTGACTGAGCCTCATATCAGGATAGTGAGAGCATATACTAAAGTAACGGCTCTAATCTGTTTTTGTTGTTTCATTTAAAGAGTATAAAATGAAATTCACAAATGCTTCACTGTTATAACTGGTTGCTTGATTGGTTAAATTTATTTTTCTATTTGTTGTCCAATATTATTAGAACGGGGAAAGCAGGAATAAATAAGAGACAAAGCGCAGAGTAATGAGAAACTGGTGAACACCGGGCCAACAAATAAAGTTTCAAAAAGGTAGAGAAAATGTTTGCCTTGTAAATATTGGACAAAGAAAATGAAACAGGCAAACATTCCGTATAATGATAATATTCCGAATAATATGCCGCATACAAGGTGAGTAATTCTGTGATTGATCAAAAGCGGTATGATTAAAACCACATCGATGAATAAATTAAACAATATAAGTTTATGGTGCCATATATCAATACCAATATCGTATATTCCGATCAGCCCAAAATAAATTGCCGGAATAAGCCTAAAATACCTTGCAGGTACGTGATGGTAAAATGGCATATATTATTCAACGAAGAAACGAAAAAATTAGTATGCCGGGTTCGTTATACTTTCAGGGATTTGTTGGTATGCTTTTTGTACTTTTATAAAAAAATAAAAGCTATGAAAAACTCCAGAAAGGAAGAAAGCAGGCAAAGTAAACAGGGGCATGTGAATACACCCCGCCCTGATATTCGCGACGAAATGGACAGCCGCAAAGAAAAAGAACCTGGCTTCCGCGAAAATGACAACAGACCGGACAAGAAAAAAAGTAAAAAAGACGTTATATAGTAGTTTTTTTGGTTTGTTTTTTTGGGTTTGTTAAAGACAGCAGCCTTTGGTATTTCAGAGGCTGCTGTCTTATTTTCGAAATGGCTAAAGGTCATTAAAGTACCTTATCCAGTATCTGTACATCAACCGAAATAGCGCCCATAGCTTCCATTACCTGTTTCATGGCGTTAATAAACCCTTCGGCAGCAACACGGCTGCCCATTTCTGAAATGATGGTTATTTTGTTGCCATTACCTGGTTCACAGTTCACGCTGATTACGTTTACGCCTGCATTTGAGCGGTTAGTGGCGCCTGCGTCAAAGCCTTTTTTCCATTCGCTGAAATCTTTTACTTCCTGGGTGTTGATGATCGTTACCATGTTTTGTAGTTTTTAGTTGTTTTAGAATGGGTCAAAGATATTATGGTCAAAAACCGTTTTGCTTGATTTGGATCAAGAAATAGTTAAACCGGTAAAATTCTTTTTGCGTTTTATAAATGAAGATGCTTCACTAATTATAACGCGGGTTCGGAGATAAATATCTGTTATTTACCAGGCCTTTTCTATATTTTGATGCTAATAATCAATGTCATTGGCTTAAATAGAGGCAACTATACCCATTTACACGCAGATATTATTATTTTTTACTTTAAATAATTTGTTTATGTTTTTTTAAGAATATTATTAATATTAATCCCAAGCTATCAATTACTAATTTTATTCCCCATTCATTTTTACTTTCAGCCCATGATATATTATGCCATCTCCATTCTTCAACAATTTTTAAATTTTCTTCTGTAGGTTTCTTTTTATAACAATTTTGAAAATATTCATAATTAAAACCTGCGTCCTTTAAATTATAAGCATAAAACTCATACTGGTAGGTACTATATATAAAATTCACTATCAATAATGTGATTAGTAAAGTTTTCATTTTATAAACCTAACCTGGACAAGCCAGAACCAAAAAGGAAAATACCTAACTTTATAGCAAAAAGTTGGAACTGTTTACCAAACGCTACAGAGATAAAATTTCCGGTGTATTAAGTTGCTACGACCGGATAGTCTTAAAAGGGACATTACCGACCGTTTGTTATGCCCAGGGTATGACGGGTTATCTGTTCAAGAACAATGTCCAGATATTTGAT
>CAISOH010000261.1 GCA_903887005.1 uncultured Bacteroidota bacterium | reverse complement strand
TACCTTTGGTCTTGACTAAGATGAATAAATTTTGGAGTCATAAGCAGCACGAAGTTTAGGATTCTTAGTCAATTTACGTCCGGGGGTACCCCCGGACGTAAATTGACTAAGCGTGTTGCATTTGGTACTTGAACTTAGGCAAAACAGCAATTGCACTTAAAAATGCAATTAATTTAGAAGCTTTGTATACTGAAGATATAGCTTACCATGACCGCAATCCCTGCACAATGGTTCATCATTTAGTCCAGGAATTATTAGCTTTCCATTTACCTTAAATATTCAAACACCAATGAATAACATCAACCCACTTTACACCCAATACACCAACCTCCTGCAGAAAGCAGCGGACATTAATTATGCCGCTGCTGTGCTGGGATGGGACCAGGAAGTATATATGCCGCCTAAGGGGGCTGAATTCAGGGGCAGGCAATTGGCAACACTTGCTTCTCAGGCGCATGAGATGCTCACCAGCGATGCTTATGGCAACCTGCTGAATGAATTATCGAAACTGGAAGGCCTTACGGATTCAGAGAAAAGCAATGTACGCCTTAGCCTTGAAGATTACGAGAAAAATAAAAAACTTTCACCTGAGTTTGTGGAAGAGCTATCAAGGCAGCAAAGCGAATGTTTTAACGCATGGATAGACGCGAGGAAGAAAAATGATTACAGCATCTTCGCGCCATCCCTTGCCAAAATGATAGCGCTGAAAAGAAAGCAGGCGGAGCTATATGGCTATAAAGCTCACCCTTATGACACCCTGCTCGATGATTATGAAAAAGGCGCTACTGTGGCAATGCTTGATCCGGTATTTGCAGGCATCAAAGAACAACTGCCTGTGCTGCTCGCAAAAATAAAAGCCGCCCCGCAGGTGAGCAACGATTGTTTCCACCAGAATTTCCCGAAACAGCAGCAATGGGATTTCGGGATAGAGGTGCTGAAGCGTATGGGCTTTGATTTTGAGGCTGGCAGGCAGGATTATTCCGAGCATCCGTTTACCACTTCTTTCTCGCCCGCAGATGTTCGTATTACCACAAGGGTAGATGAAGACAACTATGCTTCCATGTTGTGGAGTTGCATACACGAGGGCGGGCATGGGCTGTATGAACAAGGATTGCCGGGAGAACAATATGGGCTGCCATTAGGTTCGGCAGTATCGTTGGGCATCCACGAATCGCAGTCGAGGCTGTGGGAAAACTGCATTGGCAGGGGCCGTGATTTCTGGACCTGCTTTTACCCGAAATTACAAAAATATTTTCCGCAGCAATTGAGAACTGTATCTCTTGATACATTCTACAAGGCCTGCAACCGTGTGGAACCATCGCTCATTCGCACCGAAGCAGATGAAGTTACTTACCATTTCCACGTAATGATACGCTACGAGATTGAGAAGGCATTAATAGAAGGTTCCCTCGATATTAAAGATATACCCGGCAAATGGAATGAACTCTATGATAAATACCTGGGCATAAAACCAAAGGACGACAAGACCGGTGTTCTGCAGGACGTGCACTGGAGCCACGGCAGCTTTGGATATTTTCCAACCTATACCCTGGGCAGTTTTTATGCAGCGCAGTTTTTCCACCAGGCTCAGAAAGATGTTGATGGTTTACAGGCACAAATAGTTAACGGCGAACTGGCCCCATTATTACATTGGCTGAGGGAAAAAATTCACAGGCATGGCCGCATGTATAATTCAGAAGAATTGTGTGAACAGGTAACCGGACAAAAATTAGACGCCTCTTATTTTATGCGCTACATACTGGATAAATATTCGGGCATATATGGCATATCGTAAGCTAAGGTGTGTCACATCTTCAAGATGTGGCACACCTCCCTACCTTTGGTAACTACTTTACGTTCAATAACTCTCTGTCTATCCTATCCAATAATTCCGCTGATATTTTACCATCAACCTTCCGGGCAAATAAATTTTTATCCGTTTTCAGGACCTCAAAATAACTAATATCTAATGTTGCCGGCTTGGTATGTTCTTTCCCCCTGTCCGACCAATCCATATACCTTAAGCTCGAATACTCAGGAGTAAATATTTCTCCTTTCTTTTTTGTCTGGAGCCACGCTACAAATTTGTCGTAGTCACACAAATTCGTCTTCCTTTCTGAATTCAGGATTATGTTATGTATAAACAATTCCGAAGGGATCTCTGTATAAGTCATGAACCGTACATAATCCTTGTTATTATCTGCAAAGTCCAAGATGAATTTTACGGTATCCCTTGAAAGCGCTAACCAGTCAGACCCGAAATAAGGTATAAAATTTTTGTAAAAAGATCGGTGCGGCAGGTATTTACCTACACGTTTATAAAAGCCACTATATAGGTAATAAAGCAGTTTGTTTTTATGCGGGTCCTTTGGATTTATGTATTTAAAATCAAGATAGTGAAAATACCGGTATTTGCTTTTATACGAATCATGTAAGTCTTCAATTCTGTTGTATGACACAAAATCGCAGGTATGATTACTGAAAAAATCGTTTATGTATTCATTAGTTTTAATCGGGTAATCCTGCCCGCTCAGCATTACAAAGTACTTAAAATCCATCCTTGAATTACTGGCAAGCCTCATTAAATGCAATGCAGTTTTTACCTGGCTGATACCCCCCCAATAAACCTTGTACTCCGAGATAACCGATACATTTTTATAACCAAGGAAAATATCCTGAAACAGTTTTAAATCTTCATTCTTCTTATCAATATGAACATAAAAAAACACATTCGGCTGATTCAGCCGATCTACCATACGTTTTAATAGTTCAGGTCTGTTCCATGCAACTATCAAATAGGCGATATTCATCTGTAAAAAATTTATCTCTCGCAAAGGCGCTAAGACGCAAAGTGTAATTTTTAGTTATGAATAAGGTTATAAAAATAAAGGCGCAAAATCTATATTAATGGATATAAAAACTATTGCCATTTACAGAATAGTATGCGAAGTATATTTTCATGCAATTTAAAGAGTATTTTCAAATTTCGTATTGTTAACGGAATAAACAGCCTTTGCGTTCTTGATTTTTTATAATTTGCCAACAATCAAATAATAATAATTTTTTGCGTCTTTGTGCCTTTGCGAGAGACAATATCTTTCGTTAAATTTGTATTCTTCTTCTCCCCGGATACTAACAAATGTCTTTTGAACTGCAACGATATTACGAGCCGCTGGAAACAAGCGAGCTGAATTTCCTCGAAAAAAAGGAATCCAAAGAACGCAGCCAGTACTACAAGGTCTATCAACTGCTTATGTTCCTCAGTTTTATTATACCCTTTGCCGGTGCCTGGTACCGCGCCGCCGACAACATGCCAAACGCTTTTTCCAAATCAAAGTTCTTCTTTACCGCAGGCATATTGCTGTCCATTTCCACATTCGCCACCTACCTTACCTACCGCATTAATCTCCGTAAAGTACAATTAGACATCAGGGACAAAACAAAGACCATAGAGGTCAGCCACATCACCCGCAAACTGTATGTTGCGGCAAACGACACCTGGCATTTCTATATTGATTCGCTCGTAAAAATGAGCATAGAAGTTTCCTCCGCCGATTACGACCGTATGGACGAGGGCGATGAAGTCTGTATAGAATACACCACACATGCTAAAGAGTACCTCGGGTATTTTTAATGGAATTTGGAAATTGGGAATTTGGAACCTGTGTGCAGCTGGCAGGTTTGGATAGTTTTCTGATTCGCTTTTATTTCAAATATAGGATGAAAATAAAAAAAATGCTTAAAAACGTACAATTATAAATCTATAATAATATCAAACCCCATAATCAGGAAACAATCCAAATTACAAATTCCAACCAATAAACCCAATTCTATCAAATCCCCCCCTAATACCCTCTTCCGTCTTTTTTCTCCATATATTTCATGAAGGCGCGGTTGGCAACACGGTTGCCGCCGGGAGTGGGATAGTTGCCGGTAAAGTACCAGTCGCCCTGGTTATGCGGGCAGGCATTGTGAAGCCCCTCTATGGATTGATAAATTACATCAACTTCGGCAGTTACATCTTTATGGCGGAGCATGGCGGCAATTTTATTGCTTATCTGCTCTACGGTAAATGGCTGGTAAACCACTTTTACAAAATTCCGTTCGCTCAGCTCGCCACTCGCCTCGGCTTCTTTACAAAGGTTGTATATATCCTGTAGTTTCTGTTCCTGTCCGGTATCCGCAAGCAGCCCTACGGCAGCCTGGAAGGCAATAAAATCGCCCATGCGGCTCATATCTATACCATAACAGTCAGGGTAGCGTATCTGAGGCGCAGAGGATACCACAATGATACGCTTAGGACCAAGGCGGTCCAGCATTTTAATGATGCTTTCTTTCAGTGTTGTACCCCGCACTATGGAATCATCAATAACTACCAGTGTATCCACACCCTTTTCCACCGTGCCATAGGTGATATCATATACGTGCTGCACCATTTCGTTCCGGGTTGCGTCCTCTGTAATGAAGGTGCGCATCTTCACATCTTTAATAGCTATCTTTTCAATACGCACCCGCCGGCTGATGAGATCACGCATTTCTTCTTCCGTCATCGTATCGCGGCGGGAAAGAATGCGCTGAAGTTTTATTTCTTTTAAAAAATCCTCCAATCCTTTTATCAGTCCGTAAAAGGCTATTTCGGCGGTATTGGGTATGAAGGAAACTATTGTATGTTTCAGATGATTATCAAGGGCTTTGAGCACTGTGCCGGCAAGATTGCGGCCCAGCTCCATGCGCTCCCTGTATATATCCGGGTCGCTCCCACGGCTGAAATAAATCCGTTCAAAGCTGCAGGCGGCAAGTTTCTTGGGCGGCAGTATTTCTACATTTTTGAATGTGCCTGTTGATGAAACTATTATAGCATGGCCGGGTTCCAGTTTGCGTACCTGCTTTTGGGTTACATTAAACGCAGTCATTATTGCAGCCCGTTCAGATGCTGCTACTACTATCTCGTCGTCTTCGTAATAATAGCATGGTCGGATACCGTTTGCATCGCGCATTACAAAGCTGTCGCCATTGCCTACCAGTCCGCTGAATACGAATCCTCCGTCAAAATGAGAAGTGGCTTGTTTTAATACACCTTCAATATTCAGATTAGCGGGATTGGTGTCATCTGCCATACACAGGTAGTAGTGTATGGTTTCTATCATGGCTCCCAGGTCACTCTCGCGCATGGTACCATCCGGGTGCGCCTTAAGCATATCAAAGAGTTCATCCGTATTGACGAGGTTAAAGTTACCCGCCATTGTCAGGTGACGGGTAGGATTAATGTGGGGTTTCAGAAACGGATGGCAAAATTCTACATTATTCTTTCCCTGTGTACCATAACGCAAATGCCCGAGCATAACCTCTCCCACAAATCGCATATACCCCTTCATCAGTCCCGGATGCTGGAGTATCTCCGGGTACATTTTTTCCAATTCACTTACTTCCTGGTTTATATTCTGGTAGATTTGGGATATTGCCTGGGAACCGCTCACACGAAGCCGGTACATATACTGGTGCCCGGGTTCTATATTCAGCTTCACAGTTGCTATTCCCGCGCCATCCTGGCCGCGGTTATGCTGCTTTTCCATGAGCAGGTATAGTTTGTTGAGCCCGTAAAAAGCGGTGCCGTATTTAACGTGGTAGTAAGAAAGGGGTTTGAGGAGGCGTATATAAGCCAACCCACATTCGTGCTGTATTGCGTCAGACATGAGAGTGCAAAGGTACTATTGTTCAGTCAAAACTAAAAAAGTGAAAACTAAAAAGACCCGAATACCTTCTTTTGGATTCTCGTTGCGTGACAACAGGAAAGAATCTTATTTATTTGATTTTTTTCATCTTTCTTTGAATTTTCTATATTGAAAATTGTACTAATAAACAAGCTGAGACCGATAAGAAAAATACAGGCCGAAGAAAAACGTTGCATATAAATAATCCTTCTTACTGTGAGCAGGCGTTTAATACGCTCCGCAAGAAATATTTTCAGAAAATCTATACCTAAAATAATAATCAGGCAGGTGCTGAACAATACAAAGCGATAAGAACCCGGAGCGTTTCCGATAAGTGTCACTGCACCCAACCAGGTGACTAAAACGCCTGGATTCAATGTATTCACCAGGAACCCGCTTAACCATAATTTAAAATAATGCCCTCCCGGAACTGCAAGCTGAATGGATGTGGGACGTTTGGGTTTGAGTTTCTTCAGTAATCCTACAAGCCCTATCGCCATTAATGCCACTGCGCCACCAAATGCAATGTGCCTTTCATAGGGTTTGAGATATTCCAGCCAGGATGCGGCAACATTGGCAAGTGTCACATAAATAATATCACTTACTGACACACCCAATACAAATGCCAACCCTGATTTATAATTAAAGTTAAGGCTGTACTTTATGACAGCAAAAAGAGTAGGACCGACCGAGATAGCCATAAATAGCCCTACTAATATTCCTTTTACTATCGCATCTGATACATGCACATGCATGGGGGCAAGTTAGTGGAAAATCCGGAATTGAATACTGAAAGTGCAACCTTTTAACCTTTTAGCATTTTAACCAATTAACTTTTTAACCTTTTAACCTATTACCCTATCTTTGCACCCCAATCATAATTTTTATATCATAATTATATATTATGCATCTACCCGGACAGACCAATTTTTACAAAGGAAAAGTACGTGATGTTTATACAATCGCTGATAAATATCTCGTCATGATCGTAAGCGACCGCATTTCCGCATTTGATGTAGTGCTGCCGCGCCCGATACCTTATAAAGGACAAGTACTTAACCAAATAGCATCACAATTCCTGGATGCTACAAAAGACATATTGCCCAACTGGAAGATCAGTGTGCCACTACCCAATGCAACTATAGGTTATAAATGCGAAACCTATCCTGTGGAAATGGTAGTGCGCGGCAATCTTACCGGCCATGCATGGCGCACTTATAAGAGCGGCAAACGGGAACTCTGCGGTATTAAAATGCCGGATGGCATGAAGGAAAATGATTTCTTTGCCAAACCAATTATCACACCAACTACAAAGGCGCATGAGGGCCATGATGAAGACATTTCGCGCGAAGAAATAATTAAAAGTGGATTAGTCTCCCAACATGAATACGAACAGTTAGAAAAATATACACTTGCCATATTCGAGCGCGGCAGGGAAATAGCAAAAGGACGCGGGCTGATACTGGTGGACACTAAGTATGAATTCGGGAATATAGGTGATACTATTTACCTGATAGATGAAATACACACCCCGGATTCTTCCAGGTATTTTTACCTTGAAGGTTATGAAGAACGCCAGAGAAAAGGAGAACAACAACGCCAGTTATCAAAGGAATTTGTTCGCGAATGGCTGATGGAAAATGGTTTCCAGGGCCAGGAAGGCCAGCAGATACCGGAAATGACGGAAGAGGTTGTAGGGCAAATATCCGAGCGCTATATAGAGTTGTATGAGGTAGTGACCGGAAAGACATTTGTGAAACATGATGTGAATCATGAAGAGGAAGAGCGGAAGCTGGTGGAGGCGATAAAAAAGCTGAATCCCGGAGATGGCAATCTACATCCCTGATACGACTTCCAAAACACCAAAAAATCCTACCTTTGAAATACAAAACTTGCAATCAAAACTGGTATGAATATTTCAGCTGAAAAAGAAGAAATCATCAGACGAATTAAATTAGTTCATGATGCTGACCTGATTAAGGCGATTAAAAGCTTGCTGGATTTTGGATTGCGCATGCAGGCAAATGATGAAATTGCTTTGAAGGCCTCCATTAACAGAGGAATACAAGATTCCGAAAATAGTTTGGTTCGCCCTCACGAAGATGTAATGGATGAAATCAGGAAACGCTATAATCTATGAGAACTCCCTTTTTGTACCAGGGGCTTACAACAACGTTTCGATAATAATCCATTTTAGCATAGGGGCTTTATTACAAGTACAGACAACACCCCTATAAGGGCTGAGGCTTTTTAAAATATTATCTAACAATGTCGGAAATAACCACCACACACCGCATCATCCGCGCTCCGCGCGGCACACAGCTTACCTGCAAAAACTGGATAACCGAGGCAGCTTACCGCATGATACAAAATAACCTGGACCCGGAAGTTGCAGAACGCCCGGAAGACCTGGTGGTATATGGTGGTAACGGCAAGGCAGCCCGTAACTGGGAAAGCTTTGATAAGATACTGGAATGCCTGAAAAACCTCAATGAAGATGAAACACTGATGGTGCAAAGCGGCAAACCGGTGGGTGTGCTGCGGTCTCATAAGAACGCCCCGCGTGTGCTCATTGCTAATTCTAACCTGGTAGGCAAATGGGCTACATGGGAACATTTCCGCGAACTGGAAGCCAAAGGATTAATGATGTATGGGCAAATGACTGCCGGCAGCTGGATATATATAGGTTCGCAGGGCATTGTTCAGGGTACTTACGAAACATATCTCTCCCTTGCTACAAAACATTATGATGGTTCTCTTTCAGGTAAACTGAATGTAACAGCAGGGCTTGGCGGCATGGGTGGCGCTCAGCCGCTCGCCATTACCATGAATGAAGGTGTTTGCCTTGCCGCAGAGATGGAAGAATGGCGTATAAAGAAACGTATAGAAACCCGCTACCTTGATAAATGGACGTCCGATATAGATGAAGGTATAGACTGGGCGCTGGATGCCAGAGAAAAATGTGAACGTATTTCTATTGGCGTATGCTGCAATGTTGTTGACTTATTGCAACGTCTCATAGACCGCAACATAACACCCGATACCCTTACCGACCAGACCTCTGCACACGATGAACTAATAGGCTACTTCCCGGAAGGACTTAGTGTGGTGGAAGCAAATGTACTACGTGGCAGTAATCCGGAGGAATATATCAGGCGCTCACTTGATACAATGGCAAGGCATGTAAGACAAATGCTGGAATTGCAAAAGCGTGGCGCTGTAACATTTGACTATGGCAATAATCTCCGTGGCCAGGCGCATGACAAGCGGGGTGTAATGAATGCTTTTGATTTCCCCGGTTTTGTACCTGCATATATCCGTCCGCTGTTTTGTGAGGGCAAAGGGCCTTTCCGCTGGGTAGCATTGAGTGGCGATCCGGAGGATATTTATACTACTGACAAGGCCATGATGGAATTGTTTCCTGACAACAAAGGGCTTCATCGCTGGCTGCATATGGCCCGCGAACGGATTGCATTCCAGGGCTTGCCTGCGCGTATCTGCTGGCTGGGAATGGGAGAGCGGGAAAAAGCAGGTTTGCTATTTAATGAATTGGTAAGGACAGGCAAGGTAAAAGCCCCGATAGTCATAGGCCGCGACCATCTAGATACAGGCTCCGTTGCTTCGCCCAACCGCGAAACCGAAGCTATGAAAGATGGCAGCGATGCAGTAGCCGACTGGCCCATACTTAATGCGCTCATCAACACGGCAGGCGGAGCAAGCTGGGTATCTTTTCATCATGGAGGCGGCGTAGGAATGGGATATTCTTTACATGCTGGGATGGTTATCGTTGCCGATGGCACCCAGGATGCAGAAGAACGCCTGAAACGGGTGTTGTTCAATGACCCAGCTATGGGCGTGATTCGACATGCAGATGCAGGCTATGATATTGCTGAAGAAACAAGTAAAAAATTCAATCTCAACTTATAACCCCTGACACCTAAAGGGGAACCAGGTATTTAGCTATTTTTCGGACTTTCAAGGAAAAAACACAATTGGGCTATATTAAATTGACTGTATAGATTGATACGATCCAGGAAGTAAAAAAGAAATCAGAAACTGTAATCAATCAGATTGAAAATTATATTATTAACAACATAAAACCTCATAACATGGGGAAGCCCCTTTAGGGGTTGGGGGTATGTATCGCATCGGACAGGGTATAGATTTTCATAAATTAGTGGAGGGCAGAGAGTTCTGGCTCGGGGGAATTCTCATTCCTCATTCTAAAGGCGCTTTAGGCCATTCAGATGCAGATGTATTGCTTCACGCAATATGCGACGCCTTGCTCGGCGCCCTTAGCCTTGGCGACATTGGCCAGCATTTTCCTGACACCGATATTTCCTTCAAAGGCATAGACAGCAAGGTATTATTACAACGTTCCTACCAATTAGTTTGCGAAAAAGGCTATGCACTTGTAAACATAGACAGCACCATTTTACTACAGGCCCCGAAAATCAGGAAGTACGTGGATGAAATGAGAAAGGCAATAGCCGATATACTGAATGTTTCCATAGACGATGTTTCCATAAAAGCCACGACCACGGAACATCTTAGCTTTATTGGCCGGGAAGAAGGAATAGTAGCAACCGCAAATGTCCTGCTCAGGAAAGTTGACAGTTAGCAGTTTGCAGTTAAAAGATTGAAATTCACAGTCCATGGTCAACTGCCAATTGCCAACTGTAAACTGCCAACTTTACAAATGCTGTATATGAGTAGTGCAGCGTTGAGTATCTATGCCACTAACTACAGTATCATCTATTGCCATTTCAAAAAGCGTATTACCGGTTCTATAGTCCAGCTGATAGGTGCCGCTTCCCCATATTTGCCTGCCACTGACTGTTTGCAGCGGGATCCTAACAACGTTTGAAACCACCGCCCTTACCACAAACGTACTGCCGAAGTTATTTATGTTGGCAATATTTAAAGCATAGGGTGTATCGGTAACTGTTGAAACAATTGTGCGGTGTTTATAAATATCTGATGAGCATAAATCAAAAGCGCTATCGTAAGTCCCTGCCAGTTTGGGCGAATAGTCTGTTGGTGGTATTATCTTAAGTATCAGTTTATGAATTACGGTTCCGGTTGTGGGGCTATTAATACTAAAACGCAGTGTGTCAATGCCTAAAGCAATGTCTCCTGTAGTGAATGTAAAAATACCACCCATAATCAATCCCACCACCTGCGATGCCGGAATGACAGTCACATTTCCCGGTAAGCCGGTAATAGTGCAGCCAAGCCTGTTGTTGTTGATATCGCCATTGGTAACGTTAATATTGAAAATGAAAATAAATGTGCTGTTCGCAGGCATAGCTATTACTGAATCATAAACAGCAGTGTATTCAAAATTAAAATTCGGGTCGGGAGTTACCGGTGAGGAAGTCCGGTTGCAGCAGCAAAACAAAATTGGAAATAACCAGGCCAGGTAACGAATCCTCATAGAAAAACACAATTAATTCAAAATGCAACTTCAAATGACCTCTAATGTCGGCATTAATTTCAGAATAGCCAAAAAATATAACTATCAGTTCCGATGGGCGTTGCCCATCGCTAACATATTCCGCCCATTCAGGGCTTAAGTTAATGACATTGCAGATTACAGTATAATGACTAACTACTTTCTACTTTCTACTTTTAACTTTTGACTTTTAATTTTTGCTTTTTAAACCCTCCCCTCCTTTATCTCCTCCACTACCGCAGGGTCCAGCAGCGTTGAGGTATCTCCCACGTTCCCCATTTCGCCCTCGGCAATTTTACGTAGTATGCGCCGCATTATTTTTCCGCTCCGCGTCTTGGGCAGGCCGCTTACAAATTGTATCTTATCCGGACGTGCTATCGGGCCTATGATGCGGCTTACCGTTTGCACAATGTCCGCCTTCATCAATGCCGGTTCACCGGGAGTATGGTCCAGTATCACATAGGCATAAATACCCTGCCCTTTCAGGTCGTGCGGATAGCCTACCACAGCGCTTTCCAGCACACCCGTATGCATATTTATCGCGTTCTCCACTTCTGCGGTACCTATACGGTGGCCGCTTACATTCAGCACATCATCCACGCGGCCGGTAATACGATAAAAACCATTCTCATCCCTGTAGCAGCCATCCCCCGTAAAATACAAGCCTTCATAAGTTGCAAAATAATTCAGCCTGCAACGTTCATGGTCGCCATAAGTAGTGCGTATGATGGACGGCCATGGAAAACGGATACACAGATTACCACTGACGTTATTACCTGTTATTTCATCCCCGTGTTCGTCCACCAATACCGGCTGTATGCCTGGCAGCGGCAACGTAGCATAACTCGGCTTTGAAGGAGTCACTCCCCCAAGATTAGAGATCAGGATACCGCCCGTTTCCGTCTGCCACCAGGTATCCACTATCGGGCAGCGATGCCTGCCTATGTGTTCATCATACCAATGCCATGCTTCCTCATTTATCGGCTCCCCTACCGTACCCAGTATTTTCAGGCTATCCAGCCGCTTCCCTTCCAGTGGCTGCAGCCCGTGAGCCATCAGGCTGCGAATGGCCGTGGGCGCCGTATAAAGTATATTCACCTTGTGCTTGTCCACAATATCCCATAGCCTGCCCGCATCCGGCCAGGTGGGCAAACCCTCATACATCAGCGAAGTGCCGCCCGCGCACAGCACACTGTATAAGATATACGTATGCCCCGTTATCCACCCTATATCCGCCGTACAAAAATGAATATCCCCCGGTTCGTACTGGAACACATTCACGAAGGTATAGGTACTGTACACCATATACCCGCCCGATGAATGTACCACCCCCTTCGGCTTGCCCGTAGAGCCAGATGTATAGAGGATGAACAGCGGATCTTCCGCATCCATTTCTTCCGCCGCCACCACCGGATTGCCCTGTGCTTCCACCTTCTGTATTTCTTCGTCCCACCACACATCCCTGCCCTTTATCATGCTCACGGGCGTATGCGTGCGCAGATATACAATTACCCGCTTCACAAACGGACAGCCCACCAAGGCATCATCAATGATGTTTTTGAGCGGAATATCCTTACCACCCCTGAAAGCCCCGTCGCAGGTAATGATGTATTCCGCCTGCGCGTCCTGCAGCCGGTCTGCTATGCTCTGTGCGCTGAATCCCCCGAATATCACCGAATGTATAGCCCCTATACGCGCACATGCCAGCATAGCAATGGGCAGTTCAGGCACCATGCCCATATAGATGCACACACGGTCGCCCTTTTTTACGCCATTGTTCCGCAGCGCCTGTGCAAATTGATTCACCCTGAAATGAAGCTCCCTGTAACTGATCACCCTATGCGCTTCTTCCTTACCATTAGGCTCCCAAATAATCGCAGGCTGCTCTCCCGATTTTTCCAAATGGCGGTCAAGGCAATTCTCCGTGATGTTCAGCTTGCCGTTCACAAACCATTTTACATCCGGCTTCCTGAAATCCCACTCCAGCACCCTGTCCCACTTTTTCCGCCACACAAACCGATCCGCCACATCACCCCAAAACGCCTCTGGCTGCTCCACGCTCTGCAGGTATGCCTGCCTGTACTCTTCATACGACTTTATCCGGAACGAAAAATTCATAAACTATAGTTTGGCTTATGATGTGAAAA
The DNA here is from genome assembly GCA_903887005.1 of uncultured Bacteroidota bacterium. Taxonomy (GTDB): domain Bacteria; phylum Bacteroidota; class Bacteroidia; order Chitinophagales; family Chitinophagaceae; genus Nemorincola. Next base: position 931 of record CAISOH010000261.1, on the reverse strand, counting down.
TACAACAATGAAATGAAAAACTATTGTCCCGGCATGATAATAACTGTCACCGTCCGGTGTGTCACTCCCTTGTACGTTCTGTTCTTTATTGAGCATGTCCAATCAAAGTATTGTCATAGTGAGCCGCGCCGAACTATGACAAACCTGAACACATGCACTCGGCTAAATAAATGCACTGTCATAAAGTTCATTGCTGAATAGAATTGCTGTCATGGTGAGCCGCGCCGAACCATGACACCCTAAGCAACGTAACTACCCCAGAATCGAAGTACCATCACATTTTCCACATTGCAAAATTAATTAAGCCTGATAGAATTCCTGTAATCGTGAGCCGCGCCGAACCATGACACACCTAAGCAATGTACCTACCCCAGAATCGAAGTACCACGACATTTTTCACATTGCAACATTAATTAAACCCGATAGAATTCATGTCATGGTGAGCCGCGCCGAACCATGACAACCCTGAGCAATATACCTACGCCAGAATCAAAGTACAATCACATTTTCACATTATTCACATTGCCACATTAATTAAGCCATTGAGCCATTGAGCAATTAAGCCATTATTCACCTTGCAAACAATTTGTTGAACTCCTCTTCAGAAATAGTGTCTTTTTCGGCAGGCTCATTCACCAAAGTAGTCAGTTCCTGCAGTTGATATTTGTCTAAGCCATCAGTAATATCTTTACTGTTGCTGTGAGTATAGTATGCCAATGTTTCTTCCAGCATTACCAGCGTTTGCTCATCACTGATATTATTTATCTGAGTTACCAGGTTGGTTCGCTGCTCATTTAAATTCATAATAACTATTTACGTAAAGTTAGTGAATTATTCCAGATAAGAGACACATGGCGCATTTTTTGAGCTATCCCTGTCAGTAGGTAGGTTGTATTCTTTGTTGTTGGCGTTAAATTGCAACATCAATTAT
>CAISOH010000260.1 GCA_903887005.1 uncultured Bacteroidota bacterium | reverse complement strand
TTGGCCCGAACGTTTGCCGCCAGCTTCTTTCAGATTCGCAGTCGCCAACGACACCCTTGCTCTTGGCTAATACTCCCTACTGTAAAGCGTATTCGGGACTTTCACCCTATAGCGCATATCCATGCCTGACACACATAAAAAGCGATACTCACTCTGTGAGTCCCGGACTTATCGGGTACGGCAATGAAAGTATTTACAATAGGATTAAAAATAGTGGCATAACGGCAATAATAGTATTTATAGGTGAGCGGACAGACAATAACACTTACATCTATATCTTAGGTCAGACAAAGACAAATCTCATTATAAGGGGACACATACGAAATGAGAACCGTGGCATAAACATCAGGAGCGGGAAGTATGTTAAGAGGACTACCAACCTTTAGAAGTGGCTGATGCAATTTATAGACAGTAGTGATCTATAATACGAAAACCATACCGGCCCGTTTATACGCAAGTTATGAGATGAAAGGATGACCTAAGAGTTTAATCACTCTGTAGGCTCTCTTTTCATCTACTTTATCCCTCCCTCCCAATTACCGCAATTTTCCATCGACTTTTTTAACTACTTAAATGTCTTATAGTTACTTAAAATATCTTAAGACCATCATAGGGAAATAACAATCTCCAAGCAAACGCACATTAACCATTTAAACCATTAATATTCTAGACCGTTTCACCAATCTTCTGGGCGATTAGCGAGTCCAAAAACGAGCGTTCAATCGCGGTAAGAGCCAATGAACCGCATACAACCAACTTATCTGATTAGAAAAATTAAAGAACTCAAGAAATGCAATATAATAAATATGATTCAGGCAATTTTTCTATACGCACTCACATTGCAAAACTTACCAAAGAAATTGTAACCTACAGCCATATACAATCTGATGAAAGCTGGGGCCTTGATCATGGCACTTGGAGTGTATTATTGCCTATGTATCCAGCTGCAGATATACCGGTTTTCCAGATGAGCCTTGATTATGACCAGCCACCAACTTATCATTATGAGATAGGCAAACAACTTTCGAAACTGAGAGATAAAGGAGTGCTCATAATTGGCAGCGGCAACCTGGTGCATAACCTCGGTAAAGTGGACTGGAGCGGTGGTAACAATGTATATGACTGGGCAAAAGAATTTGACAGCAAGTTTACAGAATGGATGAATAGAGGCGATCATGCTTCGATATTGAATTACCAGAAAACACTCGGGAATACGGCTACCATGGCCCATCCGTCTTACGACCACTTGCTGCCGTTATTCTATATTCTTGGACTGCAACAAAAAAATGAGAAGATAACTTATTTCAATGACCAGTTTGAAATGGCGTCTATTTCTATGAGGTCTATGGTGATACAGTGAGTAGAAACCCGTCAGTACACCTTTTCGGTGTCAGACGAGCTTTCAACGCCATAACATTTAACAACGTTTTTGCCGTCTGACACCCTAAAAAAGGTGTTCTGACGGCAAAAACTCCTATCATAATTCACCGAAGATGCGGTAATTTAATTTCAAGAAGTTTTCCGTAAATTTGTAATAAAGAATATTTGTTATGACGGCTAGAGAAGTTCTACGCGAAGAAGTGAAGCAATATATCGAGCAGGCAGATGATAAATCACTGCGAATTGTGAAAGCAATATTGGAGATAGAACTTGAGGAAGAAACAGATGATAATGGAGACGGTGAGGTGGATTGGGATGAGTTGCCCGAAGAACTGAAAACAAGGATTGACAGGGCTATTAAACAAGGTAACGAGGGCGGTGGAATGCCGCACGAAGACGTTGTAGCAAAATATTATGGCAAATGGTTCAGAAAATAGTCTGGTCAGATGATGCTATTGAGACCTTTGGTGAAGCTGCTAAATATCTTTTGGATAACTTTTCTCAAAATGAATTAGACAGATTTGAGGACAAAATTGAGCATAAGTTACGTACATTGAAATCCAATCCGAGGTTAGGTAGAAAAGCAAATAAGCGAAGAAACACTTATGTTACTGTTATTAATAAAAGAGTAGTATTGTACTATCAATATAAGCCAATCAAAATGGAAATAATTCTTTTAACTTTTTGGAATACTTTGCAAAATCCGAAAAGGCTTAAAATATAAAAGCAAATAGACTTTCTCAGGCAACATCCGCATCAGTAACCTGATACCACCAAGTCCCACGAAAGGTAGAGGCTCGGATCGGCACAAAATACATGGATTAAAAACATTACTTTCATGTTATGAAATTTTTATTTTCCATTTTATTCCTTATTAGTTGTATGTCTGTCAACGGACAATATCAAGTTATTAAGTGCGGTAGAATAACAGGGGACGATGGTGAAAATTTTGTCCTTTCCGATTCTCTTTATTCATCCTGTTTTAATAGAATATTCATAGAAACAAACGACGTACCATTTGAGGATATAGAGTTAACTGCCGATAGTGTTCAAATTATCAAGCATAATGGCATTCACCCAGGTACAAAAGACTTCTATGCAAAAATAATTGGTCACCCTGATAATGTGATTTTTAAAGTGTATGCCTTTAAGAGATTAATTGATTCAGTACCTTTAATTGTAGTTAGAGATTTGCCCCATTTGTCAATCAAACTTTGCGGAGAATTACTTGGATTTGATGGGATCAAGAAATGGCCGAGGCAGTTCACTTGCTTAAAAGTTGAAGATAAACTGGAGCTTTATAATGACACAGCTCAATACCACATTAAATTTAAAGTACTTTCTTTTTTAGCAAGCATTGAAAGGAACGGCAAAGTAATTTATGAAGAAAATAATTGCGGAAACTATTTTAGTGATTTGTTCAATATAAAAGCAAAGAATAGCAAAGAAAATGATGCATTTTTAATCAAATCAATAGTTGTAATGGACGAGGAAAATGGGAATATTTACAATAAATATAACCAGTATCTGCTAAAGCTTCAGTAAGTCTTATTTTAAAAGAAAAAACTTCTTGCGTATATAATACGCCACAACCCCCGTCCCAATAATAACCAGCGCATAAATCTTAAACTTCATTTCATTACTGAAAAAAATGAACATCCATATCAATATACTGATGATAGCGGGTAATGGAAATAATGGCATTTTATAGGGGCGTTCTTCTTTCGGCTTTTGGTAATGCCATGCTATGACGCCCACTGCCTGCGATACAAATTGTATGAGTATGCGCATCATAAGAATAGCTGTGATAACGTCCCCCAACCGGAATAACAGGCTAAACAGGAATCCCATCCCGCCAATAGCCAGCAGGGATATGTGCGGGAATTTATGCTTTGGATGCACTCTGGCGAATATCTTAAAAAAGTCCCCGTTTTGTGCGGCTGCATAAGGAATACGGGAATACCCAAGTATAGCTGAAAACAGGGAGGAGAGAGCAATAATCAATATCAGGAATGTGGCTATCTGCCCTACTAAATGACTGTTGTATATCTGCTCAAAATAAATGCTCGCAACAAAATCAGACTTTGCGACAGTCTGCCAGGGTAGTACACCAACAACCATTGTCTGCATACCAAGATACAGTATTGCAATGCCTGTAATGGAAAACAGAATGCTGCGTGGGATATTTTTAGCAGGGTCTTTAATTTCAGCGCCGAGATGACATACATTATAGTAGCCTAAGTAAGAGTAAACTGCGTTCAGCGATGATTTGCCCAGCGCAGCAAACAGCAGCAGACTGGTATCAAAACCTTCAAAATGGATATTAAATGCCTGTGCAGCATTAAAATGGCCAATACCTGAAAGTATCAGCCACAGAATAGTGCCACCGGTAATCACCCACAGCACAACAGATATCCGGCCTATGCTTTTGATATTGCGGTACAATAGTCCTACTAACAATATTACCAATGCGCCGCTCACCATTTTCTTTTCTATGTCGGAAATGGGAACGAGGTAAGAAAAGTATTTTGCAAAGCCTATAGCGCCACTGGCTATTACAAGCGGCGCCTGAATAGTTGTTTGCCAGATAAACAGGAATGACATCAGCTTGCCTATCTTCATATCTCCATACAGCTTGCGGAGAAAGACATAACTGCCGCCTGCTTCGGGCCATTTAGCCCCCATCTCCGCCCATACCATTCCATCCACATAAGCAAGCAAAGCGCCCAGCAACCATGCATAAATGCTTGCAGGCCCATGCATGAGGCCAACTATCAAAGACATGGTCACAAATGGCCCAATGCCTACCATGTCTATCATATTAATGGCCGTTGCCTGCCATAATGATAAACCCCGCTCTAATTTCTGGTTATTTACCTCTTGCAATGGAATGAATTATCACACAAAATATAAAATGATTTTGTGAATTCATTCAGCTATTGGTATATTATCTTAGCATACAGTTCAGGAAGATATTTTACAAACCAATCAGGTAATTCATCAAAAGAAACAGAAGATATCAAATGTCCATCTGAAAAAGCAGCAAGTTCAATATGGAAAGCTTCTGAGGAATCAATAATTGTCAGATTACCGATCAGTGTGTAATACTTGTTTAACTTTTCAAGGTTGCCATAAAAATTATCTTCGACTGCATACCAAGGCACAAAATGTCCCCCATTAAAATTCGCCCGCTTTATGACACGGAATTCAGATAAATCAGGGTTTTCTAATCCAAGAAAAATCAGATTAACTACATAACCATTTGTTTTGAACCTCTTTGGAATATCCCAGGTGGCGTCATTTGTAAAATGACCTTCATAAACAAAATTGTCATTAGTATAAATAGCCTCTTCTACCAGCTTTTCAAAGGTCTCGGTAACAAATTCAAAAGCAAGCTTTTTAACTTCTTTATTTGCTCTTATTCCTGAAAGCCAGAGTTCTTTTTGTTTCTGCATAAAAAGCTTATCGCCATCAAAAACAACATAGTTATTGCGAATGTATTCGGGCAAATAAATAGCGCCCACACTTGATTTACCCGCACCATTAGAACCGGTAATTATATACAATTCAGGCATAGTCAGTCAAATCAAACTTTTCCCTGAGCTTCTTACTTTCAGCTTTAGACAGGACTCTTATAGTAATAAATTCTCTCGACAATTCAGAAAGCGTTACTAATTTAATTGTGCTATCGGGATATTCCATATAACATTGCCGGGGTGGTAAATCATTTGAATTTATCATAAACGGAATACCTTTCTGTAAATCATTTATCCGAAGTTTCTTTACAGCTTCCGTTCCGGGATTTGTTATTTTTTTTGTGTGCAGCATAATCAGTTAGTTATGTCGTTTTATGCAATCTTATACTTATCAAATTTACTAAAAAAAAAACGAAGAAATACCACAATTACTTTCTGCTGCAGCGTTTAGGTTCCCCCCTTGGCTGGCTGGCATAATTGCATCAAAATTTTGCCATTTCAAATATTAATCGTAATATTGCAATGAAACGATTGATATGGGTATCAGTAAAACGGAATTATTTACCAAAAAACAAAATGAACTGGCCAATATAGCAAGGGCGCTGGGGCATCCGGCTAGAATAGCAATACTACAGCACCTTGTTAAGATTAACGCTTGTATCTGCAATGACCTTGTCGCAGAGCTTGGACTGGCGCAGCCTACTATTTCCCAGCATCTTAAGGAACTGAAGCAAATGGGATTGATACAAGGCACAATAGAGGGCACCAGCATTTGTTATTGCATAGACCCAAAAATTTGGGACAAGTATAAGAAGTTATTTACAGAGTTTTTCGTGGAGATAAAGCAATCCGGCAAAGCGGCTTGCGAGCCGGGATGTTGTTAAACCCCCAAACCCCCTGCCCCTAAAGGGGAGTACGTCGGTGTTAAGATATTGAGCTATTGTTCGCTTTTTTAGGTTTATTTTACTCTTTTCTAAAGAAGAATATTAAGTAAGGAAAATATAAATTTTACAGACTAAAAAAATAAAAAATGAAAACTACAGAACAGGAATTAAAGGACCTCGTAAAACAAAAGTATAGCGAAATCGCTTTACAGGACAAAGAGACAAACATGAGTTCATGCTGTGGGGCCGGAGGTTGCAGCACGGAGGTGTACAACATCATGAGCGATGACTACACAAAATTAGAGGGCTATAATGCTGATGCAGACCTTGGGTTAGGATGCGGACTGCCGACAGAATTTGCACAAATAAAGAAGGGCGATACCGTTATTGACCTTGGCAGTGGTGCAGGTAATGATTGCTTTATAGCAAGGGCCGTAGCCGGTGAAACAGGTAAAATAATAGGCATTGACTTTACCGAGGCTATGATAGATAAGGCAAGGACTAATGCCGAAAAACTGGGTTACAACAATGTGGAGTTCAGATATGGCGATATTGAAAAGATGCCTATTACGGCAAATGTAGCGGATGTCGTAGTGAGCAATTGTGTGCTCAACCTGGTACCGAATAAGAGCAATGTATTCAAAGAAATATTCCGTGTGCTAAAACCCGGCGGGCATTTTAGCATTTCAGATGTTGTGCTTGCGGGTGAATTGCCGGATAAACTGAAACAAGTGGCAGAAATGTATGCTGGCTGCATCTCTGGTGCGATACAAAAGGATGAATATATGGGGCTGATAAGCAGTACCGGTTTTAAGGATATTACCATTCAGAAAGAAAAATCAATAGTAATACCGGGTGATATACTTGCAACTTATCTGTCTGAACCGGAAATGCAGTCATTCAAACAAAGCAATTTAGGGATTTACAGCATCACCGTATTTGCAAAGAAACCAGAAGCCTGTTGTGCTCCTGGTTGCTGTTAATTATTGATTTGAAATTTTAATTCGCGCTACATGAGCCAAAATGAGTGTTTGCCTGCCAAACCTAAAAAACTTAATTTCCTCGACAGGTATTTAACCTTATGGATTTTCCTTGCAATGTCCATTGGAATCGCTTTAGGTTATTTTATTCCCGGCACTCCGGCATTTATCAATTCTTTTCAGTCGGGTACAACCAATATACCCATTGCCATAGGGCTGATACTTATGATGTACCCGCCGTTGGCTAAGGTGAAGTATGAGCAATTGGGCAAGGTTTTTAGTAATTTAAAAATCCTGTCTCTGTCATTGGTTATGAATTGGGTAATAGGGCCAATACTAATGTTTCTCCTTGCAATCATCTTCCTGCGGGACCGTCCTGAATACATGGTTGGGCTGATAATGATCGGAATAGCCCGTTGTATCGCAATGGTAATAGTATGGAATGAATTAGCAGCTGGCAACAGGGAGTATGCAGCCGGGCTGGTAGCTTTGAATAGCATTTTCCAGGTGTTGTTCTATAGCTTTTTCGCATGGTTATTTATTACAGTACTGCCGCCCTGGTTTGGCATGAAAGGATTAGACATTGATATCAGCATAGGTCAGATTGCTAAAAGTGTTATGGTCTATTTAGGCATTCCTTTTTTTGCGGGCTTTATCAGCAGATATACTTTAATCCGCGCTAAAGGAAAAGAGTGGTATGAAAGTAAATTTATCCCTTTCATAAGCCCCGTAACCTTGATAGCATTGCTTTTCACGATAGTTGCCATGTTTAGCCTCAAAGGCCAGCTAATTGTTCAAATACCATTCGACGTGATAAGAATAGCTATACCGTTGGTTATATATTTTGCAATTATGTTCCTGGTTACTTTCTTCATTGGCAAGTCCTTGGGTGCAGATTATTCACAAACAGCTGCTTTGTCATTTACAGCCGCAGGTAACAATTTCGAATTGGCTATTGCAGTAGCAATTGGCGTATTCGGCATTAATTCAGGGCAGGCTTTTGCCGGTGTTATCGGTCCCCTGGTAGAGGTGCCTGCTTTAATAGCATTGGTAAAGGTTGCATTTTGGTTAAGAAGAAAATACTATACTGTTACATCATAGGTGCTAAAACTTCATTACCCTTTTTTAAGATTTAAAAATACGAGAAAAAATGAAGCATATCCTTTTTGTGTGCATAGAGAACAGCAACCGCAGCCAGATGGCACAGGCCTTTGCAAATATGTATGGTGAAGGCAGTGTACAGGCTTACAGTGCAGGTTCACGCCCATCAGGAAAGGTAAATCCCAAAGCCATTGCAGCCATGAAAGCACTTGGTTACGATCTTTCTTCCCATCAGTCAAAATCGCTTAATGACTTACCAGATGTTCTTTTCGATTACGCTATAACCATGGGCTGCGGCGATGCATGTCCGCTTGTACGTGCAAAGCATAGAGCGGACTGGAACATACCTGACCCAAGAGATATGGATGAAACTGCATTCAGGGAAGTAAGGGATTTGATAGGCCGCAAAGTAAAAGAAGTAATAACTGAAATGGTGAATGAATAATTTTAAAAACGGGAGTTTCAAAAATCAATCCAAATTACGTCACCTCGAAGAACGAAACAGCCCAATTCAATTTCTCTTAAACCCTTTCTTTCACCGGTATCACCAGCTTCAGTCCAGACCAGATTTCATCAACCGCACAAACTTTTATGTCAACGAGGCCGTTTTTCAGGGCAATATCCCGGATCATGTTTTCGCTTACATCGGTTACAATTTTAGCTGATTTTTTAGGCCATGAAACCCAAATTATACCGTTTGGCACTATCTCTTTTTTAATTTGGGGTAATATATTGGTTAGTTCTTTGCTGTCTTTTGTAAAAAAGTGGATAAAATCCTTTTGTTGTCTGGAAGTATCATTAACCTGAATATCCTTTGGCAGGTCAGTGAACAGGTTAAAATAATGCTCCGGGGCATTGAGCAGTTTTATTTTATTGCCGGCTTTTATCCCTAATTTTTTTGCCAATGGTGTTGTTGAATATCCTGCCATAGGTTGTTTTTTGCAAAGATATTCATTCGTCATTTTCTGTTAAACAATTTTGTTAAGTTTGTAAACATTTCTAAATGCATAGTATGCGATATGTAGCCTTTTTACGGGGAATAAATGTGAGCGGCCAAAAACTCATAAAGATGGAAGCGCTGAAGCTGCATTTTGAAATGCCCGGGTTCAAAAATATAGTTACTTATATACAGAGCGGCAATGTGCTTTTTGATACGAAAGAACAGGACAGTGAAAAACTGCGCAGGAAAATAGAAAAGCAACTTTCATTGAAATTAGGCTATGAAGTACCCACTATTTTAAGGACACTTGATGAAATAAAAACCACGATCACAAACAATCCCTTTACTCTTTTAAAAGAAGGCGAGACAAGAAAATTATACGTTACCTTTTTATCAGATGCCCCTCCTGTCACCCTTCACGGCGCCCTGGATACTTATAAAAATGAGACGGAAGAATTGAAGGTAGTAGAACGTGAATTATTTATACTGACAACAGGTATAGGGAACTCAAAGCTTACACTTAACCTGATAGAGAAAAAACTTGGTGTTGCCGCAACTACCCGCAACTGGGCTACTGTAAATAAAGTAATGGAATTATGAAGATGATTGGATTAAATTATACGATTACTTCTCTCCCTGCTTTGCCGCTCTGATAACCATCTGAGCTAATTGCGGCCTGCGGCTGGAGAGGCCGGTAAAGACCTTTCACCATCTCCATTATACTTTTCTTTTTAATTTTCAGCTCTTTTGTATTTTCAATACAAATGTTCCGGATTGTGTCTTTTTCCTCACTTTCCATAGTCCGGGAAGAGAAGGAACTTAAATGTTCCAGATTTATACGTTTGTCATTATAATCACCTAAGACATCAGCAAACTGTTTTAGATTTTTTACAGAAATGCAGGGTTGCTGTTTGTAAACTGTCTTCCATTTTTTCTTAGTAAGTTTAGAAACATAGAGTATGTCTTTCACTTCTTTGCGCGCCTGGTGTACCTGGTTATCGGTAGGTGCTCCCGTTTTATTCAATTCATCAACTGAAGTCATTTTCAGATTGAAGAAGGCAGTTAGTACATTATCATCAATTTCCGTGTATTTGTAAGCTATAAGCCGGTCTTCCAGTTTATTCAGTACCTTTTTGGAATAACATTTGCCCCATTCACTTTTTTGCCTTTCAATCATTTTATGCAGTTTATCCATGTAGTGGGGAAGCTCCGGTTGTTTGCCGGCCAATTGCTCCATTTCCAACTGCGCATCACGTATTGCTCCTGCAATCTGATACAAGCGCTTGAAGCTTTTAGGCATTTTAAGGCTGGGTGTGTTCGGTTGTGTACGAAGTAACCGCAAAAAAGAACGAAGGGATTTTACAGCTACTCTGAACTTATGAATAGGCTCCTTATCAAAACCATCACCGATTTTTTCACTGAGTACAGATAACTCTGCTACTTTCGCTTTTATTACGGCCCTGATTTTTTCCTGGTCCATATAGTTGTAAAATTCAGAAACTAATTACTGCAAAGTTAAGGATACGGGGGGCAACCAGAAGTTAAGTTTTAAAAGGTCGATTATAATTTTTAATAACTCATTCGAGTCGCTGCGAGGTACGAAGCAGCCTCACATAATTCAACACTAATCAGTTAGTTTTTATAAACCGCATACACTCTCCCATAAGTCTATATAGGCAGGATTTATACTGAAAATTAAATCGTCTTTTTGCTTTCTGCTGCCGCCTTTCAACCTTTTTTCTTCTCCTATTGCGTCCTCTATATGCTGAAAGGATTGATAATAAACCAACATGACACAATTATACTTTGCTGAAAAACTATCCGGATAAAATTTTGTCCTGTGTTTCCATACTCTGCCGCATAAATCAGAGGTTACGCCAACGTATAAAGTCGTCCTGTTTGGCGATGACATTATATAAACTGTGCCGCTTTTTTCCATTGATATTTCTTTACTCATTTCGTGAGATTGCTTCGTTCCTCGCAAAGACTCGAGTTGGTTTATTTATTTTTACTCCTTAAAAAATATAGGCTTTTGTGATGTATTTATGAGTGATAGGTTTTAGTTTTAGTTTAGCTATAATTAGCATATACTATAGTAAAAAATCAAATTTTTGTTGTATAAGTAAATTTTCATATTGCTTGGTAAGGGATTCATAATCTAAAAAGGTAACCCTGCTATTTTTTGATAACTCATTGAACGAAGAATATTTTATTTTATTCTCATATTCACGCTTCCTTGCATTTTCTGCTACAATTACCATTCTGGAATAAAAATCCTGCAAGTCATTAAATTTCAAAAGCGAGTTCTGAATATCAGTTGAATGTTCTACTTCAAAAAATGAATGAGGCATATTTCTTTCATTAAACCAAATAACATCTATTGTTGAACTCCTTTGAATAAAGCTGGGATAGCTATATGTGGGGATTGTTGACAGCGTTCTTAAATCTCCTAAACTTTTATCTATAAATTTTTTATTCTTATCTTGATTAGGAATGAATGTCTTTAACCCTTTTAAATTCCCTACAATAATCAATAATCCCTGATAATAAGAATGGTTAAAATCAGTGATTTCTTTTGAATTTTTATTATTGGGAGTTTCAACTATAATACCTTTGGAATCATTTTCTTTTTTGTATTTCAAAAGACCATATAATCCCGGTTTTATTTTGTATATATTTTTATCTAATTGAACAATTCTTCGAACACTCGCAAAAGGAGTTTTTGTTTTCCATTGACAATCTTTAATATTCATTACCTCCTTGTTTATTTGCCCAAGAGTCCCAATGCCGCCTATTTTTTCTAAAACTAATATTACCGCTTCATTTTGCTTCATTTTATTTATGAGTTTTATACACAATAAAAGTAAAATTTTATTTGTGGTGTAACAAATATTTGAAAAAGCATAGTAATAAGTTTATTCAGGGAGCGCCTTTTCTATAGCCGGGATTAATTGTGTTTTTCCTCCCGCCCATTTTAAAAAAGGCTTTGCAATACTATTCGTTTTGACCATGCTTTTAACACTCATAAATCATTCAATAAACAAATGCAAAGTAATGTAAAAAAGGTGTAAGCCACGCCTTGTAATTGCTGGCCCCATACCTGAAAATATAATACTCTGTATCATTGTACATACGAACCCATTCATCAAAATAAATACCTTAATATTAGATACAAGTCATACCTTACCGGCAAAATCATTTTTAATGAAAAAATATCTCCCGGTTTTAGTCTTCATTTTATTCGTTTTTCCAAGTTGTATGATGGGGCAAAACAAAAATGAGATATTGCAGAATGATAAGATAGCCCCACAGGAAAGAACAGCAATTTCGGCCCTGAATAAACAGGTATTTAAAGCCATAAGCGAAAATAACTATGACAATCTGAGCAAATTAATGACTGATACAATGAAGCTGGATGTCTCTAATGATTTTGTAAAGAAATTCATTCCGCAAATACAAGGGGTAATAAAGGGGAGAAATTACAGAATATTTGACGAGTATTATTTTAAGACCATTAAACCGTCTGATACTATAAAAATAGCTTCCGGTAAAGGGGATAACGCCTATACCATGGATTTTATCACCAAATACAAAGAGACCTATATGTCCATGCTTATTTCCGGCGACTCGCTGGACGAAGTGATGCTGACAGTAATATACATAAAAATAAACGGAAAATGGAAGATGGATTATTTATCGGGCGAGGATTATAGCCTTAACAGGAGAAATGCCATCGAACAATATAATTATGCCCAAAGACTGCAAAAAGAAGGAAGCCTGATAGACGCTGTAAATGTTATCGCCCTTTCTGAACATTGTAATAATCCTGGTGGAAAAGCCTTTAAATATAAAAAGGCAAAAGAGATAAAGGATTTTTCTGATTCTTTGACAGCGGAAACCAAAGCAAAATATACATTTCCATATACAGTAAATGAACTAGCTACAAAGCCATCGGTATTCAGCATCCATTACGAAATGATGAATCATAATTTCGCAATGATGTTTTATTACCAGTCTGTAATTAATGTAATGGATACAATTTCATTAAAAAAAGAAAATCAGGAGCTTCAGAAAAAAATAGGCACAATATTTCAGGGTGTGGACAAAAACAACAAGGTTATCTTATACCGCGCTTATAATGAAAAACCGAATGGACAGAATAACCCTGCCTACTATGGCTACATACAAAAAATGGAATAAAGCCATTTTTATACTGCAACCGAAGTGATAATATCTTCAAAAAAACTATTTTTGTAAAAAACAGAAAAATGAATCATCGTTTTTTTACACTACTTGTTGCGGGTTTTATTTTTTTAACAACCCATTCGCAGGCGCAGATCATTACCACTATTGCAGGTAGTGTTCAGTCCACAGGCTATTCGGGCGATGGCTCCGCCGCAACAGACGCCCAGTTAAATAATCCATCGGATATTGCTGTTGATAAGTCGGGCAATTTATTCATTACGGATTTTGTAAACCAGGTGATACGGAAAGTTGACACATTTGGCATCATCACTACCATAGCAGGAACCGGTTTTGGGGCCGGCACTGCCGGTGGCGGAGGCTATAGCGGAGATGGCGGGCCCGCCACAGCAGCCCTGCTGAACGGGCCTTACGCGTTAGCTTTTGATGCTTCCGGTAACCTGATTTTTGCAGATGGCTATAACCATGCAGTCCGAAAAATAAGTACCGCAGGCATTATCACGACATTTGCAGGTAAGGATACAGCAGGTTATTCAGGAAACGGAGGTCCGGCTACTGATGCTAAATTAAATAATCCTGTAGGTATAGCCATTGACAAAGCAGGAAATGTTTACATAGCAGATGATCATAACAATGTTATCCGCAAAGTAGATCCATCAGGTATTATCAGCACTTTTGCAGGCAATACCATTGCAGGACATACCGGTGACGGCGGCCCGGCCACAGCGGCAGCGTTAAGCCTTCCGATAGGGATAGCCGTTGATACCGCAGGTAATTTATTTATTGCAGACGCCAATAATAATGTTATCCGCAAAGTAAATAAGACAACAGGCATTATCAGCACTTATGCCGGAACCGGAGCTAAAGGCTATACCGGCGACGGAGGCCAGGCTACCGATGCGAAATTAGATACCGCCCAACGCATAAATTTTGACGATTCCAATAATTTATATATTTCTGACTTCAGAAATAATGTTATACGCAAAGTGAATGCCGCTGGTATTATCAGCACCTTTGCCGGGAATGGATTGGGTGCAGGTAATGATAGTTTGGAATTTTCCGGAGAAGACAGTGCAGCTCTGAACGCCTCATTATGCCGCCCTCAAGGCGTTGCTTTTGACCTGCATCACAGAGTATATATTTGCGACAGGGCCAACGAGATTATCCGGCGTATAGGCCCGGCACCGATAATAATTGATCATAACGGCGTAAATAATTTAGGCCCCGCATACCCGGCACTAACAGTATATCCTAATCCGGCTATGGGCGCCATTACCATTAATCTTACTGCAAATACCGATGAGCAGGCCCAGATAATCATTACGAATTTATTGGGAGAAACGGTAAAGAAATTTACCATCCCAACAAATAAGCCGTTTATCGGGAAGCTCAATATAACTCCGGGAGTTTATTTCCTGTCTGCTATTACCACACAGGGGAAATGGATTAAGCAAATCAGCGTTGAGTAATTCAGGAACTAATTGTACCGGGAGTAACTACATGTTATCATTCCCGCCTTTTCAGATTGGACAACTTTCATAAAAGTTGTCCAATCTTTTTTATACTTGCGGCGGGGTAAAATAGTGCAAAAAAATATCACGCAAAGATCGCAAAGTACGGAAAGGTAATTATTTAAAAACGAGCATATTATATAAAAAACAAAGGACGCAAAGCCCTAAATAATGAATGCACTGATTTATCCCGTTTAAAGTATAATCTGCATAAGCGCTTATTTTCTCATCAGGGAAAATTCGCAGGCACTTATGAGTATTACCTTATACTGCCCCCCCCCGAAATAAGCAGGGTCTGAGAGAAAGTTGAATCTCTTATCCAGCTTGAATTTGAGCGTAATATTTATTTCCAATGTGCATGGGATATAGAGCGTAACCCTCAAAAACCTTGCCCTCATTTTAGTTCAACCCATTCCGGGTTGGCATCCACCATTATTTTTTCAGGGGTTACCACCTCTGGCTATTCAGATTAAACCCATTCAGGGTTTTATACCAGCCGCCATTACTTTCCCAGCAGGCCCTAAGTATTCTGTAAAAAAATAAATACTCCTACGGGACGATGTAGTAAACAATTTAAACGCAAAAGTCCTGTTCCGGTAAACGGAACAGGACTAAATTAACTGTTCAGAGGAAACTTAATATCCCTTTGTAGCTACTCCATCCTTGATCGCCTGTAATGCTTTGGCTTCACTCATTATAGCGGCCATTTTATTTCCTTTGCCATCATGGCCACCGGCCATGTAACCACCTTTAGCGGTTTTGGTTATTACGGCATCCTGCATCGGAACGTTTTTTTCCTTTGTCTTCAGGCAATAAGCTTTAATCATTTTTGAAGTGTCCATTTTTTTGATTTTTTTAAGAGTTAGTCTATTTAATAAGAGCGAATAAGGCACAATCTACCATTTTTTTCAGAAAATGCGTTAAAATACCGTTTCAAAATTATTAACATAAATTAATTTCATCACATCATTCCTTTCACTAAGTTCCCCAATTTTTTTAATGCTTTGTCCACTTCCGGCGTCCAGTGCATACCATAGCTGAGGCGGAAACAGTTTTGGTAACGCTCCTGCAGGGTGAACATGGTGCCCGGCGCTATGCTTATTTTATTTTGAATTGCCTCCTGGTATAAATGATATGTATCAATCTTTTTATCTAATTCAACCCAAAGTATAAATCCGCCTTTTGGGTTTGTGAGCTTTACACCCTCCGGGAAATATTCCCCGATCGCACGGATGAACTGAAGGCTGTTTGCGTGGAGTGTCTGCCTTAGCTTTCGCAGGTGGTATTCATAGCGGCCTGTGGCGAGAAAGCTGGCGATAGCTGCCTGCTGTGCGCTGGCATTGGTGATACTATGGTATAATTTAAGCCGCTTTACCTTGTCAATATATTTTCCGGGAGCTACCCACCCTACCCTGTATCCCGGCGCAAGTGTCTTGGATATGGAACTGCACCACAGCACATTACCTTCCTCATCAAATGATTTGCACGACCTTGGCCTGCTCTTGCCAAAATACACATCGCCATAGAGATCATCTTCAATAAGCGGGACTCCGTTTTTGGATAGTATTTTCACGAGGGATTCCTTTTGTTCATCTGGCATACAGTAACCGAGAGGATTACTGAAATTGGTGACGAAAAAGCAGGCTTTTACCGGGTGTTTCTGCAAAGCTTTTTTTACATCGTCCGGGTCCACGCCGGTATCGGGATCAGTGGGCAACTCCAGTACTTTTAAACCAATGCTCTGCGCGAAGCGAAGCACGCCGAAATATACGGGGCTTTCTACCGCAATGGTATCGCCGGGTTTTGTCAGTGCCATCAGGCAAAAGGAAATTGCATTCATACATCCGGCCGTCGAAACTATATCATCGGCCTGCAAATGGCCGCCCCAATGCATAGACCACCGTGCAACCTGGCGCCGCAACAGTTCATTGCCCTGTACGGGTTCATAAGAAGTACCGTTTCCCGGAAGGTCGCGCAACGCCTGCATCATGGATTTATTAAGTCTGGCCAATGGTAATATTTCAGGTGCAGGAACACTGAGAGAAAAACGGGTAACCCCCGGCATAGAAAAATCATCATAAACCTCTCCTATGATGGCTTCCACGTTTTTTGTTTTTAAGGTCTGCAGCGGATTGCTCTTTTCAATTTTCCTCGGAAAACGCGAAGGATTGAACCGGACATAATAACCGGATTGGGGCCGCGACTCAATCAACCCTTTACCTTCCAGGTGGTAATACGCCTGTAAAATAGTGCTGACACTAATTCCATACTCCTTACTCAGCAATCGCACAGACGGCAATTTATCGCCAATTTTAAGCACCTGATCCATTATCTGTTGCTCAATTGGTTCTGCAATCCGCAGGTACAGATGCTCACTTTTGCCTTTAGTAATTGTCTTCATACCAAAACTGTTATGGTCTAAATTACGAAAATTGTATCTGTTTTATTTTAAAAATTTTATTCAATTTTGTCCCGTAATTGAAGCGCATTTTCATTTTTCAGAAAAAATCAGCTCATGCAAATACGCTTAATTGATTTGCAGATAAGCAGAAGAGAATAAAATTCAAGTGAGCAGGCGAATACTGCACAGGAACTATGACAAGACATACAAAGGCGTATATAGCATTGGTTTTCATTTGCATCGTATGGGGTACTACTTATCTTGCCATAAGGGTTGGAGTTATGCATTACCCTGCATTTTTATTTGCCGGAGCCAGGCAAACGGTTGCCGGTATCATATTAATGTCAGGAGCTTTGATGGTAAACAGGAAAACAGACTTGTCACTCAAAAACCTCCTACAGCAGATGCTGGTAGGCTTCCTGATGCTTACTTTAGGTAATGGCTGCGTATCGTGGGGAGAGAAATATATCCCCAGTGGCATTGCTGCCTTGCTTTGCTCCATGATGCCAATATTTGCCGTATTGTTTAACCTGATGTCTTCTAAAAAAGACCGTTTCAATGCTACGATTGGCGCCGGTCTTGTGCTGGGCATATGCGGTGTAGGGCTGATATTCAGGCATAACATCGCCGACATGTCCAATCCAGCCTATCTGGGGGGCATGTGCGCTGTCTTATTTGCCACATCTTCCTGGGCTATGGGCAGCATTGTAAATAAGAAACAAACGGATCCTGTAAATTCATTTTTAAATTCAGGCATGCAACTTTTTTTTGGCGGCTTGTTTATGCTGGTGCTCAGCCCGGTAATAGATGATTACCATGGATTTCAAATCTGGAATAAAGATGCGTTACTGGCCATGGTTTACCTGATTATATTTGGCTCCGTCCTGGCTTATGCCGCATATATGTACACTTTAAGCGAATTACCAATTGGGATCGCCACATTATATGCCTATATAAACCCCCTGATTGCCGTTATTACAGGATACTTATTTTTGAAAGAAGACCTGAATATCTATACAGCAATGGCTTTCGCAACTATTGCAGTCAGTGTTTACTTAGTAAACAAGGGCTATAGGAAACAACATAAAGAAGCACTTAAACTTGCAGCAATAAAAACCGTTGAGGCTTTCCCTGAAAGCGCACCGTAGAATTTTCAATAATCTGTAAAAACACCATTGTATGGAACACGAGATTTCAATTACCGAGCAAACCGAAAGAAAGGTTACAGACACAAAGTCTGTCCCCTTCGGCAAAATACCAACCGAGCATATGTTTATCGCCGAATATAAAAACGGCGACTGGCAAAATGCACAGGTGGTACCATTCCACGATCTTACATTAAGCCCGCTGGCCCTTTGCCTGCACTACGGGCAAACTGTATTTGAAGGCATGAAAGCATTTGCCATGGAAGATGGCCGGATAAACATTTTCCGCATTGATAAACATTATGACCGTTTTACCAAATCACTGCAAAGGCTGTGTATGCCACCTGTACCGAAAAAGCTTTTTATTAATGCCATACACAGGCTTGTGCAACTCGATTCAGATTGGGTGCCGCGCGAAGCAGATGGTTCATTATATATCCGTCCTTTCATGATAGCTACTGAGGACAGGATAGGTATAAAAGTATCTGATGAATATTTGTTTATGGTTGTCTGCTCTCCGGCTTTCCAGTATTATACGAAACCGCTTAGGGTGAAAGTGGAGACCAATTATGTTCGTGCAGCCAATGGCGGTACGGGCACTGCAAAATGCGGTGGCAATTATGGCGGGGCCCTCTACCCTACCCAGCTGGCAAAAGACGCCGGTTACGACCAGGTATTGTGGACAGACAGCACGCATCATGAATTCATAGAGGAATCCGGCACTATGAACGCTATGTTCTGTATAGACAATGTGCTTATTACACCACAGCTAACCGGAACTATATTAGATGGGGTAACGCGTGATTCATTGCTCACAATTGCAAAAGAAAAAGGAATAACTATAGAAGAGCGGGAGATAAGCTATAATGAGCTGATACGCGCTTTCGATAATGGTAAGCGGGTAGAGGCATTTGGCGCGGGAACAGCAGCGGTAGTAGCGCCTATAGAGATCATCGCTATTGGCCATAAAGAATTCAAATGCTATACTGAACCGGATGCTATCATGTACCAACTGCAAAAGGAACTTTTAAATATCCGTAAGGGCATAGTGCCGGATACTCATAACTGGAACTATGTATTACCCTTAAACCCCTGACCCCTCCCGATAGAAAAATCGGGACAGGTTCCGGGGAACCTGCTATTTAGCTGTTGGATGGATTTCCGGGATTGGGAAACTATGGAGCTGATTTATTGTAATGATTTACAGGGATGAAACCTGTTTTTTCTGTAATTGAAATGGAATGGTGTATCGGGCGGAGCGAGCGCAGATGTGCCACACTTTAAAAGTGTGGCACATCTATGAACAAAAGGAAAACATCCCTAAGTTCAAGTACCAAATGCAACACGCGTAGTCAATTTACGTCCGGGGGTACCCCCGGGCGTAAATTGTCT
>CAISOH010000259.1 GCA_903887005.1 uncultured Bacteroidota bacterium | reverse complement strand
TTATTTCGTATTGCAGGGGAAAATTTTCAGTTAATAAAGAAAAATAAAGTTCTGTACGACAGTATTCGTAATAATATTGTTTCTTTGGTATCATTAGAAAACAAGAAAGAAAAAACAAAGTCCGATATATGTGATATTCTATTCGTACTAATCAATATGCATGACGATGATGGTACCAGGAAAATATTGATCAATTTTAAAAGAGACTTTTTTAATGAAAGAAATATTTCTGAAACCAAACTTAATATAGTAAGAACTATTTTCACTCCCGAACTTGAAAAGAATTATAATTTATACACAAGAATAAAAAATGACATTACGGTTTTTTCTGAAGCCGTTCATGTTGAATATGCCCACGTTAATAAAGCAGATATAGACTTGATAAAGGAAATATGCAGTAAGGAATATTTCAATAACGGCTTATTGCTTTCCAGCGAAATCTTACTAAAATATTCAAGAGCATTTGCGGCTGATCATACGAGCGTTGATGAAAGTACCACACTTGGAATATGGAAGTACATTACCCGTACAATAGCAAAAAGCACCCCTTTCAGCACATTTACTCAGCTTAATATAGGTAGTGTTTCATCTGATATGGAAAATGTAATTGACATTGAAGAAATTTCACCAGGGATCAGGAGCCAGATAAAATACAATAATTATATTTTAGAGATGTTATTACTGTTAACTAAAAATCACCCTTCATTATTCAAGCATTTAAATATTTCTATAAATCCTACTTTAAAAGAGACCGAATCAGGTTTCATTTTCTTTACAAATAATAACAATAATGAGTCTTTTCAAACCATTAAAAATAATGAAATTATTAAATTTATTTTGACCAAAATAAAAGATGAAAAAGAAATTTTAGTTGCCACCCTTATTCGTGAAATTATGAATGTATTAGAGTCGAAATACTCATCCAACGATGTTGAAAAATACCTGTTTGAATTAATTCAAACGGGTCTATTATATATTAACTTAAATATTTCTGGTTTAGATGACGAATGGGACAAATCTGTAAAATTATTTTTCAGGAAATATTTTGGTCATGAGCAACAAGGTATAAATATGGCTGAAATCCTGGACAAACTGGAGCAAAAACGATTTAAATATGCTCAAACTCCTTCATCAAGTGAAAGGGAAAATTTGATTAAAGAAATAAATTATCTGTTTAATACACTTTTTATTATTCTTCAGGAAGGAATAGAAAATAGCACAACTATTAATGCAACAGAATATCAGTATAACTTTCTTAAGTCTGGAAACAATCTGCAAAACGTGTTCTTACATAAGTTGCCAACCCCTTCCAGTACAGTCAATTTTAAAAATATGATCTATGAAGACACCTCTAAGAACATTTCCATAAAAATCAATGAACATTGTTTAAACAATTTAGTAAGAAAAATTACTTCTTTAATGCATGTTTTTTCCTGTATTCCATTTATTAACCCTGAGCAAGCTTTTAATTATGAATTCTTTATGCATAATTTTGAAGATACGAAACCAGTTAATTTATTGGCATTTTATGAGCAGTTATACAAGGCAAAATCCCAAAACCCTGAACTGAATTTTGCGACAAACCATGATCCCCAAGCAGCTAATATTTATAATAGATTAGCCACTTTTGTAACCGATGAATATAGCAAAGGTAATGTTCAGTTTAGCAACAATGAAGTATCAGTAAATGACAGTTTGTATGCTAAACTTATTCTGGAGTTTGGCGGAATGATTAAAGATAAAAAAAATGTCAGCTATAGTGCTTTTGTACAATTTTTTACTAACTCCTCATATCCCGATGAATTATATGGAATAATAAATGGAGGAATAATGCCCGGAAAGGGCAAAATGATAAGCAGATTTTTACATTTGTTTGAAAATAATATTATTGAAGATCTCAAAGCATGGAATACAGCAGATATTCAACAATCAGAAATTTATGTTGAAAATAGTGATGCCTCTTTTTTCAATGCAAATTTGCATCCTTGCTTAATGCCCTATGAAATCAGTATGCCTGGGGGCAATAACAGATCTTCCGAGAATTTAGTTAATGTTGCAGACCTTAAAGTCAAGCCAAATACTGAAAAGAAAGAACTTGAATTGTTTGATGGTAATGGCAACCTTGTTCATATTTATGATCTTGGTTTTCAGAACCAGATGCACAGATCAAATCTCTATCGTTTACTTTGTTCATTTGGCCCCAATACAGGCTATCCTTACTTTAATATAATTAACTTATTTAATAATCCGTTTTTCAGAATTGTTGAGGTAGATGCTGAAATAAAAATTTCCATATCTCCAAGGATTACTTTTGACAAAACGCTTGTATTACAAAGGAAAAAATGGACTATTCCTCTTCAGGTATTTCAAAACATCATTAAAAAAGGTTTGGCGGGAGACCATGAAAAAATATTTTTCTTAATTCAACAATGGCGTTTAGAGTTGTCCATTCCCGATGAGGTATTTATCAGGCTTTATCATACCCCTCCTCAAAATAATAATCAACCAAATCCACAGCAAAATCAAAATATTAACAAAGATGATTACAAGCCTCAGTACATAAATTTTCTTAGCCCTATGTCAATTAAATTATTCATTAAATCCATAAATAAGACTAAGAATGGCAATCTAAGCATTGAAGAGATGTTACCTGGCTCTGACCAGTTAATTGGTTCCAAAACCAAAACTTATGTAAGTGAATCATTAGTTCAATGGCAATAAAATTACCTTAAATGAATTGGATAAGCTTACACATTTTTTTCACAAGTCATCGTGGACAATTTCTTCAGCAATGTATTATTCCTTTGATCGAAGAAATGATAGAAAATCAGTTTATTACTTCCTATTTTTTTATTAACTATAACGAAGGTGGGTCACATATTCGTTTAAGATTAAAATCAAAATACAGTGATGATTTTATCTATAATAATGCCTCATGTATAATTTATTCATATTTTTCAAATTATCCTTCCCCACTTGATGAAACAAGGGATATTTCTTTTTATCCAAACGACTCTGTACAATTGATTACCTATGAACCTGAGTATTCAAGATATGGAGAAGCCGCAGGAATAGTAATATCCGAAAGGCAATTTCATTATTCCAGTAATGCAGTATTATACTATATTAAGAATAATGCGAACATTGTAGATAATTATAATGGCCTGATAAATTTGGCATTAAAATTTCATATTGCCTCTGCATATGCGTATTGTGATAAAAGTATTGAAAAATCAGTTTTATTATTTAATTTGATATTCAACAATGCTTCATCCCCAATTCGTTTTCCATTTATTAAGTCTAATTTTCAAATTGAAAAGACTTTCAATGAATATTACTTAAAGCAAAAACACATTTTGCTTCCATATATTGCATCAGTCTGGAATAGCTTTAAATCAAACCTACCCATTGATGAGAATTTTGAAATCTGGAAAAATAATGAACAAGAAATAAATGATTGTTTGAATGTCTCTTATGAATCCTGTGAACTAATTTCTCCATACCTATATGAGATTTTCCCAACTTGGTCAATTGTACAGAGTTATATCCATATGACTAATAATCGTTTGGGTATTCTTCCTATAGATGAAGGAATGATTGCTTATTTATTAATGAGAAGTTTAAAAGATATATGAAAATTATTTATTATAATTTTACTAAATACATCAAACAAAAATGAAATTAAGTAATGAAAAAACAGAAACTACTCCTGACTTCTTAGCGGAAGCAATAAAAATTGGTGATGTAATAATAAATGCCTGCCAAAATGATAATAATGGCTCTTACTGGTTGTTTCAAGATCATACCGGAAGAATTGATGTGGGTATAAATTTTTATAGCGGAAATTCAGGCACTATATTTTTTCTAATAGAACTCTACAAGAAGACAAAGGATAAGAAATACTTAGATACCATAATCTCCAGTATTAATTGGTTACTTAACAATTTCCATGCGCAGAATCAGAATAATTTAGCCTTTTATTGTGGTAGTGGTGGCGTAATTTATATTTTGCTGGAAGCCTTTAAGATTACCGGGAATGAACTTTACAAAACTTCCGCACTTAATATTGGAAGAAATTATAATTCCGTTAGTCTTAATTCTGACATATTGTATGGGTCTTCCGGCGCTATTCTGACACTTTTACATTTGCATAATGAAACAAATGAGGACTGGATTATAGATGAAATTAGTAGAAAGGTAGAACAACTATTCAATGATGCAATATTTCCGCAACGAGGGGTTTGTTGGGAAAGAGGAGGTGGTGAAATTCATCCATTATGTGGTTTTGCTCATGGTGCCAGTGGAATAGCATTTGTATTTCTGGAGCTTTACAGATATTTTAAAAATGATGTCTTTCGTACGATTGCAGAAATGGCTTTTGATTATGAAGACCAGTATTTTCAAAAGAATTCAAACAATGTATATCAACAATTCAATTGGCCTGATTTAAGAAAAGATACCAATACTGATGAATATTTACAAAAGCTAATACAATCGTATTTGAATAATAATATGGAAGAGTTTACCAGCGTTTCTTATATGTCGGCCTGGTGCCATGGAGCACCTGGCATTGGTATGGCTAGATTACATGCATATAAAACGACCAATAGAAAAAAACATTTTACTTATTTCCAACATGCATTGAAAAACACTATAAACACAATCAGTTCTGATCCACGTAATTTTACGTTATGCCATGGTGCTTTAGGTAATGCAGATCTACTAATTGAAGCTTATATAGTTAATAAAGACAAATATTCATATGCAATAGCAATAAATGAAGCCCAAAAAAGCTTTCTTTATAAAGAACAATACGGTTTTTTTACGTCAGGCATTTCAAGAGTTGGCGCTGAAGCAGATTGTAATTTATTGAATGGAAAAGCAGGAATAGGACAATTTTATCTAAGACTACATGATCCTTTTAATACATGCTCTGCCTTGGCTCCAGTCTTGAGAGAAATAAAGAGGATGCCTGACCCATTGACAAAATATAGCAAATCATTCCTTATTGAACTTATATATAACAAAACATTGCCCAATACATCATTGATTTTGCATTCGAAAGATCATCTAAACATTGATGATAGTGAATATTTATCGAAGGAAAAAATAATTAAAACAATTCAAAAAGTAGTTGCTGAAAAAAATGACAATACCTTGACAAATACTTTTAGTCTGGATCTTTTAGGCAAAAAAATAATTGACAATATATCCAGTGACAATTATTTATATATTAAAGACTTAGTTGAAAAAAGAAAATTTAATGAAACGAAATATGACAAATTAAGCCTAACGGATATGTTAAAAAAAGAGCTTATACTGAACCCTGTTGCGCATTTGGAAAAACAGGTTTATCCAAATCATGTTTTATATATCATTCTGTTTGTAAATCCAATAAATGATCCATTAAGTCAATACATTATTGGAGAATATTTATTCGATTTATTAAATACCTTCAAAGAACAAACTTCTATTGATAATTCCTATAGAACTCTAATCCGAAAATACTTTACGCTACATAAAAGTGCTGTAAATTTTAATCAGAATTATAAAGCGCAATTGAAAATTTGTATAGCAAATGGGTTGCTACTTTTAAATAGTTCTATATAAATGTGGTAATGCTTACCTCTGAAATAGACGGTATTGCTCAACGAACAATTATCATCTTCGAGATAGTTAGGAAATAGTATAATGTGGGTTACTGTTTCACAATCTTAGTAACGTATTGCCGGGTTTCTGTTTTTAAAGTTACGAAATACATTCCGGGAAAAAGTGCTTTAATATTTAGAACAGCAGAAATATGCCTGTTATTATATTCCACATTTTGATGGAGCAGTATCTTACCTGCAATATCCGTTATACTAATAACTAAATGTTCAGCATCTATGTTTTTAGCTTCTATATTTATTTTACCATTTGCCGGATTAGGATATATGCTGATCCTTTCCGTAACAGCAACATCCTCTATATCAGATGTACTTGGCATTTTGTACTTGGCTACATAGTATTTGCCATTATCATTAGTAAAATCGCCCGCTGCATATACATTACCTGAGATGGTATCAGCGAATATGGTAAAAATGCTGCTGTTTGCATTGAGCCTCGTGGTAGTATCACCCAATTCACCCCACTTAATGCCGTTCCAATACGCAACATAACGGAAACCCAAAGTATTTTGGAAAGTACCTCCTGCAAATACATTTCCGTTCTTACCTGCGCTAATGTCGAAAATAATGCCTGGTACATTCATTGCATTGGCACCTATGCCTGTTTGGTTCCATACTATCCCATCCCATCGAGCAACATAGGCATAACCGTTGTTATCAGTAAATCCACCGCCAGAATATATGGTGCCATCATTCCCTGCACATAAACTTAAAACCGGCCCATTAAAATAGGAACCGATTTTTGTCCATGTATTCAGCGAATGATCCCATCTGGCAACAAAATACTTTGCCGTGCCTTCATTAAAATAACCCGCTGCATATACATTCCCCAATGGATCTGAACATATCTTATTTATCCTTCCATTTGCATTGAGCGCACCAAAGCCAGCACCTGCTTCAGACCATGTTGAGCCATTCCATCGCGCCACATAATTATATCCAGTACTATTTCTAAAATCACCTGCGGCAAATATATTACCCGCATTACCCATGCAAATCGTCCAGACCGTGCTATCTGCAAGTAGCATGTTTGCACCAGTTCCAACCTGGCCCCAACTGGTTCCGTTCCATTTAGCCACATACCTATTGCCAAAGGAATTATTGAAATCACCTGCTACATACAGGTTATTTGCAGCATCTAAACACATAGCTGCAAACCATCCATTAGCATTGAGATTACCAAGCTGTTCCCAATGTGTACTTCCCCATTTGTAAACATTGCGCTCGCCTGACAATACAAAGGCTCCTGAGGCATATACAGCTCCTGTATTATCGCTAACTACCGAAATTATCTGTCCATTGGCATTAAGCCCCGCCAAGCCTACTCCAAATTCACCCCATCCCTGTGCATAAAGACCGCTTATTGAAATACTGTAACCAAGCAGTAATAATAACTTTTTCATGCTTTTATTTTTTTATGGCTTCACAATGAGCTTTTGTACCTGTTTGACACCATCAATTGTAAGCGTTACAAAGTACATGCCTGGAACAGGAGTTTTAGCTTTATCAATAGGTTCATTGATAACACTTTGAGGTATAACATTAATGATGCGGGAATATATAAGCTTACCTACAATATCAGTGATAGCAAAGCTTACATGCCCTTCAAAACCTGCTTTAAAGACGATATTACAACCATTGGCAGCCGGGTTAGGAAAAATACTTAATGAATTTGGCGCAGTGGTCAACGCTTCCTTTACACCAACCGGGAATGGGTACAGGTAAAAATTATCGAGGTACAAATTATTGCCTGTATTTCCAGGACGGTAACGGAACCTGAAAAAAGTATTCCGTGACCTTAATGCGACAGGCACATCTATCGTCCTTGGCTCCCAGACAGATGTTGCGCCCGGTATAAAACTGGTATTGAATGTCCCATTGTTCTGCAAATCATATCCATCAAAAGTTTTTATTTTTTGCCAATGTGCGCCGCCATCAATACTGGCAAACACTTCCAGCGTATCCAGTGTAAGCGCAACTGTGGAGCCGATACCAGTAAGTGTGGATGCTCCAGTGGTAAAAAAGTTAAGGTATAGACTACCGATAGTACCAGACAGATTAAATGCGGGAGTAAATAAGTCGTCAAAATCACCACGTGCAGTACCAATAATCCTCGAAGGTATAGCACTGCTTGAGGCATCGAAAGAAATGTAACGTACACAACTGTTGTCATCTTTGCCCGCACCTGTGTAAAACTCCCACTTGAACTGATTATTGTAATAGTTAAACATTGGCCAATTACTTATAGCTGCTGTACTGCTGAATGTCTGTGTATAACCCGCACCACCTACAGGAGTTGTATCTGCTACATAAACCGCATGGGTATCAGTAATAGAATTACTACCCGCATTTGAAGTAGCAGTGAGGTTAACAGTAACCCATCCGGGTAGTGAGAACTTATTATCCACAGTGGTCATGCCGGAAGAAGTTGGTGTTGTAGCCCCATTGGAAAAAGCCCACGAAACACCTGTTATGGTATCGTTCCAGCTTGCATTGCTGAACTGAAAGCTGCCCGTGTTGCCTATTGTAAGAAAATACGAGCGTAAGTCAGTGATGCTTCCTGCACCAACGGCTTTATTTATTATAAAATCAGGCACGGGTAACAGATCAGGCCACGGATCAAGAGCACCTGTTGCTGCGAGTGTGGAAGTTGTGATCAGGTGATTACGATTGCCTATAGGGCTTGTCATTGAAGCTCGCATCCTTGCTGACTGACCCATAGTAAACATAATCGAACAGCTTGAATAATCCATTATGTTCTGTGTATTTACTGTATCGGGATAATCAACTACCGAATCTCCTCCGAAAATATCTGTGTAATGCACCATATACCCGGTGGCACATATTGTATCATACAATGCAGAGGCTAAACATCCCATTGAATATGTGTGACCTTTTGTTGGCGGAGTATCATCAACGCTATCTGTACTGCTGCAATCGGTGCCACAGGCATTAGTGCCCCAAATATGTTGAAGGTTAAAATAATGGCCCATTTCATGTGGTACAGTATTATCATTATTAGCAAACGATGCCATAGACATCACGCCGTCATAATACTGATAAGCAAGTGCATAAGCAGGCAAGTAGGCAAACGCTGTTGCCCAACCAATGCTTTTAACAAACCAGATGTTTATATATTTATCAGGAGGCCATTGCTGAAACTTTGCCTGTTCAGCGCCGTCAACTGTAAGATAAGATTGTGTCCTGGTAATACCCTTGGTGGGCTTACCGGATGGGTCTTTTGTCGCAAGATGCAGGCGCACTTTAGTATTGCCTATATATTTCTTAAATGGTGTGATGATAGCTGCCGTATCCGCATTCTGTTTCATAAACACATCTGCCCATGCTTTAAAAGCAACATAAATACTATCATCGTTCAAGTTTTCAGCACCATAGTCATGTATGATGTGTATCACAACTGGTACGTCATAAGTATTCGTATCAGAAATCGAAGTAGTTCTCCATGCGCTACCAGTTGGTTTTACCGTACCTTTTTCGGCAAATTGCGGATTTAGATTTATCAATGTTTGTTGCAATTCATCTGTACCGCAATGCAATTGGGCATAAGTCACACATTGAAGGGAAATACATGCTACAAACAGGAAGACGAGTTTTTTCATTGTATCGTATTTGTTGTTTCACTAATTTGGTTACATAATGCTGTTCCCGAGTTTGGCTTTGCATTCACAATATCCACATTTAAAATACTATCACAGTGTACATGAAAGGTAAAAGCTTCCGAATGATAATACTTAACAAAGCCCCGAATTTTACAGTTATAGCAGGACTTTTGCTTGAGTGCAATACTTTGCGCAAAAGTATAATTGCAAGTGGTAGTTGCTGTAAAGAATACTATCAATATTCTTTTCATAAGCGAATCTTATATACCAAAGGTACATATTTTCCAGTTGACAGATATTATTTTGGGAAATCCTCTTACCCCTGACAAGATGCAGCCCTGAAATCCAGTATTCAAGTATAACCAGACAATTATTGTTGCGTATTTATCGTTGAAGATGATGAAATGTCGTTAGGTTTTTGACAGAAAATCAAGTTATTTCGACAAAATCTAATTGAAATCTAATAGGCTGGCATATCGGGATCAAACTGTTTTGTATCGGAAATCCAATTTTAAATGACAAAACAATAAGCTTTTGGTAATTTTGGAATATGGAAGATAAAAATCAAATCAAAATGCCAACTCGCTTACAGCTTATTAATAAGCTGATGGTGCAGTTCAATAAGGATTATGAGGGGATGCTGAAAAAATACAGCCACTCGCAAAATATTGAGCTGACGGAACATTTATTGCAGCAACTTAAACATATAGAGGAATATCAAAAAACAAAAAAGGAAGATGATTGGAAGAAATATTCCGATGCGGAAACCGCATTATTAAAAAAATATCGAAGTAAGCTACAAGATTACGCCAATGCGCAATTTTACAAGTATTTCGATTTTGGACGAGTATTTGCACATAAAGATATTCTCACAAATGAGCAATTTAATTCGATGAAAAGTGCTGTAGAGCAATCTTTGTCCTCGGAAGAAATTGAATGGTTTCTTGAGGATTGCAAACGTCTTTTGTCTAATTCCCAATACTTCCTGTATTTATATGATACCGGGGAAGACCAGCCTCCTGTTACCTTAGATGCTCCGATTAGTATGGCAGATGAAACTGACAAAGGAATTACCAAAGCTCGCCAGCTACTTGCTATTTATTACTTTCTCAAAGCATCTTTAGGTATTGAAGGCCGGGATAGCAGTTCTATAAGTGGGATAGCCCGTTTTATTCACCTACTAACAGGAACAAAGTTCACTACCGTCCAGAATTCTGATATTTATAAGAAGTACCTGCAAATGCCTAACTATAAAAAGGATAGCCAGCTCATAACTGATTTAAAATTTATCCGTCCTTATTTTGTGGACTTAGGTTTAGACAGTGCGGTAAAGATGATTGATGAAGAGATAAATAGAGCTATCAACGAATTACCGTTTGGGGAGCGTAAGAAATATAAAAATGATTAACGAGTAACCCTTATTTACCGTTTAACGGTTGATCCGTTTACTGTAAGAAATATTCAGCCGACTTTTTATAGTTGGCTTTTTTTATGCAAAAATGGTGTACAGTCCATGTTATAGCGTTCTTAGCGTTTACCGTTTTTACCGTTTAACGTAATAATCCTATCGTTTAACGCTAACAATATGTTCAGCCGCCTGTAAAAGGACGGCTTTTTTTATTGCAAATATTTTTGAAAAAATAGGTACACCAATAGGGGCATCCCACCGCAAAAATCGGTCGGAGCTTTGTACCAACAAAATCAAAAAAATATGGTAAAGACTAATGCAATACAATTGAAATCTCACACTGTAAATATGGATGTGGTAATGGATGTAATGCGCATCCTGTTTAATAACGATATTCCTTTCCAGGTCGAAGGAATAAATGAGCATGAGAACACCATGCTTATAAGAACGACTACCAACCCGAAGCTAACACGGCATAAAAAAGCACTGGAGAATCTTAAAGCACTTACATCGGATTATAGCTATTACCGGAATGAATCGGATAGTGGTAATACCCACAATAGCAATACAGAAGATGAAAACTATGAAGAGGATGAGGAATAATAATATTAACTAAAGCAAAATTCAAATATGACAGATTTCATAAAAAACTGTTTGCATTGCGGAACCGTTATGCAAACTCAAAGAAGCACTAGAAAATACTGCTCTGATACCTGTAAACAGGCAGCTTTTTACAGCAGGGGTACACAGCCATTAGTTACGTTAAACGGCAGCGAACCTTTAACCGCAGTCGAGCTTGATGGTGAAGACACCGATGAAGAACAAAATAACCATCCTGATATCATTGAGCGGGAATCATTCAATGATGAGCAATTACCGGAAAAGATACCGTTTAACGTAAGCCGTAATGTAAGAAACTACGATGACCCTGAAACGCCATTACCGTTTAACGCTAAAAAGCCCAATCATCAAATGACACCGGAGCCGTATAACGTTAAGCGGAGTGAGGGCGGGAAGGCAAAAGAACATCGTAAATATTACAATAATGACGAGATCGAAGAAGAACCATACGAATGGGTTCGCTCAGAATTGCTTGACGACATTGCCGACTATCTTCAGGACAACTACAAAACAAGCGAAATGTTTCAGTACCCGAAAAAATACTGGTACGGATCAGATTTGGAAAAGGTGAAATGGGTAAGTGTCCGGTTTCTGTGTATAATAGAAAACTTGCTTCGTTTTGATAATTCAATAGTTGAACGCAAGACTTTGGTAACTATAAATAAGTCATTGACAGCAATGATGGAAGCATGGGACTTTAAATACATGCCACACAACTATCCATTGAAAAATGAAATAAAAGCACAGCAGCAAAGGATAGAGAAAATAATAAAAGCATGTGATAAAAGCTTTCGGCTTGGCTTTAAAAAGGACACAAAAGTTAAGTTAATTGCTTTACGGTTTCAACTGGCAGACCTTGTACCAAAGGTTAGATTTCACAGCCTTGATTTTTCAAAATAGAAACAGCAATATGGAAAATAAAGCCAGAGAGCCGCCTCTTAATAGGAGGGTCGCAAGAGAAAAAGAATTTTAATATCTAAAAAACAAAACACAAAATGAAGACAGTAATTGTGAAAAAAGAAATAGAAGTACCTGTTGGGATACTGATGGAAGTAGCCGACCTGCTCATTGAAAATGAACTATCGCATGAGATCATCGGAACTGATGCAGAGAATAATTGCCTCACCCTGGAGATTGCTTATGAAAAAGAAGAGAGAGATACTATCCATAAAATTGAAAATCTCATTGACGATTTTGAGGAAGAAGATGAGGACGACGATGACGAGGAAAAAGATGATGAAAAATAAAATCTTGTCATAAGCACACGGCAATAAAAGCCGTGTGCCTTAAATAATTTTCAATCTTGACATACCTACAACAGGGAATTTTAGAAGAAGCCCAATATCACTAAGGCATATTGATAATCAAAAAATTATAACAAAATAATGACAAGCCATGACGAAAAATAGCATTATTTTTGAAACAAGAACTACAGAGATAACATTAGACGAACTAAAGGAATTAGATAGCTTTAAAGACTATAGTGAGCAACAAGCTAATGATCTCATTCATACTATGAAAACATTTGCCCGGATTATTTATAGCATCTGGTCAAAGGAAGAGCAAAACTGTACTGAGGATAATAAACCGACAGAAATAAATATTGCAAACCCAATAAAAAAAGCGGCATGAATACAACAGACAATATTCTTTTTGAGAGTTTCGCTAAAGGGATAAAAGCGAATAAGGTAAAAGGTAAAAACTGTGTGATTTATACAAGGGTGTCAACAAAAGAACAGGCTGATAATAATTTCAGTTTGGAAACGCAGAAAAAAGCCTGTGTGCAATACGCTGCCAAGTGTGGTTATCACACTATGGGATGCTTTGGCGGTACTTATGAGAGCGCAAAGACCGATGAACGCAAGCAGTTTAACAGCATGCTTTCCTTTTTAAAGAAAAGCAAAGAGAAAATATCCTATATTATTGTTTATAGTGTTGACAGGTTCAGCAGGTCAGGAGGTAATGCGATCTATATTGCGGAACAGCTAAAGAAGCAGGGAATAGTAGTTTGCTCTGTAACCCAACCCTCTGATGCCAGTACAGCTTCAGGTAGCCTGCAACAAAATATACAATTCATTTTCAGCGAGTACGACAACCAGCTAAGAAGGGAAAAATGTATGGCAGGGGTAAGAGAGATGCTTACGAAAGGTGAATGGCCTGCTTCACCCCCCTTTGGATATGACATTGTAAAAAAGAATGGGAAGCGGGAAATAGTGATCAACGATCAGGGTAGGATATTAAAGAAAGCGTTCTACTGGAAACTCAATGAAAAGATAACCCACAAAGAAATTAGTGAACGGCTTGTTACCTATGGTTTAAAAGTGACTATTCAAAGAATAAGCGATTATTTCAGAAATCCCTTCTATTGTGGGTTAATGGCGCATAGCGCGTTGGAAGGACAGATAATTGAAGGCAACCATGAAAAACTGATCTCAAAGGAAATATTCTTACAATTAAACGATCTGATAAAAGATAAGTTTGGATTTAAGTTAAATCCTCAAAGTGAACCAATACCATTAAAACGTTTTTTAAAGTGTGACAAGTGCGGTGAGTTACTGAGAGGTTACAAGTCCAAGAAAATTCAGAAGTATTATTACAAATGCGCTACAATTGGCTGCAATTGCAATAAGAGAGCAGATGATCTGCACAAGAATTTTTTAAAGAAAGTTTCAGAGTACACGCTGGATATTAATGAGGATCATAATAAGGTGCTTAAAAGAGAAATGCTGCTTATCTACAATGAATTAAATAAACAAAGTGAGCAGGACAGCCAACAGATAGAAAAGCAACTTGGCGAAGCGAATAAAAAAATTGACAGGATAGAGGAGAGGTATGTGCTAGAGGAGATTGACAGGGCTATGTATGAAAAATTCTATTTTAAGTTCAAGGCGGAGAAGGCAGAAATAGAAAAACAATTGGCTACAACTACTATTAAAGTGTCGAACCTTGAAAAGTGTACGGAGAAAGTGGTAACTTTATCTTCCAAACTGGCTACAGTATGGCATTGTGGCGACTTTAAAGACAGGCAGAACCTGCAAAATTTACTGTTTCCTGATGGAATGACCTATAATCGCAAAAACGATGAATGTCGAACTCCGAGAGTGAATGAAGTATTCGGCTATGTTGCAGATCAGACAAGGGATTTAGCGGAAGGGAGGAGAGGCTATACTCCTTCCTTTTCTAATTACTCCGCTTGGGTCATGGTGAGCCCCGCCGAACCATGACAACGATGAGGATTTTGCTGAAGTTTAATCAGGGAAACGCAACCCATGGTGAGCAATTGTCAAGGTGAGCTTCGCCGAACCATAATTTGTCAAGGTGAGCCTCGCCGAACCTCCCGCCGAACCATAATTTGTCATGGTGAGCCGCGCCGAACCATGACAGCACTGTTCCTGAATAGCGAACAAGTATTATTTTTGCGCCATGAAACTTCGTCACGCCTATTATGTATATATATTGCTTTGCGCAGATGGCTCTTATTATACCGGTATGACGAATAGTATGGACAGAAGGATTGAAGAACATAATAACGGTAATGACCCTTCCTGTTATACTTTTTCAAGACGGCCGGTTGAGTTGAAATATTGTGCGCATTATCAGTATGTAAATGATGCTATCAGAAGAGAGAAGCAAATAAAAAAATGGAGCAGAAAGAAAAAAGAGGCTTTGATAAATGGTGATTTTGAGGAATTGATAAGGCTTGCAAAAAGGCGTGGCAGCTATGATGAAACTGAGTAGCGGTGATTGAGCGTGTCATGGTTCGGCGCGGCTCACCATGACAGTTCATTTATTGAACTTTTCCCTGCCGCCCAATAAAGCCTTTACTGTTTTACCGTTTTTTACTGTCTTTATCAAAACAATTTTTCTTTTTTCTAAAAGATAGCGTGACCCCATTTTTAATTGAGTTATACTGCCGGATAGAATTCCTGTCATGGTGAGCAATTGTCAAGGTGAGCCTCGCCGAACCTCCCGCCTGATAGCATTCCTGTCATGGTGTGCACCGCCGAATAGCATTCCTATCATGGTAAGCAATTGTCAAGGTGAGCCTGCCGAATAGAATTCCTGTCATGGTGAGCCGCGCCGAACCATGACATGCTGAATAACCATTACACAGTTACATCAACGCCCCTTACTCCTTCAAAACCCGCCTCACCCACCGCTCCCCACTCTCCGCTCCCCGCACTTCCATTACGTACACCCCACTCGGCACACCCGCTACAGAAATACTATTATTCCCTTCTTTCAGATTACCCTGCTGCACTACTGCGCCTACTATACTTAGCAGGCGGTAGGTGGAGGGTGTTTTTAGGTTGTCTATGTGGAGGAAGTTGTTTGTGGGGTTGGGATAGATTGATATCGTTTTTGCAAGATTCATTCGAGGAACATTGAGTGATGGATCGCATGAGGCATGATAGGTCACTTTACGTATCCGTTGGTTATTAAAGTCCGCAATGTAAACATTATTACACCGGTCTAAAACTACATTTTCGGGATGGCTTATGTCAGCAGCAATTGCTAAACCATTATCGCCACTAAACCCCACTGTTCCCGTTCCAGCGATAGTACGAATAATACCATAAGTATCTACCTTTTCTATTCTTGAATTTGCAACATCAGATATATATACATTGCCACTATCATCAACGGCAATGTCAAACGGGCTTATGTGACACGTCGTAGCTGCGACACCATCGCCTGCATATGGACTTCCAACAAAATCACCTGTCCCTGCAATTCTTGTAATAATACCTGTACTTACACTGATTTTACGAATGGACATTGTACTATCGGCCAAATACATATTTCCCCACGAATCAAATGTAATCCCCCTGGCTGGAGCCATGGAGGTAGCCGTTACGGGCACTCCATCAATAATAGGGCCGGGTTTACCAGTGCCGACATAGGTGCTTATAATGCCTGAAGGAGAAATTTTTCGTATCTTGTACGCACTGGTATAATATAAATTTCCCGCTGTGTCCCAAGCCATATCTCCCCCGTCTATGGCTGCTGCTGTCGCAGGCCCCCCATCGCCGGTAGTATCAAACGTCCCATTCCCGGCATAAGTAGTTATTATGCTCGTCATTCGGTCAATCCTTCTTATCCTATTATTTTTAGAATCATAAACATATAAATTACCTGTTCTGTCAAACGAAATACAAACTGGAGTATTTAATTGAGCCGTTGTAGCTAAAGTTCCGTCGCCACTATAACCCGCAATGCCAGTTCCGGCAATTGTAGTAATAATACCTGTATTTGCATTTATTTTTAGTATTCTATCACCACTGCTATTATAAATATCACCAGTAGTATTGACCACAATGCTATATGTGAGACCTATTTGGGCTGCCGTGGCAGGACCGCCCTCGCCCCAATACCCACCATGTCCGGTTGCTCCACCCGCAACAGTCGTAATTATCTGCCCGCAAACCCCCATACCATTCAGCAGTAAAGCTAAAAGCAAAACAAACAGCGGGTATGGTTTCCGGTTACGTCGTAGCCGTGTCTCCTTTTTCAGGGACACGGCGGCATTCAACGCCCGACAGCTGATTTTTATTCCCATTGCTTTTGTTTTATTATTCCTTTACAATTTTACTAATCATCCGCTCCCCACTCTCCGCTCCCCGCACTTCTATTACGTACACCCCACCCGGTATTGCCGCTACAGAAATACTATTATTTCCTTCTTTCAGATTCCCCTGCTGCACTACTGCACCTACTATACTTAGCAGGCGGTAGGTGGAAGGCGTTTTTAGGTTGTCTATGTGTAGAAGGTCATATGTGGGATTTGGGTAGATGGATATATTACTGTTTGATTTATTTTCATTTTCAACTTGTAAGTAATGACATTTAGTGAAAATTATTTCCCTAACTCGGTTATTCTCCGCATCAGAAATGAAAATATTTCCACATGTATCCAATGCAATACCGTAGGGATGATTCAATTGAGAAGCGACTGCAGGCCCTCCATCGCCTCCGTAACCTTGAATTCCGTTCCCTGCAAGCGTATTAATAATGCCAGAAGAATTAACTTTACGTATGTTCGTTAATTCTACTTTAACAGGTTAAAAATAATAAGAAAAATCGGATAAAAAGCTTGGTTGTTTCGTTTGATTGTTTTATATTTGTTATTCATAAAACAATATAAATCATACGATAAAACATAGCAAATGACAATTTCAGAAAG
>CAISOH010000258.1 GCA_903887005.1 uncultured Bacteroidota bacterium | reverse complement strand
ATTATTTAAAAATTTTACGACCGGAAGCGCTAAAAAAGGTAAGCACAGTAATAACCAATTTATTTCATAATGATTAAAAGAATAAAAACCAATTAATGCCGCATATGAAAACGGCATTATAAAATATAAGTAATTCTGCCAGATATATTTCCTTTGAGTGTAAAGGATAGCAGATAACAGCAAAGTGGAAATAATGTATATTACCTGTATATTATTTATCCACCTGTTAACAAATGTCCATTTTTGAAAAAAGAAACCACCCTGGACATAATAAGGCAACAGCAGGCAAATATTATTTAAACTGATTTTTAACCATAAATAATAATATTTCTTTATATACTCCGCATAGCTCAAATTTAAATTTACTTCAGGGTGTTTTATTTTGTATTCTTCTACTTCTTCATAATTAAGCGTATATATGTTTTTATGCGTATTTGGAACTAAGACAAAATAAATTTCAACCTCTCTCCTGCCGGGCCCGCTATTCACTCTTTTATCTCCAACATACTCATGTATCTTATCCTCAAGCATGAGCTTATTAAACGTAAGGTATCCGGGAATATGATACACAATAAAACAAGCGCAAAAACTAATGGTAAAAAGTAATGTTCTAAACGCATTTCTGTGCCAGGTTTCCTTTTTTAACTCTTTAAAAAAAATAAAAAATAAAAATCCAGGGAGTGTAAATAAGGCAAGTGGTTTGCAGGCAAAGCTCATAAATAAAAGTAAACCTGAAAGTGCTGCCCACTTGTAATTTTTTGACCTCAGGATCAGATAAAATCCTGCAAGAAAAAATGATATACCAACCATGTTCGGCAACCCTATCGTTAACCAATCCTTAGAAATGATGCAATAAAAAATAACACATAAATATCTTTCTCCATAACTAATATTTGGAAAATACTGAAGACATTTCAATAAGAGTTTACAGCAAATCAGAAAAAAAGTTATTGATAAAATTCTGGCTCCTACCAAATGGCTGGTAAAAAATAATTTTGAAAACAGGAATACCTGCCATGTATATAAAAATGAAGTGCCTTGAGCTAACGAATGATATGCACCATACCTGGCAAAATAATCAACTTCTGTCCGGTAATAACCTTCGTCGCCTATTTCTTTGAGACTGAATAATGGATGTTTTATTAAAGCAAAAATTACAGTAAATAAAATAAAGACTAACGAAATATACGCAATATATTTTTCTTTTTTTAACTGTGAACCTAACATATTGTTAATTAATATTATGTTATTACTATTTATAGTAAAGATTATATTTTTCAAAAAAAAATCTGGTAATCTTAAATGATTTTTTTCATTTTAATCACTTGTAAATATAATATTTATAGCTAAAAAGTATTTTACTTTTTTTATAAAAATACATGCAACGTTATCAAAGATATAGCCAATCAAAAAAGTTCATCCATTGATTGAATTGCATCTTGTTTTCCATTCTTCGTAACTCATTCATTCTATCCCACTACCCTTCCCGATCATACCCGTTTGTTGATATAAGTCAAGAAAATCCATGACACAGGTCATATTTTTTGGTCGCTGGTTTAGGTAGGTTTGTTGGTTGATATAAGCCTGCCATCAGGTGGGTTTATTACTACTAAAACAAAGCAAAGATGCCTGAAAAAATTCAAATCATGGATGGCAATGAAGCCGCCGCTTACATTGCATACAAAACAAGTGAAGTATGCGCTATTTATCCTATTACGCCCTCTTCCACAATGGGTGAATTATGTGACGAATGGTCTGCTGAAAATAAAACAAATGTGTATGGCGCTATACCACGTATTATGGAAATGCAAAGTGAAGCCGGTGCTGCCGGCGCTGTTCATGGCGCATTACAGGGTGGTGCATTGTCTTCCACATTTACCTGCTCACAAGGCTTGTTGCTGATGATCCCCAACATGTACAAAATAGCTGGCGAACACATTCCTACAGTTTTCCAGATCGCTGCACGCTCCTTAGCCACACACGCACTCTCCATTTTTGGTGATCATTCCGATGTAATGGCTGTCCGCCAGACAGGCTGGGCAATGCTGTTCGGAAAAAATTCGCAGGAGGCCATGGATATGGCTTTAATAGCACAGGCAGCATCACTCAAATCCAAAATTCCATTTCTGAACATTTTCGATGGTTTCCGCACTTCTCACGAGCTTACCAAAGTGAATGTGATACCTGACGAAATAATCCTGGAGATGATTGATGAAAATGACATCATCACACACCGCAAGCGTTCCATGTCCACCGAACAGCCCTCTATTCGTGGTACCGCTCAAAACCCGGATGTGTTTTTCCAAAGCCGTGAAGCAGGAAATCAATATTATAATAATGTTCCCGGCATAGTTACCAAAATGATGCGAAAATTTGCTGAGCTGACCGGCAGGGAGTATAAACTATATGAATACTATGGGCATGAGACCCCTGACCGTTTGATTGTAATAATGGGCTCCGGCGCTAATACCGTTCATGAAACTGTAGATTACCTGAACAGTAATGGTGAAAAAACCGGGTATCTGTATGTACGTATGTTCCGCCCGTTTGAAGTGAAAGATTTTGTAGCAGCAATACCTGTATCCGTAAAGAAAATCTCCGTTCTGGATCGTTGTAAGGAACCTGGAAGCATAGGCGACC
Organism: uncultured Bacteroidota bacterium; assembly: GCA_903887005.1. GTDB lineage: Bacteria > Bacteroidota > Bacteroidia > Chitinophagales > Chitinophagaceae > Nemorincola. The sequence goes on along the minus strand of CAISOH010000258.1, from coordinate 20,677 downwards.
CGCTTTATATGGATGTGGTTAACGCGCTGTCAGAAGAATGGCAGGGAGAAAAAATACAGGTAGTGGGCGGTCGCTTCGGACTGGCATCGAAGGAATTTACTCCGGCAATGGTAAAAAGTATTTTTGAGAACCTCAAAAAGGACCATCCTAAAAACCATTTCACCATAGGAATTGAGGACGACGTTACACATTTAAGTTTGAATTACGACAAAACGTTCTCTCTTGAAAAACAACATCTGTTCCGTGGATTATTTTTTGGATTGGGCGCAGATGGTACCGTTAGCGCCAACAAAAACTCCATTAAAATTATCGGGGAAACCACCGACAACTATGTGCAGGGATATTTCGTTTATGATTCCAAAAAATCAGGTTCTCTTACCGTATCCCATTTGCGTTTCGGCAAGCATCCTATCCGTTCCACATATCTTGTCACCTCAGCCAACTTTATTGCCTGTCATAATTACAGCTTTATAAACAAGTACGATATACTGAAGGATGCGGAACATGGTGCAACGTTTTTACTGAATGCACCATTTGAAACTGCTGAAGTGTGGGATCATCTTCCGCACATAATCCAGGAAGAGATCGTTAAAAAACAACTGAAGTTTTATGTAATCAATGCATCAAAAGTTGCGCGGGATGCGAACATGGGATCAAGGGTTAATACCATCCTGCAAACCTGCTTCTTTGCTATCTCCGGTATCCTTACAAAGGAAGATGCCATCGGGAAAATCAAATCCGCAATTAAGAAAACTTATTCTGATAAAGGCGAAAAAGTAGTCCTGAAAAACTTCGCCGCTGTTGATCAGGCAATCGCTAACCTTCATGAAATTGATTACAGCAAACTGCTTATCGGAAAGATAGAAAATGAAAAAATGGTTCCGGATAATGCGCCTGACTTTGTAAAAAATGTACTGGCAAAGATCATGGCATTCGAGGGTGATGATCTTCCCGTTAGCTCATTCCCTTTAGATGGCGTTTATCCCGTCGCTACTACTAAATGGGAGAAAAGAAATATTGCAGATACCGTTCCTGTATGGGATGCCGACCTATGCTCCCAGTGCGGTAAATGCTTCCTGATATGCCCGCACGCTGCTATCCGCTGCAAGGTGTATGATAAAGGAAACCTGGTTGATGCCCCGTCATTCTTCAAACACACCAATCCGATAGGAAAAGAATTTGATAAAGATAAAGAAGCCTACACACTGCAGGTATCTGTAGAAGATTGCACCGGCTGCAAGCTATGCGTGGAATATTGCCCCATAGAAAGCAAAGCAATACCGGGACACAAAGCCATCAACATGGCAGAACAATTTCCGCTAAAAGAAACAGAAATCAAAAACTGGGATTATTTCTTATCACTGCCGGAAATTGACCGTAACCGGGTGAACAGGAATACAGTAAAAGGCTCCCAGTTTTTACAACCATTATTTGAGTTCTCCGGCGCTTGTTCAGGCTGTGGTGAAACCCCATACATAAAGTTGCTGACACAGCTGTATGGAGACCGTATGGTGGTAGCAAATGCCACAGGATGCTCTTCTATCTTCGGCGGCAACCTGCCAAGCACTCCATGGGCTACCAACAATGAAGGCTGCGGCCCCGCATGGGCTAACTCATTGTTTGAAGACAATGCGGAATTCGGGCTGGGTATAAAACTGGCATACGATAAGAAAGCGGACATAGCTAAGATCATTTTAAATAGCCTGCGTAGTGTATTAGGTGAAAGCTTTGTGAATGAATTGTTGCATACGGATCAGAGTAATGAAGCGGGAATTATGACGCAACGGGAACATGTGAAAGAGCTCCGCAAACGAATTGCCACGATAAACAGTTTTGAAGCAAAGCAATTAAATGTTATCGCAGACTACCTCGTTAAAAAATCCCATTGGATAATTGGCGGTGATGGCTGGGCTTACGACATTGGATTCGGCGGGCTCGACCATGTACTCTCTACGGGTGAAAAAGTAAATATCCTCGTGCTCGATACAGAAGTGTATTCCAACACAGGGGGACAAAAATCTAAATCAACGCCTATCGGGGCCAGTGCGAAATTTTCTGTAAACGGCAAAACAACCGGCAAAAAAGATCTCGCATTGCAGGCCATAGCCCATGGCTCCGCTTATGTGGCGCAAATAGCATTGGGCGCCAATGATGCCCATGCTGTAAAGACGCTGCAGGAAGCAGAAGCCTTCCCCGGCACTTCGCTCGTTATTGCCTACAGTCATTGCATAGCACACGGCTATGATATGATGAATGGAGCGCAACACCAGCAAAACGCGGTAAAATCAGGTTACTGGCCGCTTTTCCGTTACAATCCTTCAAAGGTAAAAGGAGAAAGGTTTGCACTTGACAGTAAGGACGCGGTACTACCCCTGAAAGATTTCCTGTATGATGAAACCCGCTTCAGTATCCTGGAACGCCAGAACCCTGAAAATGCACAGGCCTTATTAACCGGTGCACAGGCAGGGGTCCATGAGCATTGGGAAAGATTACTGGCGCTGAAAGCGTTATAATGTTTATGGAATTTGGAATTCATAATCGGGATTGTCTCCTGATTATGAATTCCTTTAAAGTAATATTCCTCCCGGCAGCAATCTGAGTGATGTGTTGAATTTGTATTCCTTTGTATCATCAAAGTCAGCCTTCCGGTTTTTTATTTTTTCTGCGAATGCTGAATATATGCAGAACAAACCCGAGCCCCGTGAATATGCAGCCAATACCATAGATGACATCTTTTGTTTCATGTTCATGGGGAGAGAAAAATATCCCAACGATCATAGCCAGTATCAATATGGTAAACACGACCGCCATTATCATTCCCGATGAACCTTCATAAATAGTCTTCCTGCGTACTATGTTGGTTGGCAATGACGTAGAAGTGTTCTTCTTTTCTATCACGGCAATAATGGCATCGGACATCCTGGTGAACTCATCCGAATTATCTTTTGGCCCAATAGCGGTCTTGAATTTAGCCCCGTCTTTCAGGTAAAGCGTAAGATAACTGCCGCTGTAGTTGTTTACCTTATAGGACAAGATATCAGAAAGCAATATCTCCCTGTCTCTAACCCGGTCGAAGAATGGCTTGTACGTATATCTGACTATAATACGGTCGCCCACCAGTTCCACATCCAATTTCTGCCTGATCCAATTTCTGTACATATAAACCAGGGCCAGTATTATTACTGCCATCCCCCCAAACACAACAAACAGGTTTGCTCCGGATTCTATGCTTCCAAATGTAACCCAGAGAATAGATATCCACGCTACAAAGAACATAATTACTGAAGCAAGGACAGATGTGTTTTTCGCATGATATACTATTCCCTCCGTGCCAGCCCGCGCAGGGAAAGTACGGATCCCCGGCTGCGCAGTTATAGAAACGCCTCCGTCACGGTATCTTTCTAAAGCCCTGCTAAGGTCATTTATTAAATGGTCGAAATCTGCAACATTCCCTATCAGAAACAAACCCTGTCGCAGTTTCATCTTCGGGCCGTCAGCCATCCTGAGCAGTACATATCCTCCGCTTGGTATGCCACAAATACGCTCAAATGCTGTGATACTGCTGAACGGTATTTTCCGATCCGGTTTGCTCTGAAATAAAAAATTCTTTTTCCAAACCAAATTTAATCCGTCCTGCATCACCACCACTTCCAACATGCCTTTAGACGATATCTGCGCCAGGTAATAGCTTACGAAAACAACCACGAACTCCGTACACAAAACGAGCAAGCCGAACCGGCCATCAGGCAGGTTGGAATAAGTGCTCAGTGGAAAACGGGAAATGACAAAGCATACGAGGAAATAAAAGATAAAGCCTGCAATAAACAAGCCTCGGGACCTTACATAAACCTGGTAACTACTCATAGGGCATCAATATGCAAAACGAATATACTCGTGGTGTTCCACATTTCCAAAGTATGAACATATTATCATCCCACCGCTTTTACTTTATCATCGGCCAGACGGCATCCAAAACTGCCAGGCTTGTCTTGTAACAGATTCTTTGATACTTAATAAAAACCGGCACTATTTTTGATGTATATAATTGTCCATTTTAGCTTTAACAGATAGTTTATGAGAAAGCCAGCCACTGTATTATTGATAATGGCCATGATGGTTATATCATCTTGCCAGAAATGTGTCAATACGACACCAAGAAGTTTAAAACAGGTCACTTTTCAAAAATCAGACGGATCGGTATATTCTTTCACAGTTCAATCGGATAATAATGGGATCTCGACGCTTACCGATGATGTCCACAAGCTTCAAATCAAAATTATTAAGGGTACGGTACAAACTATGGGTGAAGGCTATGCAAAGGGATTTTTTGTGGGATATGGGGTAGATACCTATAGTGTGGTACAATTAAATTTAAAAGATCAGAATTTTTCTACGCCGGAGCAAACCATAAATACCATGCAAAGTCTGTCGGCAGATACGACCAAAGCTTTCAATCTTGGCAACAAAACTTATAATATTTCTTCATGGCCTGTCTATTCAATGGATTCAGCAAAGCCATTGGATGTCTATGTAATGTCAAACAATGGCGCTAATTACGTGCTCGCGGAAAGCTTGCATACACTCGTCCCCGGAGTTTATGATACTTCACTGAAATGTGTTTACAATTACAATACCGGAACACCGCGCAGCCATAACGGTGACCATTATTATTTATACCCTGATGGCATGTATATGTGGATCACCGAATGTGCCATCGGATTTTCAAACTCAAGTTTTAATGACATTGCCACCTATATACAAAGGCAACATGAACGTAGCCTGGAACTTGACGGGCTTACTTACTACCAAAACGGGAATATTACTGCACAGTATAATTACACCTTTATTCAGGACAGTAATCACTGGGTGATCACCAAAAAAACGATCACTGATAATAACGGGAAAGTTTCCACGGTTACGTATGTATATAATGGCATGTAAAAACCTTCCTTAACAATTACTCAGGAACGTTGACAAAATAAAATCCACTAAGTTGGATAGTTATTTTTCTTTTATGCAAGGCACAAAATCCGCGAATAGAAAGCTATTTAAGGACTTTTGCAACGAAGCAGAAATGGGAAAGAACAGTCAAATTGGTGGATTTTATTTTGTCATCGCTCCTTACTCCCACGATTTACCCACTGGTTTTTTAAAGCCTTTTGGTTTTACTACCGTAAATACCCTGGAGATATTAAATCCGAAATGTAATGCGCCCTTTGTCCAGCTATCTGTTGTTTGGCCAATAAACGAACGGTCTGATAAACCCTGTGAGTTGGTAACCATTAACTGGAATACATGCCCGCCTGTTTCTATATCAACACCAATGGAAACTGCGTTATAGGTCGGCTGGCCGTTATACTGCATGTTTGCATTGGTAATCCTGTAATAATACTCGCCGGTAACTGCAATGCGTTTGCTTACTTTTATCCTGCCGCCCGCGCCAATAGCGAAGGTATTGTTTGAGAATTTGGTACTGTCAACAAGATTATAATGTACAACAGTTGGCATAAGCTGTAATGAGATCCTGTCGCTGAATTTTCTCGCTATCAGTACCTGGTGTGTGTAATACAAATTGTTCGTAAAAAGCCATTTATCTCCGGCTGGTAATTGAGGTGCAGGAGTAGTTTGTATAGATACAGACCCCGCATAACTCATAGTAAACGGCATACCATACTTTTGCTGCCGGAGCAATTTAATTTTTGCAAAACCATCATCTTCCTTATTTAAGACACTATGGCCAAGGCCAATCATCAGCCATTTGGTAATGCCATAATCGAGCCCTATCCTCGTTGTGGCGTTATCCAGCCCAAAGAAATTTTGTGCGCCCTGGTTCAACTGGCCAAAACGGTGGGAAATACGGAAGTCGAGGGTTCCCGCACCCAGGTTTTCAACACTGCTGCCATTGATGATACGTGTGGCCTTAAATGTAGCGGAAACAGCGTCTTTCTTCATAGGGGCAGCGCCCTCATTAAGCATATCCATCAAACTATCGGACTGTGCATGTGCCAAAGTAAATACACCCGAAAACAAAAAGGACAGTAATATAATTTTACGCATAAAATTTATGATGTTATTAATTGAAAATTATTTTTTGGTAAGTTCGCTTTCCAAAACGATTGTCGCTTCTTTACTTAATTTATCAGCCACCAGGTTTGGCACTTCAATTTTATAATCATGCAATTTAACGGAAAATTTAGCTTTTAATATAGCTGTATTTCCTTTCACTGATACAGTACCGGTTTCACTGATTTGATTGGTAACGCCATGAATAGTCATTTTCCCGCTCACCTTAGCATTATAAATGCCGTCTTTTGTAAAATTGATATCATTAATGTTGATAATAATCCCTCTGAAATCAGATTTTGGAAATTTATCGCTTTCCATGTAGTTTTCGTTAAAATGCTCGGTCATCAGCTCTTTTTCAAATTTGAAGCTTTTGATGAGTACCTGGAATACAATATCTCCCGTTTTGGTATCAAGTATATTAGCCACTTCATTATTGACACCTTCTATTTTCTCAGGAGAAGAAGGCGTAGTGGCATTAAAAAATATTTTACCTGTACGGGTCATGTACTTCTGGGCAAACATTGCAGTAGTTCCTGTCGTCAGGAAACAAACTGTCAGAAATATTTTTTTCATTTTTTCATTTTTAGGTATAAAGTAAAGTTTGCAGTTTGTATTTTATACTGATAATTGTCAACTATCAGCTGATTATTGTCAACTGCCAACTGCCAACTGCTAACTGCCAACTGCTAATTATTCTGTGCCCCTTGATTCACCCAGGCTGTCATTTTGTTTATGTTGCATTGCGACATCTTTGGAAGATTTTTAGGCATGGTATTATGGCCTGTTGTAGGAGCTCCTGTTATGTCGGAAACAACGCTGCCATTAAGCGCCTGGAAACGCAGGCCTGCATAAGTAGTGAAATCATACCCGCTGGTTGCCGCGCCTGCAGCATCATGGCAGCCGCCGCTGACATTACAACTGGCATTGAGTATCGGAACAATTACAGTCGTATAGGATACATTGTTTGTATCACAGATAACGGGGGGGACAGGGTATAATTTGTCATATTTGTCGTTATAACAACTGCCAAGAACCAGAACTAAGCCAGCCACCATCATTAACTTTTTCATACCTTTTAATCTTTTAGTTAAAATATAAATCCGCAATTTATTTATTTAATTACACAGTCCGTAAGCGATACTCCGGTTATTCCATTCCCTGAACAAAACCCTTTGATAGTAATATGCCCAAGGGAAACTTTTAAGCCTTTTTCGCGCATTGCACACTGGATTCCCGCTGCAGGATCATCAGTTTGCAAAATTACCATTAAACCCCCATCCTGGTTCTTTTCCATTTCAATTATCGTGCCGGAAACTTCTATCACTTTGTTTAAATATTTGGCATCAGATGCTTTTTCGTTTGCGTTATATTCTTTTGCAAGTTCACGTGCATGTACCTTAATAATATTTTCTGCATTTTCCACCGTCGGGTGCGGCTTATTCCATACAAATTTCCAAACGTAAATCCCCGTACATAGACCTATCAGGATAACTACAGCCAGTGCGATTAAAAAATTTTTTATCATGTAATCAATTAATGACGCAAATGTAATAGAAAAAAAGTATCATTTTATATAGTATAAATACTGCAATTTTTGGTCTTTGTTTTATGCTATTCCATATACTCTTTTTCCTGTTTAGAGAACTATTCTTTTGAAAATAAAATTATTATTATACCCAAATGAAATTATCAGTTTACCCTTAAATCATAACTCAGGCTCACTATGTGATAGTGAGAATATGCCCGCTTTGTGCCACAGTATATTTGGTTAATGGTGAAGGAGGTGGACCAGTTAAGACCGCTCCGGTAGCTGCGTTATAAGTTCCGCCATGGCATGGGCAAATTATGGTGCCGGAGGTAGCATTATAACCAACGGTACATCCGGCATGTGTGCAGGTTGCGGAAAGTGCATTGTAAGTCGTACCACTTGAACGTATCACAATTACACCATTTGACAACACAGCCCCGCCCACCGTATTTAATGGTGCGTTAGCCGCATTGGAAAGATCTAAGGTGAAGTTCACATTTGCGGGCCCTGCAAATGTTTGCTTGTTACAGCTTTCCATGATTCCTGCGGGTATTAATGACAGCCCGCAAAGTGCCAGTGTTTTTTTAAGAAATTCTTTTCTTTCCATTAATAGTTTTTGCTTTTAGCATTGGATGATGTGAAAATAACGTGTACGTACACGTATTTAGTACACTTATTTTTGCTTTAACAAATCTTTATAAACCATTAAAGGATAATTGCAGGAAAATAAAATTTTCTTTTTCATAGTGATTAGTTTTTAAAGCAAAAGTAACCTCATGCCTTTCCTGATGCGTTGATGGCAGTCAAAGGCAGGAGTGATATACATCAGACTGTATATCTGCCATATAATATTTACTAATGTATGTAAATCTGGAGGTTTTATTACTAAATGATTCAATTTTGACCACCAATATAGAATTCAATCTCTCGTGGAAATGAGTATTATCACAGAGACATCCACTCCTATTTTTTCCTGCATAAACCGAACTTTCCATTCTCTTTTCATTAGTTATTTATCTCCGGGGATGCAGAAATTATCATAAATGCGACTAGCAAAATATTTAGATTTTTATAAAAATTATACAGTAATATTGCAACTTACAGCGTATATTTAAATAATGTTATTTAATACCTTTAATTTCGGGGGTTTCTTTATAATTGTATTTGCAATCTACTGGGCTTTAAACAATAATTTAAAACTTCAAAATATTTTCATTTTAATTTGTAGTTATTTTTTTTATGGTTGCTGGGATTACAGGTTTCTGTTTCTGCTGATTTTTTCCACTTACCTTGATTATTTCACCGGCAAAAAGATATACGCCTCTTCTGCCAAAAAGCACAAAAAAATATGGCTTATAATTAGTGTTGGTATTAATCTTGGCTTTTTAGGATTTTTTAAATACTACAACTTTTTTGCCGGGGAGGCAGCCACTTTTATTAGTTTGTTAGGTTTCAAACCTAATATCTGGTCATTAAAAATCATTTTACCGGTAGGAATATCATTCTATACTTTTCACGGGCTGTCTTATGTCTTTGATATTTATAATAATAAATTCAAACCGCGTGAATCTTTTTTCGATTATGCGGCATTTGTCAGCTTTTTTCCATTATTAGTAGCAGGGCCTATAGAACGGGCAAGTCATTTATTGCCCCAGATAGAAAAGAAACGAATATTCAGATACTCAAATGCGGTTTATGGGTTGAGGCAAATATTATGGGGCTTATTTAAAAAAGTAGTCATCGCGGATAACTGTGCGTCTTATGCCAATTTTATTTTTAATGATTACAATCATTTTAATGGCGCCACTTTATTACTGGGCGCTTTCTTCTTTGCTTTTCAGATATACGGAGACTTCTCAGGCTATTCTGATATAGCGATAGGTACTGCAAGATTACTTGGTTTCGACCTCCTCAAAAATTTTTCCTATCCTTATTTTTCCAGGGATATTGCGGAGTTCTGGAGAAGATGGCATATTTCTTTATCATCCTGGTTTCGCGATTATTTGTATATACCATTAGGAGGCAGCAAGGTTTCTAAATTAAAACAAGTGAGAAATACATTTATTGTTTTTCTTGTAAGTGGTTTTTGGCATGGCGCTAACTGGACATTCATTTTTTGGGGTTTATTAAACGCCATCTATTTTTTACCCTTACTCCTGGCAGGCAGAAACAGAAATAATCTGAACTTCAATGATGGAAATATGAGTTTTAAAAATTCGCTTATCAATTTCGGTAAAATACTTGTTACATTCTTTCTGACCACAATAGCCTGGATTTTTTTCAGATCACCCACATTAAAATCTGCTTTTGATTATACTTATCGTTTGTTTTTTAAAGGCCTGTTTAGAAAACCAACTGTTTTCCCTTTTGATATCTTTATATTGATAGTATTATTTATTATTTTAGAATGGTTTGGAAAAAATGATGATTTTGCATTGGCAAGATGGGGTGAAAAAAGACATCCCATTATCAGATATTCATTTTACTATTTAATAATTATAGCATTGTTTATTTATTCAGGCAAAAGCCAGCAGTTTATTTATTTTCAATTTTAATTAATGAAAAAATTTTTAATAAATATTTTATTTTTTGCTGCTCCTGTTATTTTGCTATCATGGCTTTTTGATGGCATACTGACAAAGGGCATAAGAAAATCACAAACAGGTGACGTAAAAGTATGGGATGAAATTTTCGGAGGCAAAATCAATTCCGATGTTGTAATATATGGGTCTTCCAGGGCGCAATTTCACATAGACCCTTCTATACTGGAAGATACCTTAGGGTTAAGTACCTATAATCTGGGCATCCGTGGCCATAGTTATTTAATGGCAAAATACAGGCATGATATTTTGTTGAAACATAATAAAACTCCCAAAATAATTATTTGTTCTGTAGATTTTATTTCATTTGAAAAGAGAGTGGATTTATATGGGTACAAAAATTTCGCCCCCTTCCTGGATGACAGCATATTGAGAAAAGCCACAAAACAATATACAGGATTTGATTGTTATGACTATGATCTACCATTGGTCAGGTATATTGGTTATAAAAAGGAAATTCTGGGTTCTTTAAAATACCTGATCTATAAAAAGCAAAACGAAACAGATGAATTTTCCAAAGGGTATTGCCCTTATCAGGAAAACTGGAACGGAGAATTCGATAAGGTGAAGGCAACCTTAAAAAAAATTAAAGCTAATATAGATTCAAATACCCTTGTGGTTTTTGAAAATTTCCTGGAAGAAGCACACAACAAAAAAATAAAAATAATATTTGTTTATTGTCCTGAGTATTATGAAAGCAAAGATTTCATAGAGAACAGAACAGATTTGGTTAATATATTTAAGAAATATGCTGACAAATATGCTATTCCTGTTTTAGATTACTCAAATGACACACTATGTAATGATAAAAAATATTTTTACGACGCTGAGCATTTGAATGTCAGAGGTGCTACAATCTTTTCCAGCCATCTTGCACACGACATAAAAACATTAACTAATAGCTAAATAAATAGTAAGCGATTGTCTGTTCTATACCTATAAATTATTCGAAATTTAAAGGTGATTGTAAAAGCGGCTTTTGATGAAAATCCGAAACTCAGCACCGCTCCTTTGTTCTGTAAGCAGTGCCTTTGAAAACTGATACAATTTCTCCCTTTTCATTGGTTGTAGTGACATTGTAAAAACTGATTTTCTTCCCCGTATTTATCTCACTGGCTTCAACCGTAAGTATATCCCCGCTTTTTGCTGCACGTATAAAACTTATAGTCACATCCAGCGCCAGGCTCACCAGCCCATGAGAATTACAGGCAAATGCAAATGCGCTGTCGGCGGCGGAAAATACAATACCGCCATGCACTATGCCAAAGCCATTCAGCATCTCCTCTTTTATGGAATAATGCAATCTGCAAAACCCTGCTCTGTACTCATCAACAACTATGCCCAGCCATTTGCTGAAATTGTCTCTGTCCAGCATTCCGGAGAGTATTTTTTCTCTGTCACAATCCTGTAATACAAGGGTATCTTCTTCCGGATTATTTTGTGTTCTTTTCATGTTATGTTGATAATAAATTAAACTATTCTTTGCCTGGAATGTAATTTAACAATCAAAACTCCCCCCTGCTTGTGAACAGTCCTCACCTTTTTCCCGTCATATTTGGCCAGGTAATTACCCCAGAAGCTTCTCTTGATCTCAATAGAATCCGTTTTAGTTTGCGCCATCAGCACTTGTGACACAAAAACTAAAATAACAGTTAATACAAGTAGCTTTTTCATAACCGGTTTTTGAATTAATGAACCAACTTTAAACGGTCTCATAATTTATTTTATTGTGAAACATGCGCTACTCATCATGTACAACTGCTTATTGCAAACTGCCAACTGTCAACTACCCTACTGCACATACACCTCATCACACGCTATCATGGGCTTCTTATTATCCCGGTATCTCCAGGCAGGCAATGCGTTCAGATTGCTTGCCGTGACCCTTATGTACCTAACCTGTTCAGGGGCATGCTGTGCATTATATTCTTTAATGGAAATTTCCCAGTGCTCCTCATTTACAGGTGTAGAAAGATTCGCAAAAGAATGGTAGGCACCCCCGTCGGAGGATACCTCAACGGTTATCCCTGCCGGCTGGAATATCCAATGCCTTGGATCATCAAGAAAATGCATTTTTATCCTGGAAACAGTTTGCGCTTTTCCCATGTCAATGGTCGCCACCATCGGTACACCATAGAAGCAAAGCCAGTTATAACTGAAGTCGCTGTAACCGGGATTACCGTCAACCAGCGTCCTGTTCCCTTTTGCCGGATAGTCTTCTGCAAACGGATATTGCAAAGTTACCTTAGCGTCTAATGCTTTTGTAGGTGTAACGCCTTCTTTAAAGATTCCTTTCCACTCCTTCAGGTATTCATCCGGCTGCCTGTAAGGCCCTGCTTCTGATAATTCAGTAACCTTTGCTTTTTTACAGTTGGCTACAAACCGCTCTGTCTTACTTTCAAATTTTGGCTTTACTTCCCATCTTCCTGAATTACCTTTTACAAACACCCCATGCTTTTCTATTCCGTAAAAACGCGCCTGCTGTAATACGGTATATTCCAATGGCAGCCTTGCCCGCATCACTCTTTCTTCCATCACCTTATTCCCTTCCACAGCGCCCTCCGCTTTGTCAAACAGCGTACTGAATTCATCCAATGATTCCGGCGTCAGGTAAGATTTCCATTCATTGACCGGGTTGCCGTAAATATCTAATTTGCGCTTAGAGGCGGTCATTTTGTCCTGCAGCAAATCGAAATACTGTTGAAGGTATTTTGCTGCATTGCCATAATAATCTTTAAAAAATTGAGACACTAATTGCTTTTCATCTGCTTTGTCGTTTTGCAAAAGTTTCGCCATCACGTAGCTCCTCAGTTCCGCCCATTCGCCATACGTATCCCCGCTGCCCTGCGCGAAAATCCCCTTCACTCCATTGTCTTTAAAATACTGCATATTGGGCTGCAAAGAATTGAAATTAGGGAAGGGCGTCAGGTAGTTGGTAAACTGCGTGATATAATCCCACACAAATAAATTTCTGGTCAGCCCGCCCCACTCTTTCAGATCATTCCTGAAAGTTGCTGCAGTGCCCTCCACGGTAAGCGGCTTATCCCGGTAAGCGTCTATATCGCTGATGAAAACATACACATTATCTGCGGGCTTCAGGTTTTTGGGGGCCTTGTGGGTATAGCCATAGGCCAGCGTAGTTATCTTTTTATCAGGGAAAGTTTTGGCAACCCTGTTCACAAATTGTATCAGTGACCCTGCATGACTGCCCTGTTCATTGTCCACCGCACTGCATTTATCACACTCGCAATATCCATTATCATCGTTAGGGCTTACCGACCAGTAAACAGCTTCTCTGTTATCCGCAATCCTTTTTTTCAGTTCGCTCACCACTATATTAAAAACAGCCTCATTGCTCAGGCATAGCTGTGTTGCCCGCCTTGTTCCTTTTACCAATGCATAGTATTCCGGGTGTGAATTAAAATAAGTCTGGGCAGGCACTAATTTATTATAAGAATGTCCCCACAAACCCCATAGATCGTCCAATTGCTGTAACTGGTTCCACTCCAGGTATTCAGCATCATGCGATGCCGGATAATAGACCTCGCGATATACGAATGGTGGCTTGTATTCATCCCGGATGCGGCCGGGAATAATGATTGAAGTGCTTACAGGAACTATTGCCGGATCATTGCTTATTTTTTTACAATGAAGATACTTTTCAAGGAAACCATAAGTGCCATACATCAGCCCCCTTCCATTACCTGCGCAGATTATAAGATCAGTACCATCTGTTTGCAGCAGGTAGCTTTCCGGGGCCATTTTCATGGGCCTGATTTTTTCCGCTTTCGATGTCAGGCCAATAAAAATGCCGGGAGCTTTGTCGTGCGGGTCATCGCGCATTATGGGCAACTGCAATCCGCAAATGCGCTGTATATAATTCTGCAGCACAGTTGCCGAACGCTGCTCTATTGCCGTTGGCGACTTCGGGATAACTATCTTATAATCGGAATGACTATTGCTCACCAATGTAATTTCCTGCGCCGTACCATTACATGCGCCAATGGCTATAAGTACAAAAAGCAATGCATACAAGGTTCTTTTACACATCAGGATAAGCAATTACAAGTTTTTGCAAAGATATTAAAGGAAGTAAAGCATAGTTACCGCTTCATTTTATTTGTCATATTAATCTTCCAATTTAATTATTCAATTGTGATTATGTTTAAATATGGCTATTTATTCCTTTTATTCTCTTCCCTCGTCAACATCAATTTATAGGGCCAGTCAAACCATGCCACCGGTATTTCCCTTATACTTTTACAAGGCCTGAAAAGAGAATTTTATGTCATAAAAACAATATTCAATCCCAGATTTCCCTTGTTCACACTCATAAATTATGGTATTTATACTCAAATCCATTACAGGCATATTCCGGAATAATACTTTTACAACCGCCTTTTAAATTAAAACTTTTAATTTTTGTTCACAATTTTGTAATCATTCAAAAAAACTACGTTTTTATGACTAAAAATCTATTGTTAAGCATTGTCATTATTGCCTGCCTGAGCGCATGTGGAGTGAACAATCCTCCCAAAACAGTTGGAAACACCAAAGACGCCTCAGCCTCCATTTTACCGGCAGATGCCGACTCCTCGGTCGTTTTCAGCCTGTCCATGATTTCCAACCTGCCGGCCGCATTATGCTGGCCCAATATTGGCGACACCGTTGGCGCCGCCGATAGTATTATCAACCATATTACACCCATCATGAGCTCGACTTTGCAAAATGCCACAGACCCAAAGAATACCAGTCTCCAGCTATCAAACTGGCAGATTGCATGGGGGCCTGCTGTCATTGCCGGCCAGGGCGATGCCTCGCTAAGCATAAATGGTAACAATGCAATAGTTCCTGTAAGCTCCATGACCATTTTTCGCGAAACAACCGATACCAATAATTATGTTGTAGGTATCGAGGCCACAAATCCATACTGCCCGTTCGACTGGGAGACATTAGACCTCAATGTAAGTAATATGGTGCCCTGGCCGGGAGGTGCGCACGGGAACTTATCTATGGGGACCTCGATTGGGCTGAATAATTACATTCTGCCATTAACCGATATTAACCAGCACACAACTGCAGTCCAGTATATAGGTAACATACTTAAGCGGAACCCGGGCGCTAATATCATCGTTACCGGCCACAGCCTCGGAGGCGCGCTATCCCCTGTATTTGCCTTGTACCTGAAAGAGAACAACCCCAATGCCCACATTATATGCATGTCAACAGCAGGCGCCAGCCCCGGCGACATCAATTTTTGCTCCTACTACAATTCTGTGATGCAGCCAACTACCATCAGAGTCTGGAATTACCTCGATGTGGTGCCCCACGCATGGGTGCCCGATACCATGAGGTTAATTTCAAATGGAATATACGCAACGCCTAACCATAGCATGTTTTTTGATAACGGATATGTCTGCGATACCAACGCAACCCCGTCGCCTACATTTGCTTTTAACGGCAGAAAAACGCCCGATGATATCAAAGCATTAATTGACTATGAAATTGCAAACAGTTTAAACGCCTTAGAGCCAAAGAACCAGAATCATTATGGGTTTATCTGCAATAACGGAACCTATTTTATAGGTACCGGAAATCCTGATTCCATATACCTTGATATTGCCCCCGATCCACTGACAAAAATCTGGGAAAAAATATTCTACACATTGTCAGACAATGATGATACTTTCCTTTCCCAGCTTGGCAATCAGCATGTAGCCGCATACCAGCTGCACTATAATATCAAGGGTATTCATGAATATATGCGCACAAAGATCCAGCAATGCCCATACGCCGCTGTAAACGTTACCTGCACATACCCTCAACCATCTGCAAAGAACAAAAAACAAATAGCTGCCATAAAGCCCGATTTCAAGGCATTATGGGCGGCCATTCATAAACATGCCTGGAGATATTAGTAATGCAAATCAGACATCAGAGAATACAAACTGCAATAGTTCATCTGTTGCAGTTTTTTTTGTGTCCGGACTGTTTGCAGCGATTGCATACCAGTGGCGTTTGCACCATTCAGCAGCAAGATTGCTATTGCACAATAACACCGTGTTTTCGTACATCCGGATGCCCCGGATAATTCATCAGGTAAACATCCTTTAAGCGGCAGCAGTCTGAGTAAGATCGCTTACGTCAAACCTTAGCAGATAATCGGCTAAATCCAGTCCGTTTAGCCGTTCATTATCACTTGCCTTTCTTTCCAGCAAATCTGATACAGTAATAGCGGTTATAGCGGACAGTTCTTTTGCTTTGATACACCATTTATCATATCCGTTGAGGTCAGGGAATAGCACAACGTTATAACCGCGCAATACTTCGCATTTTTCAGGGCTTAGATTAGTGAGGCTGCCACATGCCATCCATGTGAATTGCGGCAGGTAAACACTGGCTATTATGGCCGTCTTTTCGCTTTCTACTATGGCGACTACTCTTTGGCTTGTGGCGCAGACCTCAGCAGTCATGGTTCGGCGCGGCTCACCATGACAGTTATCTATTTCGGTTCGCGGCTCAGTGTGACAGTTCTTTATTTCGCTTTGCCGTGTCTCCATTTGACTATCTGTAGTCAACAGATGCTCTCCAAACAGGCATTGCCTCAATTCATAATCCGGTAATTTCAAAACGGTATGCGCCCATGTGATAAATGGGTATGGTTTCTTTATCCGTTTTCCTGTAACGGCATCATACTTCATTATCTTTCCTGTCCGTATTCTGCCTGCTGTGTCCACCTGCCAGAAAACAGTTGCACCGTACCAATGCTTTGATGTGCCTATGTTGTAGCGGAGAATTAGTTGAATGGTTATTTCATTTCCAAAATGGTTTGCAAGGAATTGAACAAAGTCATTGGCAGTATAAGCGGAGAAGCTTTCATACAATAAACGTTGAGGAATAGTGGAGAATTGATAGCGGTGCATAATGAAGGATTTGATATTAGCAGGGATACACACTGGTTGAAGCTATAAACTGGTCGAAGCGTCTCGCTTCGTCCTCACATGCAGAAGCGTCCCGCTTCCGTCGCAAGCGGGACGCTTGCACAAATAAGGACGAAGTGAGACACTTCGACCAGTATTGAGTAGGGTTTGGACGTAACGTAACAAAAAACTGTTACGTAGCTGTTACGTACTGTTACGGATTATGACGTAACGTAACAAAATAGTGTTACGTGGCTGTTACGTGTTACTGATACGTTTTACGATGCGGGCTACTTTTACCCGGAAGCTGTTGAACTTGCTTTCGTTGGTACATAATTCTTTTGCTATTGCAAAGGGCGGCTTTCCCGGCTCCGCTTCCAGTATCTCTTTTATTTTGGTTTCCAGTTCTGTCTGTTCCGTATCTTTTTCTTTTTTCAGATGTTCCCATTCCGTACCGAAATTCAGGAATTCAAATTGCAGGAAATTACCGGGCTTGGTGGTCTGGCAGATAACCACATTGTCTGAATCATATATGCTCTCTGTGAACCGTTGCTTTATCTGTTTCAGGTAGCGGGTGTTTTTATCGGTATGGCTTTCGCCGATGGCAAAGGCACTGTCGCAGAAGTTCATGAGCATTTTGCTGCCCTGCAGGTCGTTTTTGGTAATGGGTTTCGAGGGGTCGCGTTTGGGCGTATGCGCCAGCGCCAGTATGCTGAGGCCATAGCGTTGTTTGAGCGCTTTCAGGTGCTTCATCAATGGCAGGGCATGACGCGCTTTCTCCGTTTCGTTTTTCAAATAAGTGAGATTGTCTATGATGAGCACCCTGGCCCCGGTATCTATTACAGATTGCTCCAGCGACCGGTTCAGGTAGTCTTCAAAGGCGCCATGCATCTCCGGCAGGTCTGCATCCGGATTCATTTCTGCACGGTAAAAGTTGTCGCTGAAACCATAGTGCTGGGTATAGTCTATCGAATACCGCGCTTCAAACTGTTTTTCCGACAGCTCGAAATCGAAATAAAGAATGGGCTGTGCGGGCGATTGCAGCTTAAAGCCCGGTATCCGCTCTCCGCGGCTGATGCTGTTGCCTATCTGCACTGCCAGTATGCTCTTGCCGAGGTTGGTATCTGCAAAGAGTATGCATAGCTCCCCTTCAAACCAGAATTCGCTGAACAGCATCGTTGGCGTAGGCCGTGTCTTAGCCTGTTCTATCCAGTCATCGGCAGTGCGTACCAGGAACAAACCCGTGTTTTCATCATGGTGCCTGCGATGGCTGGAATTACCGGGATGGAGGAGATGGGCTACTTCGTCTTTTATGTCTTCGATGGTGACCTCTCCCCGGCCCTCTCCGTGGGAGAGGGAGGTGGGATGTAGTAAATCACAATTCTCTTGTCTTGTTACTTCCGTGTTTGGGCGGAAGCTGCCCGGCTTGTAATACTTCATTTTGACAGGATTTTTGTTTGAAAAAAGCACCAACAGTCGCTAAAGCTATGGTTGGCGATGCAAAGTTGAAACGGGAAAACGGATTTATCAAAACTAAGTTTTATGATAATACGCTTTTCGCACTATGATATACACTATAGCGTATATCATAGATCTTTTTTCTGCGCTAAGTGATTGATAATTACTATGATACATGTTATAAGCACCTCAACTTTTGTCAAAGTCCATTTTTGTGGATAACTTTTGGAGTTTTCGGAAAATGTTAGTGTTATTTTCTATGCGTCCGTAACAGTTACGTAACAGTACGTAACACTTGTTACGTGTTACGGATTGTTACGGATTGGATGGATTTTCGTTAAAACAACAATTAATAAATACTAAATGCTTAGTTTTTTTATTTTGTAGTGATTCATCTCTAAACTAAGTTATTTAACTTCGCTTAAATCTCAATTTTAATAAATGGGAATAGATCTTAGCACTTTATTAGTAGACAAAAAAACAGTTAACAGTCTTAGTAATAATTTTGAAATCATATTAGGTGATTCCTTAGAAAATCTTGAAAGATTTGATTCGGAACAATTTCAAATGTGTGTTACTAGCCCGCCATATTGGGGATTAAGAGATTATGGAATTAATGGTCAGGTTGGTGCAGAGTTTGATATACAAGATTATATTAAGAATTTAGTTTTAATTTTTCGTGAAGTTAAAAGAGTCCTTAAAACCGACGGTACACTTTGGTTAAATATTGGAGATTCCTATACAAGTGGTGGACGCACTTGGAGAGATGCAGATAAAAAAAACATTGCGCGAGCAATGTCATATAGACCACCAACACCACAAGGGTTAAAGCCAAAAGATTTAATCGGAGTTCCATGGAAAATTGCCTTTGCTTTACAAAATGACGGATGGTATTTACGATCAGACATAATTTGGCATAAACCTAATTGCCAACCAGAATCAGTAAAAGACAGACCGACACAATCACATGAATACATTTTTTTGCTATCAAAACAGGAAAATTATTATTATGATTGTGAAGCAATAAAAGAAAAGAGTACTGATGGTCTCGGGAGCCGAAATAAAAGAACTGTTTGGTCAGTAAATACAGAACCTTATAAAGAAGCACATTTTGCGGTTTTCCCAACTAAATTAATAGCTCCATGTATATTGGCTGGAAGTAAAGAAAACTCCTGGATATTAGATCCATTTTTGGGTTCAGGTACGGTAGGAGAGGTATCTTTAAAACTCAACAGGAAGTTTGTGGGAATAGAATTAAATCCTGAATATGCTAAGATAGCTCAAAATCGAATTTTACCTTTAGTTAACAATTTCACCTTCTAGCCGATCTGTTTCATCCTCTAATTCTTGTATGATAAATTCCCAAGTTGCATGAACTTTGCAATATGATTTATCAATTTTATTAACTTTCAACTTTCTTTCTGTTCCGCCATCAAAATACAACTCGAACTTTAAATTTTTAGACTCATTATCATAAATACGGCAATATCCAGGTTTAGGCATTTGTACACTATCCTGCATCATTTCCATAACACCATTTCTTGCTTCTAATAATAAGCTTTTAGGTATTTCAACCAATTCATATTTC
This sequence comes from uncultured Bacteroidota bacterium, assembly GCA_903887005.1. GTDB lineage: Bacteria > Bacteroidota > Bacteroidia > Chitinophagales > Chitinophagaceae > Nemorincola. The sequence goes on along the minus strand of CAISOH010000258.1, from coordinate 517 downwards.
CAATGAGGGTGATGTGGTTCAGGTCTACCAATATTTCTTAAGACTAATATCCTTTCATAGTTATTTAAATGATGAAAAAATTGCTCTCTTAGTCCATTTAACTGTTTAACCTCATCCTTCCAATCTCCTTTACCTAATTCCATATATTTATGAATATTGATAAAATTCACTCTCAAATTTCTATCTGCTTGCGTTTTAAGGGATATCTGATGCCCGTTTATTTGAATATCTGACCCTGGGTTATTATTTGTTGATTTTTCAGCATTTATACCATAATATTTATAAATATTTACCATTAAATATTCAAATTTATCTTTCGTAAATGGCTCATCCGAGAAACAATGGTGTAATCTTAATGCATCTCCAAAATCTTCTAAGATGGATTTAGAAACTAAATCACTGTCCTCTGATCTTATGAACATTTTAGTTTTTGTAAACTGGTATGATATTCTTTCTATCCAAACTATTTGTCCTTCACTCAATTTTGGTAATAAAGAAACTATTCTTTTAATTCTCT
>CAISOH010000257.1 GCA_903887005.1 uncultured Bacteroidota bacterium | reverse complement strand
GAAAATGCAGGCGGACGAAGCCCACCCGCTTAATTTCATTTCACATATCAAGCGATGAACCAACCGATGAACAGCCTGCATTCGCTGAAAAAGCTGCGACGGGCGAAGGCGGGCTGTAAGGGACAACTTTCGAACTTTTTTGTGGAGGATTTGATCTCGCTAATAGAATATTGAGATATAATGCAACGCCGCTGTGTTATAAATTTTCTATTGTCGTAATCCAGCTATGAAATCGTGGTGATTTAGCTCTGATACGAGCCAATCCAATAGCCTCGGAAAGAATATCGCCATAGACAACTTTATTATAACCGCGGATGATTCTCGTTAAACGGTGTGACGGAGACGTGTCTCTATTATTATTAATCATTTCAGGGTTGGTGTATTCTGCAAAAGTTTTCTCCAATTCTGCTTTCCCAACTATGTCAGCAGCGGGAATCTGACTATAAATTACATTAATGTCATTAAATAACAAGCCCTCAAATTCATGTAACTGCAAATAAGGAATAAATCTATGACGAAATAAAGGGTCTATATCGTTTAGCATCGACTTCTCCAGAGCAGCTATACGATTGCTTTTATCTACAATCGCGTGCGCTTCTGTCCAACCTGGAAATTCATGTTTTGCATACATTCCGTAATAATCGATAAAAGTTGTAACATATGCGTCAGGTTCTGATTTTAAGTGCATTTCAATTTGCTCTTTCAACCTTACCCACCTTACAATACCACCACGAGATGCTTTTATCAGTGGAGTTTGCAAAATTATTTTTTTGTGAATAAAGGGAACCTGAAGATTAGTCTTTGCAAATGCTTGCTCTGTAGGCCCCTCGCAAATCATAATAACTCTTTTCATAATTAGGAATCAAAGATTTGGTTGACCAGTTGTAATAATATTTCGTTTCCAAAGATCATCTATCGTATAGTCTTCTAACCACACCTTTAATTTTTCTGAATCCAGCCGTTCAAAAACACTTTCTCCATTGATCTGGTCAACAGTGATGACTTCTTCGGGTTCAAAATGGCTGATAAGGTCAGTAGACTGAGTTGCTACTATCACTTGGCATTTTTTTGCTGCGGCCGATTTAATAAGTCCAGCCAACTTAGCTATTGCGGTTGGATGTAATCCCAATTCTGGCTCATCGATAATAATTGTTTCTGGCAATGTGGGCTGCATAAACAAAACAGTCAATGCAATGAAACGAATAGTACCATCTGACAAATCGTTTACACCATACACAGTGGAACTGTATTTGCTTTGCCATCTTAATCTGAGGTTTCCATTGCTTTCTGGTCGGAAAAAGAAATCAAGTAAGTAAGGAGCTATACTTTGAATTGTTTTGATAATCAGGTTATATACGATGGGGTTTTCCTTCTGGATATTAAACAAGAAAGCTCCGAGATTACTGCCCTTTTCGTATAAGTAGTACTTGTCATTCTCGATATTAGACTCTTTATTGAAAGGAGAGTTTTCGCCGGTATCATGAAAATGATATTTGGCTAACTGGTCTATATATTTTCGTATGTAGCCTGCTCTAGGATAATCAGAAGTCGATTGGAACCGCAAAGAAGATTCGGGACCAAACGATGTAATGGGTATGTTACTCCGGGCAAACGGATTGGCACCAGAAGAGTACCACATTCCTTCCTCAGTAAAAATAAATCCAGAATCGCCTTTTTTTATGGTAAATGAGTAACCGTTTGTATTCGGAAAGTATAGATGAGTGGATATCTCGGTGGTTATTTTATCTCCTTTGTGCAGGAATGTATCAATGCCCTTCAGCGCTACAAATTCTTGCAAATTTCTATTATACACTTGTCTTAGAAAATCGAAAAATGACAGGAAATTACTCTTTCCGCTACCATTTGCACCAATTAAAATATTAATTGGCCTTAAAGGCAAGCTTAAGTCTTTAATAGACTTGTATCCTTTTATGTCGATTTTATTCATTTAATTATTTCATCCAAAAATTAACGAGACAAATATATACCAAAGCTGTCAGATTGAAACATGGGCATTTGAAAGAATAAAATGACTCTACTCCATGTAAAATACCTAACGGGACATTTCGAACGACAAAACCCGCGCAGAGCGCGGGTTTTGATTTCTGCGGAGAGATGGGGATTCGAACCTTTATAGCAGTTATAAGCCTTTTCCATAGACATTAAACTGAATAT
>CAISOH010000256.1 GCA_903887005.1 uncultured Bacteroidota bacterium | reverse complement strand
AGTTTACCGCAATACTATAACAGCGAAGAACGGGACAATTAATGAGCGGATCAGGTTAAGTAATACATTAGCTAACGGCATGTATTTACTGAATGTCCGTTCAGAGGCCGGGAACCAGGTATTCCATTTGGTAATTGAGCAATGATTATTGAAATTATAAAAGTTTTAAAAGAGCTGGTTGTTAAACACCGGCTCTTTTTTTTATGGGTTATCCGGATTAATAAAGGTTATGATGGCTGTCCTGCTTTTTTCACGTCTAATTTATTTCATATTGTTAAAATTTATAGTTGATAGTTTGGAATTGCGCAATTCTAGTTTGATTTTTTATTTTTGTGATTGTTGCGCATTTTTGTATTGAAAATCAATTAGTTAGTGAAATTTTGTGCTCAAATTCTTGCGCATTCTTTGCGCTCCGTTGCGCTTTTTTTGCCCATTTTTTGTAATTGTCAGAAGTGATTTTTATGATTTGAGGATTTTAGGATTGTAATAAATTTATAACTGTACGTTTTTTAAAGCAATTTTTTATTTTCTCTCTGATAGCTTTATTCTATTGATTTTCAATTGGTTGATTAAATTGTGGTCGAAAAATACTGGACAATAACTGGACGTTTTCACTACACTTGTAATTTTGTCACTTCACCCGTCCTATCACCCCAGCTAAATCAGACAGTCGTCTGATTTAGCATCCCCTCTTTGAAAAAAAGCGGGGAGTTTTCCAACTCTTGTGGGTATTTTCAGCTTTTTGGGAACAAAGTTCAGATAAGATTTTGGATTTGGCAAATTGAAGTTTTATGATAATGCAGTTTTAGCGCTATGATATACAGCTATGTGTATATCATAGATCTTTTTTTGGTGATAATTGTTTGAGAGCTAATGTGGTATATGTTAGATAGTGCATCGGCTGGGCTCAAGTCCAAAAAAGGGGCGTTTTTTGTGGTGGAATTTTTGAAATTAGAGAATTTTTGTAATTGTATCCGGCACGAGACACAGGGCGGTGCCCTGTGCTATCAGATTGCAGGGCTTCACCCTTTGTGCTATTGGACAACCGGCGCCTTCTTTTTATAGATTAGCGCACATACTAAAGCAATGACCAGGCCGAGCGGTAATATTTCCATATAGGTCATCAGCACCACCATCACGGGATTCCTGTACATAATTTTAAAGTCATCCATCTCTTTTACTTTTGCCGCCATCTTAGCAGCGTTCAGGTGTGCTGCCTGTGCTTTAGCAAGCATCGCGACTGCATATTTATCGGCAAAGTCGGGAAAGAAGAAATGAGAATATATCATCCATGTAATCACATACATGGTAGATGCTATGAACGCTATAACAGCGCCCAGTGAGAATGCCTTACCAATGGTGATGTAGCCGCCACCCTCCTTGTTCCGGTAACTGCGTACGGCTACAAACATCATGGAGAATGCAATGAACATGGTGGAAAACCCAATTATCATCATGCCAGTGCCCCCTTCCATATCCTTAGGGCAGTTGGCCATAGAAATAACCATGAGGGTTGATATGATAACTCCTGCTATCAACCCATAAACTAATGCTTTCTTTGTCATATTTCTTTGATTTAATTGTCAAAAAACAAATACAATAATACACTATCTCTTTAATAAATTGTCATCCTTATTGAATTTTTTGTACTTATGAAAAGCGGCAGTGGTAACTATTACAGAGGTGTGTTTTTTTGTTTGATTTTTGGGGTTAGAAATGTTGGAATGCGCCGTTAGGTGCTATCGGTTTGTAGTAAACATTAATTCACAGCAGACGCGCGCCTTTAGGTGCGCTACCTGTTCTTGTCCGGTAGTATCTGTCCTGCTCGAGTGTTCATTTCTTTTGCGTGGCCAAAAGAAACGAACCAAAGAAAAGGCCACTTTTGCCCCAATGCATCCGCATGGCAAAAGAAAGCTATGCGCTGTTTTGTGGGGGAAAGTTATTATGGGCCGACGGGAGTCGGCACGGATGTGACTGGGGTAACTTTTACAGGGGTGTGTTTTTTGCGTTTGAATTTTTGTAGTCAGGATTTGTTTGAATGCGCCGTTAGGTGCGCTACCTGTTCTTGTCCGGTAGTATCTGTCCTGCTCGAGTGTTCATTTCTTTTGTTTGGGCAAAAGAAACGAACCAAAGAAAAGCCCACTTTTTTTGAAAAGCTCCGCACAAAAAAAGATAGCTCTGCGCTGAACTCTGGGGGAAAGCTATTAGAGGACGACGGGAGTCGGCATTGATGTGGCTGGGGTAACTTTTTGCAGGGGTGTGTTTTTTTGCATTTGAATTTTTGTATTCAGGATTTGTTGGAATGCTCCGATAGGAGCTAAAGCTTTGTAGAATATTAATATATATGTTATGTGCGCCCCGTTAGGGCAGCAACAATTCGGGATGGAAGGTTT
>CAISOH010000255.1 GCA_903887005.1 uncultured Bacteroidota bacterium | reverse complement strand
TAAACTCCTGTAAACCCGAATGTGGCATTGGCAATAGAAGTATCCAGATTCTTAACAGTGTCCGGGTAGGTCCAGTTAAAACCACCGGGGCCTGACCAGGTAAAGGTTACTCCTTTTACCGCATCAGATACGGAGAGCTTTAAGGTATCACCAAAACATATCGGGCCATTGTTACCTACCGCGGGTTTAGGAGGTACCGGAGGATCCACCAAGGTTAAAGGCCCCACAGTATTAAAGGGGCAATACGGGCGGGGCAGCTTGGTAACAACGACAGTAATATGGTCATAAACACCGGAGCTTAATGCTGTTAATGTAACATAACCTTTGCCATCGGCTGTCTGGATTTGTGATGTGGGTACACCATTAAAATCAAAGCTGATTGTATAGATCGTACCGGAGATTAAACCCGAAAGCACAATTTTGCCATCAAAGCCCAGGCACGTTGTGGGGCCTGCAGAGGACACAATGGAAAGATTATTGGCCGGCGGCTCCGTGATCTTAGCTGATGCAGTGTTGAAGCATCCGATATTATCAGTAATGGTTACCGAATAAGTGCCGGCCGCAAGTCCGGTAGCAGTTTTCATTGTCTGTATCGGCGTTGTGCTCCATATATAGCTATATGGCGCCTTGCCTGTTACCGGATTCACTGTAGCAGTACCATTTTTTGAACCATTGCAGCTATCATTGACAACAGTCACAGTTGTTGTCACCCTGTCTGTAGTAACAGTAATCGGAGCTGTTTTATGGCAGCCTGCTTTATCCGTAACGGTTACAGTATAAACTGTAGTGACAGAGGGCGTTGCTACAGGGTTTGCGCAGTTAGTGCAACTTAAGCCCGATGAAGGTGCCCATACATATTGCAAAGGCATATCGAGAGCGCTGTCCGTGGCATTCGCGCTCATTATTGCACTTTTGCCTGTACATACCAATGTGTCATTGCTCGGATTTATTTTCAGGTACGAAGGCATAACCCTTGTGTACAAGGTATCCGGGCAGCCGAAACCAATATAAGGCTGTATGATAACCGCATAGGTGGTAGCGGTATCAGGTATTGGTATGGTAATGACCTGCGTACCCCCTAAATAATGTGAAAATGTTACTGAATCATACCAGCTATAGGAAGAGAAACCGGAAGGCCCTGTAAGCGTTGCAAGCGTATCATCGCATATACGGGCGTCAATGGCGAACAATCCGCAGGTCATATCAATATAACCATAGCCCCAGTGCCCGCTGGGTGAACAATCTCCGGAAGTAGCGTCAAATATTACGGTATGCCCGGCAAGCCCCGACAAGTTGATACTGGCCGTAGCCCAGGGTTTGTAAAATACGGAAGGGTTTCCCGGAGGATTAAGAAAGCCCGGTAGTGCGCCTGCAACATAATTATCCTGTGCACAGGGTATAGACTTCCCAGTAGCGGAGTCAACGGTAGTTATCATGAACCTGGGCTGCTGGGATGCAGAATGCCCCGGATCCTGCATAACAACGGCATACCGGTAAATAAGGCTGTAATTATTAACCCCTGGCGGTACGTGTACATAATAACGGGCCCTTGATGCGCAGTTTAAAGGCGTATCATGCATTATTTTAAGCGCATAGGAGCCACCACCGGGATCCACAATCGGGAAACCTCCGAATTTGTCCACACCGGTACCCGCAGTAAGGGTGTGCCAGCCTAAAGTAGGAGGACAGGCGGTTAGCGTAAACACTGGGCCAGAGGCAACAAGTCCCCTGAAAAAAGTCCAATAGGATAAATTCCCAAACTCAAAATCAATATTGGGCGGACAAACCGGTGCTCCTCCTATAGTCTGGCCATTGGATGGAAAATAAGCCCCCAGGAAAATAAGGCATAAAAAGAATAAATTTCTGCACTTCATAAAATTATTATTAACAATGATTGGAGTATTATTTTTGATTGACACTTAGATACATAATATATCTTAGCAAAATAAACATTTATTTTTGAATTTTTCAAATAAATTAACACATTAGCAGAATAAAAATAGTATCAACTTATTTTTTTTAACTAATTTTTTCGCACGACGATAATAGTGAAAATATGTGTGATGCAAAAATATTATTTGCAAAGTATAAAGTATAATGACATTTATTTTAAAGGTTGGGGCTTTATCGGGAAGCGGCTAGCCGGAAACCGATACCGCTGCCATTGAATGCCTGGAGGCAGTTACGTCGGACGGTGGTTCGGGTACGAACAGCATAGAAGCGCCAGCCTCCTCCCCGCAGCACCCGGTCGGTCCCGGTATCAGGGCCGGTAGGGTTGGTTTGCTCTTTCGCACTATACGGACCATAGAAGTCCGAGCACCATTCCCATGCATTACCGCTCATGTCATACACCCCAAGCCCATTGGGCGCTTTCTGCCCCACGGGGTGCGTGGTATGGCCGCTGTTCCCGTCATACCAGCCCACACGATCCATATCGTCCCCTCCGCTATAGATAAAACTGTCATGGCGGGGGCCTCCTTTTGCAGCATACTCCCATTCCGCCTCTGTAAGTAGCCTGTACTGCCGTCCCGATTGCTTGCTCAACCAGTTGCAATAAGCTACGGCGTCGTTCCAGCTTACATGTATCACCGGGTGGTTGTCTTCATTATGCCGTTTATTGCCAAGCACATCGTACTCCCAGTTTACACCGCTTTTCTCAACAATAAGAGTTTTTCCATTGAAAACCCAGCTAAATCCATCCTTTTCAGCATCAGTAACATAGGTGTGGCTATTCATAAATTTACGAAACTCACCAACTGTCACTTCATACTTCCCAATCCAGAAACCACTTATGTTAACGAAATGCTCCGGCGATTCCTCCGGATTACTTCTCAAGCTGTTGCCCATCCTGAAACTGCCTTCAGGTACATATATCATATCTGGTTTTATATAGATTTTTGAGTTGTTATTCTTTTGAGGTGGTTTTTTGGCGTCCGCGGCAAAGCTGAAAAATGACAGGCATGTCAAAGCCGCGGCCATAAACAAATAGCGGCGGCTTGGTATCTGTTCATTACAGAAGGAAACCAGTTTGTGTTTCATGTTTGTATTTTAATTTTTATTCACAAAAAAAATCTTTTTTGAGTATAAACAAATCTAAGAAAATTAATAAAATCAACAAAATATAGTTACAATATTCACTGTTCTTCGCGGTTGAGTATAGTGTTTTAAAAAAATATAAAAATAGTCAGAATAACGTCTGTTTATTCATGCCTTTCCGTAACTGGGAAAACGCGCCACTTTAAGCTGCTTGAAACTAACAGTCCCATATAATAACAAAGCCCGCATAAATTGTTTTTATGCGGGCTTTGTTATTTGAGTTTATTTATTTTCCTGGCCTTATCTTAATAAGGTGATATTGCCATTGTGATGTTCTATCTGGCCGTCTTTGAAGGTAGCCTCCATGATATAT
>CAISOH010000254.1 GCA_903887005.1 uncultured Bacteroidota bacterium | reverse complement strand
TCAGGGACAATACAGGTGTTGGGCAGATTGGCAAATCCGGAGATGTAAGAGTAGTACCAAATCCAAACAAGGGTACATTTACTGTGAAGGGTTCATTGGGAACTACAATGGATGAAGAAGTATCCTTGGAGATAACGAATATGATAGGCCAGGTTGTTTATACAAATAGAGTAATGGCGCATAACGGAACCATCAATCAACAGGTACAACTGAGCAATACATTAGCTAACGGTATGTATCTGTTGAATGTTCGTTCAGCGGCAGGAACTGATGTATTCCATTTTGTACTGGGACAATAGAAACTTACCACATTTTCTTTCTAAAAGAAAAGGAAGTGTAAATGCAAAAAGAGTGGCTACGATCAAATCGTAGCCACTCTTTTTTGTATAGGTATATCCTAAAAACAAAAAGCTCCTGCTTTATTGCAAGAGCTTTATAAAGGGATTAAAAGTTAGTGTTTAGTGCGCTTCCAGCCAGTTTCTCCCCATTCCCGTTTCCACGTTTACGGGCACATCATGAGGTAATTTCATAGCATTTTCCATGCATGACTTTATTAAAGGCTTTGCTTCATCCACTTCTTCATGAGGTACATCAAAAACAAGTTCATCATGTACCTGCAGTATCATCCGGGTGCGCATGTTTCGTTTTTCCATTTCGCGATGTATCGTTATCATGGCCAGCTTTATCATATCAGCTGCAGTGCCTTGTATGGGCATATTAATAGCATTTCGTTCCGCATATCCCCTTACGGTAAAGTTTGCTGAGTAGATGTCCTTTAACCAGCGTTTGCGGCCCATAACCGTTTCTACATAACCATGCTCTTTGGCAAAGTTGATGGAGCGATCCATATATTGTTTTATTGCAGGGTATTGTTTAAAATAATTATCAATAATGGTCTTGGCCTCAGTGCGGCTAACGCCTATATTTTCTGCTAACCCAAAAGCGGATTGTCCGTATATGATCCCAAAGTTGACCGCTTTAGCTGCGCGTCTCATATCTTTCGTTACGGCATTTTCTTCCACGCCATAAACTTTTGCAGCCGTAGCGGTATGAATGTCTTTATTTTCTTTAAATGCGGCAATCATATTATCATCCCCGCTGATGGCTGCTACTATCCGCAGTTCAATTTGTGAATAGTCGGCGGAAATAAGGTGATAATCATTGCTTCTTGATATAAAGGCTTTGCGTATCTCGCGGCCACGCTCTGTGCGAATGGGTATATTCTGAAGATTAGGGTTGTTGCTGCTGAGCCTGCCTGTAACTGCAACCGCCTGGTTGTAGCTGGTGTGCAGGCGGCCTGTGCGGGGATTGATAAGTGCGGGCAATGCATCCACATAAGTGCTTTTCAGCTTGGTTAGTTCGCGGTAGGCAAGTATGTCTTCAACTACCTGGTGCTTATGACGCAGTTTCTGAAGAATATCTTCACCGGTGGCATATTGGCCGGTCTTTGTTTTTTTCTGGCCCGCGTCTATTTTCATTACTTCAAAAAGCACTTCACCCAATTGTTTCGGTGAACCAATATTAAAATTAATACCCGCATGCCGGTACACATTTTCCTCCGCTTTGCGGATATCTTTCTCCAGGTCTTTGGAATATTCATGTAGAAAATTCACATCAAGCCCCACGCCTTCATACTCCATTTCTATCAGCACAGGCACTAATGGGTTTTCCACTTCATCAAATACCCTTTTAACTTCTTTCTCAATTAGCAGCGGGTCAAATATTTTCCTGAGCTGAAAAGTAACATCAGCGTCTTCCGCTGCGTATTCCTTTACCTGCTCTAATGGAGCTTCACGCATGGATTGCTGCCCTTTTCCTTTTTTGCCAATGAGCGTTTCTATGGATACGGGCCGGTAATTAAGATATTTCATGCTCAGCATGTCCATACTGCGTTTGCCATCAGGTTCTATTACATAATTGGCCAGCATGGTATCATAGACATTACCTTTCAGTGCGAAACCATACCACTTTAGCATAAGCATGTCGTACTTAATGTTCTGGCCTATCCACAGAATATCGGGTTTTTCAAATATTGTTTTGAAACGTTCCAGTATTTGTATAACACTTTGTTTTTCTTCAGGTAATGTTACATAGTAGGCCGAGCCTTTCTCAAAACAAAAACTCATACCGACAAGGTCGGCGAGATTGGCATCAATATTTGTCGTTTCGGTGTCGAATGCTATTTCATTATATGCTGAAAGCAGGGTAACTAAATTATCTGTTTCCTCATCGGTTTTTACTAAGTGATATGTATGTGGTACCTGCTCTATGGTAAATAAATTGGTTGGTATATTGGAGGTTTCTTCTGTTTCGGATTGTTGCTCACCGGTTTCCTCTATCAGTGCTTTTGGTGCTGCCGGAGGCGGAATGGCTACTTTCTTTTGCGGAATTACATTTCCGAAAAGATCGGTGGATACAGGTTGTTGTGGCTGAACGGTTTTTTGTCCGTTCCATATATCCTGTTCTGTGCCTGCAATCCCCAATACCCGCTTACTCAGCGCGCGAAACTCCAGCTCATTAAATACTTCCGTAAGCACTTCCGTATTTTTTTCTTTGATGCGGAAATTTTCATCATGAAAAGGAACCGGCACATTAGTAATGATTGTAGCGAGTTTTTTCGACATCATGGCCATATCCCGGCCATTGCGTACTTTTTCTCCTAACGCGCCCTTTATTTTTTCTCCATTGGCAAGAATGTTTTCTATAGTATCATATTCCGCCAGTAATTTTGCTGCGGTCTTCTCTCCAATACCGGGAATGCCGGGTATATTATCAACAGCATCGCCCATAAGGCCCAGCATGTCTATTACCTGGTCCACACGCTTAATTCCCCATTTTGCACATACTTCTTTTGGCCCCATTATCTCCACACTACCGCCCTGGAAGGGCGGCTTGTATATATATATATTGTCCCGCACTATTTGTCCGTAATCTTTGTCTGGCGTTACCATATAAACGGAATAACCCAGTTCTTCAGCCTCTAATGCAAGAGAGCCTATTATATCATCTGCTTCAAAACCATCGAGTTCAAGGCAAGGAAGATTGAATCCTTTTACAATACGCTTAATATCCGGGAGGGCATCACGGAGGTCTTCCGGAGTTTCCTGGCGATTGGCTTTGTAAGCTTCAAAATCAGTATGTCGCTCCGTCGGAGCAGATGTATCAAAGACTACAGCCAGGTGGGTTGGCTTTTCTTTATTAATAAGATCTAGCAAAGTAGATGTAAATCCAAACTGGGCATTTGTATTCCTTCCTTTGCTGGTTATACGTGGGTTGCGTATCAGTGCATAATAAGCGCGGTATATAAGCGCCATAGCGTCAAGGAGAAATAATTTCTTTTCAGGCATATTGCTAAGGTAAGTGAAATTGACAAAATAAATCCCAATGTTACCTGTTCTTTTGTCCCCTTTCAAATAACAAAGCCCGCATAAATTGTTTTTATGCGGGCTTTGTTATTTGAGTTTATTTATTTTCCTGGCCTTATCTTAATAAGGTGATATTGCCATTGTGATGTTCTATCTGGCCGTCTTTGAAGGTAGCCTCCATGATATAT
>CAISOH010000253.1 GCA_903887005.1 uncultured Bacteroidota bacterium | reverse complement strand
TCTTTCACCAGCAATCCTTCTGCTACCGGTACATTAAGCTCAGGCGGTACCCAGACTTTAAAGTTAGGTGCTACACTCAGCGTTTCAGCAGCACAGGCAGCAGGAACTTATACCAACTCAACTGGTGTTCCGGTAACTGTTAACTACAACTAAGATAATCTCACTTTATATGCTTTTAAAGGGCTGGCAATTTTTGCCAGCCCTTTTACTTTAGCAAAAAGCCCCGCACATTGAGTAGGAAGTGAGGGATTATTTCCCTCACCGTAATATTTCGTACAGTAAAGGGCTTTTGTTCCTTTTGCAACATCACCCATATAACCCCGCCTTATATACAATTTCTGTTCGTCAGCCCGAACGTTTGCCGCCAGCTTCTTTCAGATTCGCAGTCGCCCACGACACCCTTGCGCCTGGCTAATACTCCCTGCTGTAAAGCGTATTCGGGACTTTCACCCTATAGCTTATCCATGCCTGACATAAAAAAACCACCCTGTTTAGAGGATGGTTTTTTTAATATTAGCAGTTTAGCTTATTCGCTAACAACTTCAAATTCTATTTCAACAAGATTGTCTTTACCGAAATCTATGCTGGCTTTGTAAGTACCTGCTTCCTTCACATCATCGAGGATGGTGATACGGTGGCGGTCTATTTCATAGCCTTTCTGCTCGCGGATAGCGCGTGCTATCTGTATAGCGGTAACAGAGCCGAAGATCTTGCCGCTGATGCCAATTTTAGCGCCCACTCTTACAGGAGCTGCTTTCAGCACAGCAGACACATTAGCTATTTCAGCCAGTATTTTGTTTTCTTTCTTCTGCAATTGCTTATGGCGCTCTTCCATTATTTTGGTATTGGAGCCACTGGCTTCAATAGCAAACTTCTGCGGAATAAGGTAATTGCGTGCATATCCCGGTTTTACAGCTACCATTTCGTGTGCGGCGCCCAGGTTGTCAACGTCTTTTATAAGAATTACTTGCATGATTTTCTATTTTAAAAGGTCAGTAACGTAAGGTAAAAGGGCCATCTGGCGGGCCTTTTTTATCGCCTGGGATACTTTGCGCTGGAATTTCAGCGAGTTCCCGGTAATGCGGCGTGGTAACATCCTGCCTTGTTCGTTGAGGAACTTTTTCAGAAATTCACCATCCTTGTAATCAATATACCGGATACCCATTTTCTTAAAACGACAGTACTTCTTCTGGCGTTTTTCTACCTTCTGGGAGGTAAGGAATTTTATTTCGTTTTGCTTAGCCATGTTGTGTGATTTTAAGATGCGGTTACTGCAGCTGCGTTTTTATTACGTTTTCTGATATTGTACGCAAGCGCATACTTGTCGAGGCGTGTTACCATGTGACGGATGATGGTCTCATTACGGTTCAACTGGATCTCCAGTTTAGCGTTAAGGTCATGGGGGGCCTGGTACTCAAGCACATAATAAAGGCCGGTGGTCTTTTTCTGGATTGGGTAGGAAAGGGAACGTAATCCCCATACTTCATGGTGCACTGTTTCGCCGCCATTTTCTTTGATGAAGTCCGCGAACTTCTTTTGAGCGCTTTTATAGTCCTCTTCCGCCAGCACTGGGGTGAAGATGACCATCAGCTCGTAACTCTGAAGGTTGTTTTCTGTTGCCATAATTTTTTTTAAATCGTTAATCCCATCGTCCGGCAGGAACATTGGATACTTTTCAAAGTCAAAATTCAAAATTCAAAAAGTAAAAAGCCCTTAAACTGTAAACTTTCCGAACTGTAAACTTCTACTTTTCAGGTAGCCGGACAAATTTGGGAGTGCGAAGGTATGGAAAGCTTTCATTTATTCCAAAAAAAAAAATTTCGTTTCAAAAAAACAAAGTAAGAAGCCAAAAGTGAAAAATGGAAAGGTAAAGGTAAAAAATTGGAACAGATTGTTATAAAACAGATAGCATGATAGTGAGTAATTACTATGCATTTTTAATAAACATTTATAAAAATTGTGTTTCTTAATAAGGTGTGCATAAATATTTTTGAACTTTAGTGTTTGTACATGAATTAATTATTATTTTTGAAGGAAGATAATAAAGGGAGGTAATCTGCCGTTATTATTTCACAACCCTTCTTTAAAACCTTGGAAGCAAATTATATGAAAAAGCTTCAAAGTAGTACTCAAAACCCTGGTGAAGAAAAAGGAATCACCTTTTTCTTCAGGCAAATTGGCGCTAAAATAGTTGCTCTTTTTGAACCGGAAGAAGTAGAATTGACTTTTTTAGATGGAGGTAAGAAGATAAGATATACTTATATACCAAAGAGGAGTATAAACAAGTAACCTGATTTTTCTGAACCACTTTTAGCAATCAACTGCTCGCAGGCTGATTGCTTTATTTTTGCCCGGGAAGCCACTATCCTAAAGGGAGATATTATTATCTGATAATGCGGGAATACCTGCATTTTAATTTGCAGGCAGCACTTGTAAAACACTTGATTTTACTGAAATGGGTAAGGAATTCAGAATTGACCTGTCCCTGATAAATAAGTCATCAGCGGGCCTTGCTCGTCGCTTGAAAATGGGAACCCAACATGATCAAATAAGATTTTACGCAATTCCTGATTACATTATTACATTCAATGCTTTTTTCAGATTGCTGCTGTAAACTTCTGTCACTGTAAGCGTTTTATGCGAAGTTCTCACTTCTTCGCCAGCCAGTTCCTGTACATAGGCTATATGGACTGCTTCAGCTCTGTTTACCTGCACAAAAGAGGATTTTAAGTGCGGGGGTATAATAAAATTCAGTATTTTTGAAAGAGTACTCCGGATGAGATACTCGTTTTTATCAATTTCGTTGAAAATTATTGTATAATTTTTGTCAGACCTTAAATAAACAATTTTAGTCCAGTCTATTTTTTTGTATTTGTTGCCCTGCTTAACAAAAAAAATGTTATTATTAGTTGTTGCCTCTTTTTCAGAATACGTTGTGTGGTTGTTGAAATTATTGATGGCACTTTGCAAAGTAGCTATTAAAGCTGCCGGATGTACCGGCTTGGTAAGATAAGCTGACGGACCTGCATTTATTGCATCGTTTAATGTATGGCTATCACTGCTGCCGGTAAGGAATATGAACGGTTTTCGATAGTAAGTGCACATCATCCTGCCGAGTTCTATACCTTTGTTTTTGCTATTCAGGTTTATATCAAGTAAAGCGATATCATAATCGGCATAGTTGAATAATTCTACGGCTGCTTCAAAATTGTCAGCTATGCCGGAAACAGTATAACCGAAATCATGAAGTGTTGTGGCGATGCTTTTCATCCATATCTCTTCATCTTCAATTATTAAAACCTTTATCTCCTGATGCATAATTGTGCTGTTAGTACCTTATAATCTTCTATAATTTTAAATTCAGACTCACCTTGAGGGTATTCATTTTCACAAATACTCCTCTTCTGGGGGATACTTCAGGTATGCAGGCAGTTACAAGAATGACGAAGTCAGGTTCAAATCCACTATGGATAGTAATTGCAGGCTATGCACATAAACCTCATTTGATTTGTGTTTATATTTTACAAAGCATGGCAATATAATAACCAGTTAAAAGAAACATATGTCACCTCGAAGCGCTCCACTTTAACGAGACAGGGCCTCTTCTCCTTTTTACCATATGGTATTTCGCTTAAAAGTACTGGTAAGATGCTCATCAAAAAATACTCAAAAACAAGTATTTTTTTCTCCAGCTATTTTGTGTATAAGTCCCAGATAAAAATAGTTCCTTTCCAGAACCCTGGACATAGTCTAAACCCGCTATTGAATCGCATTGACACAATTACCATATACTGTGAATCACTATGAAGACGGAAATAAAGCATGATATTAGTAGTGATCCTTAATCAAACAGCAAAGCTTTAGTCCTGCATCATTGAGAATTGACAACTTTCCAAAAGTGCCAATCCTGGTATCATACCCAACAAAAAGACCGCCCAGGTAGAGCGGTCTTTTGTTAATTATTCTTTTTGGCTTTTGAATTTTGCCCTTTGAATTTGAAAACTATTCTTCTTCATCAAACTGAAGCACATCCTTGTTTGCCATCAGCAGTTCGAACTCTTCCTTAGAACCTACTACCAGGTCGTTGAATTCACGCATACCGGTACCTGCAGGAATGAGGTTACCTGTGATAACATTTTCTTTCAGGCCAAGCAGGTAATCAGATTTACCATTGATTGACGCCTGTGAAAGCACCTTGGTAGTTTCCTGGAACGATGCGGCGGATATCCAGCTTTGCGTACCGAGAGAGGCTTTCGTAATACCCAACAGCATCGGTGAAGATGTTGCAGGATTAGCATCGCGGAATTCCACAAGCTTTTTGTCAGCACGACGAAGTCCGCTGTTTTCTTCACGGATTTCGCGGATGGTTACTATCTGGCCCGGATGCATCTTGTCAGAAGCTCCGGCTTCAGTAATAACCTTCTTGTCGTATATCCAGTCGTTCTCGTCCATGAACTCGAACTTATCTACTGTATCTTCTTCGAGGAACTTAGTATCTCCCGGGTCAACGATATTCACTTTGCGCATCATCTGGCGGACGATTACTTCAATGTGCTTATCATTGATCTTCACACCCTGCAAACGATATACTTCCTGAATTTCATTAACGAGGTATTCCTGTACGGCGAAAGGCCCTTTAATAGACAGGATATCGCTTGGCGTGGTAGCGCCGTCAGACAATGCAGTACCCGCTTTTACAAAGTCACCGTCCTGAACCATGATATGGCGCGTAAGCGGCACGAGATATTTCTTCACAAGCCCTTCGCGTGATTCAACAATGATCTCACGGTTACCGCGTTTCACATTACCAAATCCAACAACACCGTCAATTTCAGCTACTACAGCCGGATTGCTTGGGTTACGCGCTTCAAACAATTCCGTTACCCGTGGAAGACCACCGGTAATATCACGGCTACGTCCCATTACGCGTGGAATCTTCACCAGTACCTGCCCGTTATACACTTCATCATCAATATTTACAACGATGTGAGAACCTACCGGTAGGTTATACATTTTCTGGTCTTTGGCACCGTCAATGTAGATACTTGGTATTTTTGTTTTATCTTTTGTTTCAATAACTACTTTCTCACGGTGGCCAGTCTGCTCATCAGCCTCTTCGCGATAAGTGATACCTTCAATTACAGCGTCAAAGCGCACTTTACCACTGATCTCTGAAATGATAACGGCATTGAACGGATCCCATGTGCAAATAACATCACCCTTGGAAACCTTCTTGCCATTGCCTATTTTCAACACGGAACCATATGGTATATTATTGGTAATGAGCAGGCGGTCGTTTGCCATATCCACAATACGCACTTCACCGGTACGGCCAATAACTACTATCTGATCTTCGCCTTCAGCATCTTTATACTTGGTAGTACGAAGACCATCAAATTGAATCGTACCATCAAAACGGGCTGTTAATTGTGATTCGATAGCTGAAGAACCCGCAACACCACCCACATGGAAGGTACGCAGTGTAAGCTGTGTACCCGGCTCACCGATTGACTGCGCTGCGATAATACCTACAGCATCGCCTTTCTGGGTCATATAACCGGTAGCAAGGTTTTTACCATAGCATTTTGCGCATACTCCCCTGCGGCTTTCGCAGGTAAGCACAGAACGTATTTCTACAGTATCAATACCGCTTTCTTCGATGCGTTTAGCTACATCTTCAGTGATTTCTTCTCCTGCGTTAGCTATCAATACTTCAGTGATACGGTCATAAACATTATGAAGTGAAGTCCGGCCCAAAATACGGTCATACAATGGCTCCACAACTTCCTCATTATCCTTAAGTGCAGAAGTCGCAATACCACGAAGCGTACCGCAATCCTCTCCATTGATCACCACATCCTGCGCAACGTCCACAAGACGGCGTGTCAGGTAACCTGCATCCGCTGTTTTAAGGGCGGTATCCGCAAGACCTTTACGCGCACCGTGCGTAGAGATAAAGTACTCCAATACGCTCAATCCTACTTTAAAGTTTGAAAGGATCGGGTTTTCAATGATTTCAGATCCGGAAGAACCGCTACGGCGTGGTTTAGCCATAAGTCCCCTGAGGCCGGCAAGCTGCTTAACCTGCTGTTTGGAACCACGCGCACCTGAATCCAGCATCATATACACTGAATTGAAGCCTTGCTTATCTGCCGCCATTTCACGTATCAATGTTTCCGTTACACGGGTATCCACACGTGACCAAACGTCAATTACCTGGTTATAACGCTCATTGTTAGTGATAAGACCCATGTTGTAATTATCCCAGATCTCATCTACCTCACTTTGCGCATTCTTAACTAATTGTTCTTTAATATCAGGTACCGTAAGGTCTTTGATATTGAATGACAACCCACCCCTGAACGCTGTGCGGAAACCTAATGTTTTAATATCATCAAGGAACGCAACAGTTTTAGGGATAGTGGTATTTTTCAATATACTACCAATGATTTCACGCAAAGATTTTTTAGTAAGCAATGCATTCACAAAACCATTTTCTTTTGGTACGAATTGATTGAACAAAACGCGACCAACAGTAGTATCGATTAATTCAATTTTAAGTGATCCGTCAGGCTGACGAACACTTGCCCTTACCTTTATCCATGCATGAAGGTCAGCACAGCCTTCATTGTGGGCTATTATAACTTCTTCCTGGCTGTAATATGCTTTATTTTCTCCCTTTACTTTTTCAGTTTCAGTTGATTTTTTGCCCTTTGAAATATAATACAATCCAAGTACCATGTCCTGTGAAGGAAGCGTGATTGGTGTACCATTCTGAGGGTTAAGGATATTATGCGAAGCCAGCATCAGCAATTGCGCTTCTGCAATGGCAGCATTACTCAAAGGCACGTGAACGGCCATCTGGTCACCATCGAAGTCGGCGTTGAACGCAGAACATACAAGCGGGTGAAGTTGTATAGCCTTACCTTCAATCAGTTTTGGCTGGAATGCCTGGATAGATAAACGGTGAAGCGTTGGGGCTCGGTTAAGCATAATAGGATGGCCTTTCAGTACATTCTCAAGAATGTCCCAAACAACCGCTTCTTTACGCTCCACTAATTTTTTCGCGCTTTTTACAGTTTTAACGATACCTCTTTCAATCAGTTTGCGGATGATAAACGGTTTGAATAATTCAGCCGCCATATCCTTCGGCAATCCGCATTCGTGTAATTTCATTTCAGGGCCTACCACGATAACCGAACGGCCGGAGTAATCAACGCGTTTACCCAACAGGTTCTGGCGGAAACGTCCTTGTTTTCCTTTCAGTACGTCTGATAATGATTTCAGCGCCCGTCCTCCTTCGGCTTTTACGGCATTGGATTTACGGCTGTTATCAAATAATGAATCCACAGCCTCCTGCAGCATACGTTTTTCATTACGTAATATCACTTCAGGAGCTTTAATTTCTATCAGGCGTTTCAGACGGTTGTTACGGATAATAACCCTGCGATAAAGATCATTAAGGTCAGAAGATGCGAAACGTCCGCCATCAAGTGGTACCAATGGGCGAAGTTCCGGCGGAATAACCGGAATATATTGCATTACCATCCATTCCAGGCGGTTCTCGATACGTGTATTTGCGTCCCGGAAAGCTTCTACAACGCTAAGACGTTTCAGGGCTTCCTGTTTACGTTGCTGCGATGTTTCATTTGCAGCAGCATTACGCAAGTCATAGGATAATTTATCAAGGTCAATACGGGCAAGCAGCATCTGAACTGATTCGGCGCCCATTTTAGCTATGAACTTTTTGTCGTCTTCGTCTGGCAGGTACTGGTTATCCTTTGGAAGATTATCCAGAATTTCAAGGTATTCATCTTCTGTGATTAACTGCTGATGAGTATCTTCAGATTCTTTCAGGTTCAGCTTTGTACGGATCATGTCTTCGGCTTCACCTGCGTTTATTACCACATAACGTTCGTAATAAACAATGCTCTCCATTTTTTTAGAACTTACTCCAAGGAGGTAACCTATTTTGTTAGGCAAACTCTTAAAGTACCAAATGTGCACGATAGGAACCACGAGCTTAATATGTCCGAGGCGTTCGCGGCGTACCTTCTTTTCTGTAACTTCCACACCGCAACGGTCACATACGATACCCTTATAACGGATACGTTTGTATTTTCCGCAATAACATTCGTAGTCCTTTACAGGGCCGAATATTTTTTCGCAGAACAAACCATCACGTTCAGGTTTGTAAGTACGGTAATTAATAGTTTCAGGCTTAAGCACTTCTCCATAAGAGCGATCAAGGATCGCATCCGGAGATGCCAGGCTGATAGTGATCTTACCAAATCCCGCCCTTGGGCGATTGTCTTTTTTTATTGCCATTTTATTATCGTTTGTTGTAGAGACGCAATGCCTGCGTCTATGCGTTATAAATGTATAATCGTCCTCACAATATGCAGAGACGCAAACATTGCGTCTCTACGGATAAAAAATACAATTATTCAAATTTTAATTCTAAACCTAACCCTCTCAACTCATTCACAAGTACATTAAATGACTCTGGGATACCTGGTTTGGGTATATTGTCACCTTTCACAATTGCTTCATAAGTCTTCGCACGTCCTACTATATCATCTGATTTGAGAGTTAGCAGTTCCTGCAGGATATTGGATGCTCCATATGCTTCAAGCGCCCAAACTTCCATTTCACCAAAACGCTGTCCGCCAAACTGTGCTTTACCACCCAATGGCTGCTGTGTAATAAGACTGTATGGCCCTATTGAACGTGCGTGCATCTTATCATCAACCATGTGGTGCAGTTTAATGATATAAATGATACCAACTGTCGCTTTCTGGTGGAAACGTTCGCCTGTTTCACCATCATATAAATAGGTATGGCCAAAATCTGGTAAGCCGGCTTTCGTTATCAGGTCTTCTATTTCTTCAACAGAAGCGCCGTCAAAGATGGGTGTTGCGAATTTCAGTCCAAGCTTTTCGCCTGCCCAACCGAGAATGGTTTCATAAATCTGTCCAAGGTTCATACGGGAAGGTACGCCCAATGGGTTCAGCACCACATCAACAGGTGTTCCGTCTTCCAGGAAAGGCATGTCTTCTTCACGCACAATCTTGGCAACGATACCTTTATTACCGTGGCGACCCGCCATCTTATCACCTACCTTCAGCTTACGCTTGCTGGCAAGATATACTTTAGCAAGTTTCAAAACACCTGCAGGTAATTCATCACCAATGCTCAGATTGAATTTTTCGCGTTTGTAACGGCCAAGTTCTTCGTTGAACTTAATATTAAAGTTATGCAACAACTGATTGATAAGGTCGTCAGTTTCCTTGTCACCTGTCCAATTAAGCGGATTCACATTCTGGTAATCAAGAGAGCCCAATGTTTTTGAATTGAACTTACCCCCTTTACTCAATACAGTTTCGCCAAAGTTGTTGGTAATACCTGCTGATGACCTGTCTTTAAGAAGAATAAGTAATTTTTCAAACAGGAAGGTCTTTAAATCTTCCAGGTTCTTTTCGTGTACTTTTTCAATTTTTTCCAAGGCTGTTTTTTCGCGCACCTTTGAATTCTTGTCTTTCTTAGCGCGTTGGAACAATTGTTTGGAAATAACAATACCTTCAGTTCCGCTCGGAGCTTTCAGAGAAGCGTCTTTCGCATCGCCGGCTTTATCACCGAATATGGCACGAAGCAGCTTTTCTTCAGGCGTTGGGTCGGTTTCACCTTTAGGAGTTATTTTACCAATAAGTATGTCTCCTTCGCCAACATGCGCACCTATTCGTATTATACCATTTTCATCCAGGTCTTTGGTCGCTTCTTCTGATACGTTTGGAATATCAGCGGTCAGTTCTTCCTCACCAAGCTTGGTATCGCGCACTTCCAGTTCATATTCATCAATATGCACAGATGTGAACCAGTCTTCGCGGACTACTTTTTCATTGATAACTATCGCATCCTCGAAGTTGTACCCTTTCCATGGCATGAATGCCACTTTAAGATTACGTCCCAGGGCCAGTTCACCATCCTGTGTAGCATATCCTTCTGTAAGAAAATCTCCGGTTTTCACCTTCTGGCCTTTCCGTACAGAGGGACGGAGTGTCATGCTGGTGCTTTGGTTCGTTTTCTTATATTTTGTAAGTGTATAAATTCTAAGGTCTTCTTCAAAAGATACGAGACGTTCTTTTTCACCACGGTCGTATCGAACATGTATATGATCTGCATCTACATATTCTACAACACCGTTGCCTTCTGCATGTATCTGGATACGTGCGTCACGGGCTGCTTTACCTTCAAGCCCTGTACCTACTATCGGTACCTGGGGTATGATAAGCGGAACTGCCTGGCGTTGCATGTTCGATCCCATCAGCGCACGGTTGGCGTCATCATGCTCCAGGAACGGAATAAGGGAAGCGCTCAACCCTACGATCTGGTTAGGCGCCACATCCATGTATTCTACTTCATGTGGATCAAGTATCGGGAAATCGCCTGTTTGGCGTGATTTAATTTTATCTTCCAGGAAGTTGCCTTTATCGTCCATAGGCACATTCGCCTGGGCTATCTTGGCAAGATCTTCTTCTTCAGCGCTCAGGAACCTGAAATTCTTCAGATCCACTTTACCGTCCCTTACCTTGCGGTATGGGGTTTCGATAAAGCCCATATCATTGATCTGCGCGTGAACGCAAAGTGTAGAAATAAGACCAATGTTCGGACCTTCCGGAGTTTCGATGGTACACAGGCGGCCATAGTGGCTATAATGCACGTCACGTACTTCAAAGCCGGCGCGCTCCCTGCTCAAACCGCCAGGGCCTAACGCGGAGATACGACGCTTGTGCGTTATCTCGGAAAGCGGATTGGTCTGGTCAAGAAACTGGGATAACTGCGATGTGCCAAAGAAGGAATTGATAACGGAAGATAGTGTACGGGCATTGATGAGGTCTATGGGTGTAAACACTTCATTATCACGCACATTCATACGTTCGCGGATGGTACGCGACATACGTGCAAGGCCAACGCCAAACTGTGCAAACAACTGCTCGCCTACAGTACGTACACGACGATTGCTCAGGTGATCAATATCATCAATGTCAGCCTTACCATTGGTAAGACGAACTAAGTATTTAATGATGGAGATGATATCTTCCCTGCTCAGTACTTTAGTAGTCAGATTAATATCAAGGCCTAATTTACGGTTGATCTTATAACGGCCTACTTCTCCCAGATCATAACGTTTATCACTGAAAAACAGTTTTTCAATGATACCACGTGCTGTTTCATCATCCGGTGCGTCTGATCCACGCAACTGGCGATAGATATGTTGCACTGCTTCCAGCTCTGAGTTGGAAGTATCTTTATTCAATGTATTGTAAATGATAGAGTAGTCACCGCTCACTTCTTCTTTCTGCATGAACACCGTTTTGATGCCCATTTCCATTATCATGGATGCATTGTCTTCGTCCAGGATGCTATCGCGGTCAAGAACTACTTCATTACGCTCTATGGTTACTACTTCACCGGTGTCCTCGTCAACGAAATCTTCTGTCCAGCTGCGCAAAACACGTGCT
This sequence comes from uncultured Bacteroidota bacterium, assembly GCA_903887005.1. Lineage (GTDB taxonomy): Bacteria > Bacteroidota > Bacteroidia > Chitinophagales > Chitinophagaceae > Nemorincola. The sequence goes on along the minus strand of CAISOH010000253.1, from coordinate 9,787 downwards.
GCAAGTTTACGGCCTACATTCGCGGCAAGGCTTTTCTTATCCACCTTCACTTCATCGGCCATGCCGAAAAGATCCAGTATGTCTTTATCTGTTTCATATCCGATTGCGCGGAGCAATGTAGTTACCGGGAATTTTTTCTTACGGTCAATGTAAGCATACATTACATTGTTGATATCCGTTGCAAACTCCATCCATGCACCCTTAAATGGTATAACACGGGCGCTGTAAATTTTGGTACCGTTCGGATGTACACTCTGTCCGAAGAATACTCCCGGAGAACGGTGCAACTGCGAAACAACAACACGTTCTGCGCCATTTATCACAAATGTTCCACGGGGCGTCATGTAAGGTATGTTACCGAGGAACACATCCTGTACGATCGTCTCAAAGTCAACGTGCTCTTCGTCATTACAGCTCAGCTTCAGCTTGGCTTTTAATGGCACGGAATACGTAAGCCCGCGCTCCATACACTCGTCAATAGTGTAGCGGGGAGGGTCAATGTAATAATCAAGAAACTCAAGAACGAAGATGTTTCTTGTGTCTGTAATAGGAAAATTTTCCTTGAACACACGAAATAACCCTTCGTTGTTACGCTTATCAGGCGTTGTTTCAAGCTGGAAAAAATCCTGGAACGATTGTAACTGAATGGCCAGCAGGTCGGGGGTTGCGGCTGCATCATGTAACTTTCCAAAGTTAACTCTCCCGGCTGCGGTCTTTTTTTGCGGTATTGCCATAGTAAATTTAAGTCCTTTTTTACAAACAAAAAAATCCTCAAAGCTAAGCTGTGCCTAACTTACAGGTTATCTGTACTAACAAGAAATGGTTAAAATAAATTTATACACGAATATGTGCCTTTGAAAAAAGGAATGCAAAGATAAGAAACGCGTATTAATTAATCAAAAAATATTCCAGATTTTCAAAAAAAAACTCTAACCCCTGAAAATCCCTGTAAAATAGGGAAGTATTTATTATTACACAATGTCATCTAAGGAAATATTTTTAACTTTTCGTTATAAATTCATTCATCTTTCAAATCACAATAAAAAGTTAAAGTTATTAATTTCATGCACTGAAATTATGTTTATGAAGCATATATCCCAATCACGAACAACAATAAAGGACATTTTTTGTAAAATTAAGTAAAATTTAACAAATCACCTGGCCATATTGTACTTCTGCAATTCCCACACATGGTATATAGAATCAGGGGAATTATTGATTCTCATTTTAATAATACCTGCATCATTATTTATGGAAAACCAGTCATTATGAGGCCTCACACCAAAACCAGCCCAAAAATGATGTATTTCTGCAACATTATTATAGTTCGTTCCACCAATAGAAAAAGAGGAAAACATATTGGTAGTAACAATAAAATTACCATATTCTCCCTGACTATAAATTGAATCGTTTTTGATAGGATATGAAAAAAATGGGGCACTATAATCACTGGGCACGCTAAGGATATTAAGATATACTCTTGTATCTAATAATTGCCAATTCCAATTGCCATCAAAAGAAATCAATCCATTACTGATTTTGTATGCGCATACATTAATTATGATAATTTTATATGGCGTATATATTTTAGAGTTCTCAATAGAAACGGTACTTATACTATCACTTGCCGTTACAAAGCTATCCACTTGTCCACTAATAGAATCCTTGTATATCCAATAAGTACCTGGTTTATAATAAAAATATTTTTGCAAATTTGTATCAACCGGGGTGTAAATAACCGGGGCTATACTATTTTTCTTACAGGCAAAAAGTAATAACAAAATGATGAAACAAAAAAAATGTTTTTTCATTATTGAATCCGATTAAAAGTTATTATTTTAATAAGAGCAAAAAGCATACCAAATAACAAAATGATATAAAAATATATATTTGTATTTATTTTATCCTGAAATTATCTTTGTTCATACAAACCATACAAAATCAAAAATTTTATGAAAAAATTTTTATCAATAGCCATTATTGCAGCAGTAGCCATCATCTTTGCTTCCTGTAAAATACACATGCACCTGCACTGATTATTCAGCTTCATTTATAAAATCTCTAGCATCAATCTATGACACAAAATGCCATAGCATAGAAACATATTTAATAAACAGATTGCATAAACAGCATTGATTCAAAAGTCATCATTATAAATGGCTAATAAAAATGCCCAAAAATTAAGTTCTTCATTTTAAAAAAAAAATATTATTTTTGCCACACACTCAAAAAAACTAAAAACTTTATGAAAAAATTATTACCAATTGCAATGATTGCGGTAGTAGGTATGTTATTCACCTCCTGCAAAAAAGATTATACATGCACCTGTACAATGACTGACAATTCTGTTACACCGGCTAATGTAACCACTGAGACTTTCTCACTTGGTAAACAGACAAAGAGCAATGCAACAAGTGCATGTAATGCTGAAGTTGGCTCCATGACTTCTGGTGGCGTAGGCATTACTATTGCTTGCCATTTATAATCAACATCAAATAAAAATATTAATTTTGAAAGGACATCTGTAAGGATGTCCTTTTGATTTTTACTTATGGATAAATTACAACGTATCACCTTAATTATTCTTTCTGTCTTAACCGGTGCAACATTCCTGTATTCCGCCTATACCAAGCTCTATCCTATACAGTCATTTGAATATACTATGGTGGAGTTTGTTCACCTGCCATCCATAATTGCGGCAATAGCTGCGAGGTTTTTTGTGGGGCTGGAAGCCGGGCTGGGCGGACTTATCACTTTACATCTTTTCGGCAAAAACAAATGGGCGCTTAAAGCTGCGTTTGCTCTTTTGCTGGCATTCAGCATCTACCTCATCTGGTTATGGATAACGGCAGGCAACAATGTGAACTGCGGCTGTTTCGGAGATGCTATCTGGATGAGCCCGTCAGCTTCCTTAATAAAAAACGGGATTTTGATGATAATCACCGGATTACTGATCCGCTATCATAAAGGATTTACCTGGAAGTGGTCTGGTATTACAGCACCGGTATTGCTGATTTGCACTATCGCATTGCCCTATATATTATTCCCGCTCCATAGCCGTTATAAGATGGATTTTAAAGCGCTTTATACTGCTGATGCCAATTATATCCCCACGGTTGACCTCACCCAAGGGAAGCATATCATTGCATTCTTAAGCCCATCCTGCATCCATTGCAGAAGAGCGGCGCTTAAAATGCACCAAATGAAAGAAAATAACCCTTCGCTCCCATTGTATATGGTCATAGGCGGCACCACTAGCGATCTGACCGATTTCTGGAAGGCTTCAAACGCCCAGAATATTCCCTGGTCCCGTCTTCCGCAAGACCCTTTCATGAAATCTACCAAGGGGGTATTCCCAACTATACTTTGGGTAAATAACGGCTGGGTAGAAGCCAGTACCAGCTATACCGACTTAAACCAAAAAGTAATTGAGAAGTGGATGAAGTGAAAACCTAAGTCATGGCATTAGGCTAAATATCAGTTGTAATTCCTTCTCAGTAATGGTTGCTTTTTCTGATTTATCATAAATTGACGTCAAAAACACTTTAGATTCAATTATTTTAATATAAGTTATTATTCTTGCCCCACCTGATTTTCCTTTTCCTTTTGAAGCAATTGCTAAACGAATTTTATAAAAATTGTTACCAAGCGCATCACCTTGAATAGGATCAAATGATAAACTGTCAATTAACTTTCCTAAATCATTTTTAAGAGACGGATATTTTTTAGCTAACCTTTTAGCCTGTTTATCAAAAAGTTGTATTGAAGAAACTTTAAAGCTCATTAAGTAATTCTTTTGCAGGCCTGGCTTTTAATTTCCCTTGTTCAATAAGTTTAAGTTCTGTAACTGCTTCTTTGAGTTCTTGTAAAAGTTGTGCTTTAGTTGGCTCCTGATACTCCAATTCTTCAAGATTTTTATTTTGCTTTTTAAGCTTTTTCCAGTCATTTATAGGGATAAACACCCCAGTCGTTTTACCCTTACTGTCTTCAATTAGTTGTAATCTCATAGAAAAGTTTATTAAAACCCTAAAAAAATAAAACAATTCAAAGATAGTAAAAAAAGAAGTGTATCAAAACAATCCAAATTCCTAATTCCCAATTCCAATTTTGGCTATCTCCTCAAAGTACCCTTCCAATGTCAAGGCTATTATATCCCAGTCAAAACGCCTCCTGACTACTTTAACGCCCTCCTCCCCTACTCTTCGCCTCTTATCTTCTGATGATAAAACCGCTATTACACTATTTGCAAAATCATCAGGGTCTTTTTGCATAATAGCGCCTTCACCGTTTTTAATACCAAGACCGCCAAAGCCAATGTGTGAACATACTACAGGCACACCCATAGCCATTGCTTCCAAAACTTTGTTCTGTGTGCCTGCCCCGAACCGTAATGGCGCCACCACCACGCTGGCGCTGTTATATGTAGCTGCGAGATCTTTTACAAACCCGGTTACACTAATATGATCATTAGCCAGTTCAGCTACTTTTTTCACAGGCCTTTGCCCGGCTATAACAAACTTCACTTCCGGAAATTTCGACCGGACAAGGGGCAATATTGTTTTTGTAAAATAGACCACAGCATCTACATTGGGAGCATAATCCATATTACCTGTAAATAGTATTGTACTGTTGTGAGCGTAATCATGGTTGCGGGGAGCAAATGTTTCCAGGTCAACTCCATTGGGCAACAGACGTAAATTCCCGGAATCATGTGTTTTTTCAAGGTATGCAAGGTCTTCCGATGAGCAGGTCAGGGCAAGATTGTATGATTCGAGTATTTTTTCATATTTCAGAACCCGTTCCTGTTCTATATTTTCAAATAAGGTGGTCAGCAGGTTTCGTTTTACAGTTTTCCTTCTTTCCCAATAAAGAGAAAATGCATCAGGCAGATCTAAAATACGCGGTATGTCTTTGCGCTGCGCAAGATAAGGCGACATGCGAAGGTGCTGCACATGCACCGCATCATATTTATAACGGGACAATAATAAATCTAATTGTTTCTTTAATGCGGCGGATTGAAAGTAAATTACCTGTAAAGGTTCGCTGTTCCATAAACCCGATATACAATTTAAAGCAGACTTCCATTTTGGTAAATAAACAAGATGTACTTCTTTAAAGATTTTTTCCAACTCCTCTTTATATCCCAAATCCTCCTCACTTTGCGCGAAAGTAAGCAAGTGAAGCTCATGTCTGCCTTTCAACCGTTTCGCAAGATTGAATATCTTCAGTTTATCACCCCTGTATGGCGGATACGGAACACGGTTAGCCAGGAATAGTATTTTCATAAAAACCCCAAACCCCTGAAGGGGCTTCCCCTTATTTTGTGAATCTCAGAAATGAAACGTTAACTAATGATCATTGACTCTTTTACCGGATTGCCCCTTTAACTAATTAACCTTTTAACCAATCAACCTCACTTCAATATTTCATGCCCCATCTTATCCCTTTTCGTTTGCAGATAAAACTCGTTATGCTTATTAGGCTTTATTTCAATCTGCACATTTTCAACAATTTCCAGCCCATAACCCATCATACCTGCCCGCTTCTTGGGATTATTGCTCAGAAGCCTCATCTTTGAAACACCGAGATAGCGCAATATCTGCGCACCAACACCATAATCACGCTGGTCTGTTTTGAAACCAAGTGCCAGGTTAGCTTCCACTGTATCCTTGCCTTCTTCCTGCAGCTTATATGCTTTCAGCTTATTAAATAAGCCTATGCCCCGCCCTTCCTGGTTCATATACAGTACAATTCCTTTCCCTGCGGCTTCTACCATTTCCATTGCTTTCTGCAATTGATCGCCGCAATCGCAACGCAGTGAATGTAAAATATCGCCCGTAAAGCAGGAACTATGTACCCTTACCAGCACAGGCTCATCTTTTTCCCAGGCCCCCTTAACCAGAGCAAGGTGGGTTTCACCAGTATTGGTTTGTTTAAAGGCTATTAACTCAAAATCACCATACTTGGTTGGCATATGCACCCTAACCTCTTCCTTTATTAAAGATTCTGTCTGGAGCCTGTATGAAATAAGGTCTTTAATAGTAATGATCTTAAGGTCGAATTTCTTAGCAATTTCCAGCAGTTGCGGCATACGCGCCATGGTGCCGTCATCATTCATAATCTCTACGAGCACACCTGCAGGCTCAAAACCAGCCAGACGGGCCAGGTCCACGGTAGCTTCGGTATGCCCTGACCTGCGGAGCACACCTTCGTCTTTTGCCCGTAACGGGAAAATATGGCCCGGGCGCCCCAGGTCTCCGGGCTTTGTTGCGGGATCTATAAGCGCCTGAACTGTTTTGGCCCTGTCCTGTGCCGAAATGCCCGTAGAGCAGTTATGTCCTTTCAGGTCAACGGATACGGTAAACGGCGTTTGGTGCAACACTGTATTATTTTCCACCATCAGGTTCAGTTCCAGTTCCCTGCAGCGTGTTTCAGTAATGGGTGCGCATATAAGCCCCCTTCCATGCTTCGACATGAAATTAATAATTTCAGGAGTCACATTATGCGCCGCTGTAACAAAGTCTCCCTCATTTTCGCGGTCTTCATCATCAACAACTATCAATAATTTTCCCTTTCTAAGGTCATCTAAAGCAGATTCTATTGTATCCGGCATATTTCTTCTGTAAAATAAAATGCAAAGGTACTACCTATTTGCGTCGTTTAAAACTATACTCATTCAAAGCATTTTTTCCGTTGAAATGGGCGAAAAAAAATAATTGAACGTGTTTTTTCAATAAAGAATTTGTGATTTGAGTAATTGCTTTCTATATTTACGTAAAAAAAGAACCAGATGAAATGGATTTCTACCATAATACTGATTGCAGGGATTGTTTTTGGGGCCTCTTGTAACAATAGTAGTAATACAAACCCTAATTTATTAGTTACACCGGCACAGGATTCTGTTTCTAAAGGCAGTTATTTACAAATATCATTTCCGTCAGGCACAGGAGATACTGAGTCCTTCAATATTAACGACCTTATACTTAATAACCAGGTAGTTATTTCAATGTCAGCAACAACTGCTTTAATGCAACCAGATAGTTTATTTGCTACAACAATCCTTGTTACTGACCATAAATCTCAAAAAATTTCGCTCAATCTGTCTGTTACCGACACTAACAAATTAGAAGAAATAGGTAACTACTATGTTGTTACAAATAATTCTACTTTTACTGACTATTCAAAAGGAGCAAATAAAAATTATGCTGTTTCTATTGGAAGCCATGTAAAAATTACGCATGACGGCCCTGATTGCATAACAGGGCAATTATATCTCAATTTATATTACAATCATGTCATAAGTCAAGCAACCGGAAATTTTAAAATTTTTCATTAATATCTTTTCGTGCTATTTAAGATTGCTGCCTGATCTACTAATTTTTGGGGATTGAAAATTATTGTATTTTTAATCCGTTATCAAATAACCAATACCCCCGGGGAATAGTTAAAAACGTTAAAAATGCTTTAAGTACAATCAGGTTCCGATATTTGCCCTATTTTCACGTCCGGAACGTTATTGAAATATGAATAGCCGCATTATTACTCTTCTCTTCTTATTATTAAGTATATCCGCTTCAGGGCAGGAAAAAGATGGTTTGTTTGGCCCGGGTGTTGCTCCTAAGTCAAGAAAGGGCTTTATTCTAAACGGGAACGGGAGCTTCGATATACCAGCCGCAGATATGGCCAAACGTTTCGGGCTGAGTTACCGGGTTGGCCCTGCGGTATTGTATAAAACAACATCCAATTGGTTATTCGGCGCGAAATTTGATTTTATTCTTGGAGGCACTATAAAAGAAGATTCGCTGATGATAAATATCAGGGATAAATATTCCGCTACCAGTGGCGCGCTTTATGAGTTTTTAAATAATAGCGGATCAAGAATTGGCATACCCGTTTACGAAAGGGGATATGCTGTCGGGCTGTCTGCGGGAAGAATTATTTCCTTTTACAAAGACCAACCTGACAATGGATTGATACTGCTTACAACAATAGGATTTATCCAGCATAAACTGAATATTTATGATAAGGATAAAGTCGTAAACCAGTTGCAGGGGAATTATATAAAGGGCTATGACCGCCTGACCAATGGCTCATTTATAGAACAATATGCCGGTTACGCTTTTTTCAGTAATAATAAACTCGTAAATTTTACATTGGGAATTGATGCTTTATTTGGCTTCACAAAAGGAAGGCGTGATTATCTGTTTGACGTTATGCGGCCTGATACGAAGCAACGCCTGGATATTTTGTACGGAATACGTGGTGGCTGGTTCATACCAATGTTTAAGCGCAAATCAGAGGAACTGATGTTTGATTAATTCAAAATTCAAAAGCCAAAATTCAAAAAAGATCAACACTTTTGAATTTTAACTTTTGAATTTTGGCTTTTGAATTTAGCATGATACTATATGTTTTGATTTACAGGCTGGCCATTAGTATTTACACTGCTGCTATAAGAATAGCGGCCCTGTTTAATAATAAGGCGAAGCTGTTCATCAATGGCAGAAAGGGATTACTGCAACATATAAAAGAGAATCTTTCCAATGAAAGCAGGTCTGTTATATGGATGCACTGCGCTTCTTTAGGCGAATTCGAACAGGGCCGCCCGGTTATTGAAACCCTTCACAGGGAATATCCGGCATATGCCATTTTAATAACATTTTTCTCCCCTTCCGGTTATGAAGTAAGAAAAGATTACAAAGGCGCCGACTATGTTTTCTATCTGCCAATGGATACAATTAGTAATGCCAGAGAATTCCTTGATGCAGTAAATCCGGCATTGTGCCTGTTTGTTAAGTATGAGTTCTGGTATTTCTATTTATCAAATATTGCAACCCGTAATATCCCGGCAATACTTATCTCGGCGCTATTCACCAGAGATCAGGAATTCTTTAAGTGGTATGGTGGTTTGCAGCGGCGTATGCTCAGATGTTTTTCTCACATTTTCGTACAGGATAAAGCATCTGTAAATTTGCTGAAAAGTATTAAAGTAGATAAGGTAAGTAGTAGTGGTGATACCCGCTTCGACCGGGTGATCATGGCGGCGAGGGAAGCTGCGGATCTGCCAGTAGCCGTTAACTTTTCTCAAGGTCACAAAATATTGGTTGCAGGTAGTACCTGGAAAGAAGATGAAACATTTTTACATAAGGCTTTCGCACATACGCCTTTAAGCTGGAGATTAATTATAGCTCCTCATGAGGTTGATAATGAGCATATTGAAGAAATAGAAAAATTATTTTCAGGAAATACCATACGTTGGTCTCAATTGAATTCACACAATATGGAGCAAGGTAATAAACGCATACTCCTGGTGGATAAAATAGGTATTTTGTTGCAGCTTTACCGTTATGGAACAGTTGCCTGGATTGGAGGCGGTTTCGGGAAAGAAGGTGTGCATAATGTGCTGGAAGCTGCCGTGTATGGCATACCATGTTTTTACGGCCCGGTATTCCACCAGTTTATTGAGGCGAAAGAACTGATAGAAAAAGGAGGGGCGTTTGTCATTAACGATCCGGCTGATCTTGTTAGTTCTTTAAAAGAAATGGATGATAGTTTCAGATATCACCAACATGCAAATGCAGCTAAAGAATATGTCTTATCAGGAGGTGGCGCAACCGATCAGGTGATGGATTATTTAAAGAAGTATCCGTTTTAACTAACAGGTGTTATTGCTTTGTGCCACATTTTGAATTGCCTCAGCTTTCAATTTCTCTACTTTTGAATTTTGAATTTTGAATTTTGAATTTTGAATTTTGAATTTTGAATTTTGAATTTTGAATTTTGAATT
>CAISOH010000252.1 GCA_903887005.1 uncultured Bacteroidota bacterium | reverse complement strand
TTTTTGGATGCCAGAATTTTTTTAAAAGTTTCTACGTTAGTGGGTATTAATTTTTGTTCCTCTTTTACCTGTTGGTGAATAGATTCAATAGTGAACAATTCTTGAACATCTAAAGCGCCTTTTCTAACGTACTTATTGTTTATGTGAATAATGGAAATGTCTCTGAGTTTTACGCCAGAATTTGTGATGACATAGTACTGCAAGGAAGCATCCGTTATGTACGTATCGGAAACACTAGTGGATCCTTTAACCTCATAAGCCACATATGATTTTCCATCAAATGCCAAAATATCAATTGCGCAGAGTATCTCATCATATAAAAACGCTGCTTCGTAAATTACTTTCTCTTTCTTCTTAATTAGCTCTTGGGTCATCGCAATTGATTCAGAATAGTCATAAAAACTCTCAGGGGTAAGATCAATACCTATAGGAAATAATTTTTGGGCTAGTACACCGATGTTTGTTCCTTGGTCAAATATGAATTGTTGGGAATCAGAAGTATCATCCCGGAGGTCTTTGGCGTATTTATTCAAATAAAGGCTTTTGAGGCATTTTATGCCACGCATATAAGTTGATTTGGAAAGGATATGACTACTCATTTGTACAGATTGAAGGCTCTTTGATGAGCATCTTTTATTTCTTTTATTAAGCTCTTTGGTTTCAGTACTTTCATTTCAGCCCCGTATGAAAGCAACTCCATAACCAGGTCCTGCGTAATCCATAATTTAAGCCTGATTTGAAGCTCATCTTCATTATCAACCAACACTTCCTGGGACTCATGCAGCGGCAATGATTTTATGTATTTGCCCTGGACGGGATCGAATGATAAAACGACCTCCTGTGGTTCCTGATCATCTGGGCTTATTATGCCAAAACTATAACGGAAGCTTTCTTCGGCATTGTAATCTTTTGGGAGGGTAAAGGTCTTGTTTGTTATCTCAAGATTGGTTAAACGATCCAAAGAAAAGGTTTTCACTTTGCCTTCCTTGTTGTCCTTCGAAATAAGGTACCAACGGTTTCTGAATTCCTTGAGTGCATAAGGGTCGGTGATACGATAGCTGGCTTCATCTTCCCAGAACTTCTGGTAGGTGAATGTGACCTTTAATCTGTTCTTAACGGCATGAAGCAAGCCGTAAAGGTTTTCAGTGCCCTGTGGCTTTCGTTTCTCCAGAAGAATGAATGGATTTAGGTCTCTGGCAAGGTTTAATGAGTTAAACATGTCAAAGGATTCAATCATTCTCTGGAAATTCATGTTCTCCATTTCACCCTGACTGATGAAATAGCCCTTGTTGGATTTGGAATATTCAATATCAACTCCGAAGGTCTCTCGTATCTCTTTTATATCCCGCTGTAGGGTTCGTAATGAAAACCCGACATTAAGTGTCTCATCACGCATTTGCAAATAATCCACCTGGCTTTCAATATAGCTTTGTAGTTCCTCATAAGAGCTATAAGGCTTTGCTTTTAGTTTTTTAACTATCAGCATATAGCGGGATATGTAGCCACGTTTAGACATTTAGTTTTCGATTTGCCAATATTGTAATGCAAATGAAACTATTTTCTCCTGCCTTGCATTAATTTCTTCTTTACTCCATTTCCCAGTTGCTTTTATTGTATCACCGATTTCTTTTTGAGAGATCAAGGTTGATTTTTGAAAACCATCTGCTTTATCAATCGGATTTGAATTACTTAGCTGGGAATTTTTACCCAACCCCATTAAAACAAGATTGCCAATATTATTTAAGTAATCGTTGACAAACTCCTCTTTATATTTTGTAAAATCTGGATTTTGAGGTGTTACATGTTCTAGAGTATTATCCAGATTTCTAGGGCCTATTTTATTTAAGTATTCGGAAGCAGGCATTGGCGGTACTTTACTAATTTTTCTCAAATTATTTTCGTACTTCCAAAGCAGATATCTTGTTGTTGATATATAGTGATGTTTACCATTAAGGTAATTCAAAAAGTTGTCATTAAATGCCCAATACCATTTGAATCCACTTTTGGCAGATAGTAACAACTTCTCTTTCAAATCTTTTATATTGCCTGTATAGTGTTTTGCAAAAGAATGAAATTCATTTGTTCTGTAATCACCGTGGCTATA
>CAISOH010000251.1 GCA_903887005.1 uncultured Bacteroidota bacterium | reverse complement strand
TTAATAAATCACAATAAAAAGAAATAAAAAAAATAACTGAGCCCACAGATGTCCCACACCTTTTTCCGGTGTGGGACATCTACCTCATACACTGGAAAAAGATGCAGGACGCTTAACAAATCCATAAAAACATGAAATGAAAAATAACAGAGCCCGCAGATGTCCCACACCTTTTTCCGGTGTGGGACATCTACCTCATTTACCGAAAAAAGGTGTGGGACACTTAATAAATCTCAAAAAAAAGAAATAAAAAAAATAACAGAGCCCACAGATGTCCCACACCTTTTTCGGTGTGGGACATCTACTTCATACACTGGAAAAAGATGCAGGACGCTTAACAAATCCATAAAAACATGAAATGAAAAATAGCAGAGCCCTTCACGAGTGTAAGTGTTCCACACCGAAAAAAGGTGTGGGACACTTAATAAATCTCAAAAAAAAGAAATAAAAAAAATAACAGAGCCCACAGATGTCCCACACCTTTTTCCGGTGTGGGACATCTACTTCATACAGTCAATTTCGCCCTCGTTAATTGCCAAAATAAAATATATCTAAAAATACCCATCGAATTTTACTATATTGCCTGTCTTTAAGGGTAATAAGCCAAAGAATTTATTTTATTGTTTGACTGGAAAGAAAAAAAAAGTATTTTTATACCTCAATAATTGTTTTATGAAGAATTCATTACTGCGTATTTTGATCATCCTATTGTTTGCCATCAATGCAAATGCACAGGTGCCACCGGCTCCCTGGGTACAGGTTACAAATGGTCTTCCTTCCGGGGCTTCCACTACTGCTAATTATGGTACATTCCCTGTAACCACCATGGGTGTTCCTAGTATGTCTTTTGGCATAGGAACTGCACCATGCGTTCCCTATGTTTCCAGTGCAACTAACTATGATATTACTAACGGTGGTGGCCAGTGGGTTTTTCTGTTCCCAAAAAGAGTTTATGGAATAAGGGTGATGTTTGAACAACTTAATAATACAGAAGATCTTCAAATGTTTTGCAATAGCACTCTTTATAATCTGACTCCGGCTAATATAATTGGAATGACAGGAAATTGCGCGTGTACTTATGGTGTACCGCTTGTAACAAGCGGGCCTTGTACATTGACCGGAGGCTCGATATGGGGTCCAACGGGAGGAGTAGGTACACAGGCATGTAACGGTGGCCAACTTGAAATAATTGAATGTACCGGCCTGAAAAATTGTACGGTTCAAGGTAATGGGGCTTCCGGAGGTTTTAATTTCGCTTTCTATATTGATACTGTAAGGCCTAAAAGATGCTCTAATGCGATTAGTAACAAGCCCTGTGAGGGAGATTCATTAAAGTTAGGAGATGTAGGCGATTCCACCGGCGCAACTTATTACTGGTATGGGCCTTATGGCTGGACCAGTACATTACAGTATCCTGTTAAGTTCCCTTCCATGCTTACTGATACGGGTTTATACACCGTGGTAAAATATGGCGGGCCCGGCATATTGAATGATACAGATACTACCTGGGTAACTGTTCACCCAAGGCCCTATATCACTAAACTTTCCACTAATACTCCTTTATGCGCTAACCCATTGGATACGCTGCACCTGGTAATGACAGGCCCTGCGGTTCCGGGGGAAACCTGGTCATGGACAGGGCCGGGCGGTTTGTTTACCTCCGCGCTGCAGAATCCTGACATCTATGGTTTTACGGCTTCTGACACCGGCTGGTACACCCTTGTAACCAGTACGCCATTTGGCTGTTCGGTCACGGACTCGGTCTTTGCATCCCTTCAGTTACCGCCGCCACCACCAATAATTACGGCATCCACCCCATTGTGCTTTGGATCTCACGGCAATGCTTACAATCCTTATACTGTTTCAGTGATGACCGGGGCTTCTGTATTGTGGTACACCACCGGGACAAGTACGCCGGGAAGCGCAACCCCAATACTGATCAATACCTATAATGCGGGAACTACCTGGGCGTTTGTGACAGCCAAAATAGGCATGTGCGAAAGCGCCCGTGATTCTGTTGCTGTTGTCGTATTGCCGCGGATAGATTCTAACTTTACCTGGAAAACATTGCTCGGTTGTGACAGCGACATCGTAACCTTTACAAATAACAGTACGAATTTTGTATCCGCAGCCTGGCAATTTGGAGATCAAAGCGGCTCCGCGGATACCTTTTTTACGCAACATGCCTATAAATATCCCGGTGTATATCAGGTAACCATGACATTACAGAACAGCAATGGCTGCCCTGTGAAAGCTACCGGATATGTAAATACAAAACACAGCAATACGCCCAGCTTTTATTTAACTCCCAGCCCTATATGCGCAGGCGGGATGACCATCAAGGCTGATAGTTTTACCATGATAGTTGATCAAACCAGTATTACACAGGCCAAAGGGTACCTGGCAGGCCTTACCGGGATCTTTTCGACAATTGATACAGGGGTTAATGTAACAGATACTACTATTCCCAATTATCTTGCCGCCAAGTATCAATGGTATTGGGGCGATGGCGCCATTGATAATACCAATACCCGCAAGCCAGCCAATCACAGGTATAATAAAGGTGGCGCCTATCTTGTTAAATTATTTGTTACCGATTCTATAGGATGTGTGGATACTGCCCAGCAGACTCTTTACGTGATGCAGTTTGATGTGTCGTCTTTCCACGATACCCTGATCTGTATCAGCCAGCCATTGCCATTACATCCGATAATTGTCCCGCATGGTGGCCCGGGTTTTCATGATAATGAATTCAGTTGGGTATGGAATCCGGCGATTCACCTCAGTGATTCTTCCATCAGTAATCCTTATTATACAGGTTTAGGCTTAACAACCTATACAATTACGGCCACTCACAATCAATTGGGCTGCTATGCAGTTGATACTATGCGGATACATTCCGTAAGAGGGGTGATCCTGTCAAATGTAACAAAGGACGCTTCTATTTATTACGGCAACAGCATACAGATGAATGCGGATAGTGAAGTGCTGTATGTATGGCGCCCGGATGATGGCAGCCTTAATAATCCGAACATCAACAACCCGGTTGCAAAGCCGCTGGTTACTACTCAATATACTGTTTATGGCTATGATGTGAACGGATGCCTTGATTCCACTTTTGTGACAGTACATGTGGACAGCACAATGGTTGAGGATATGCCATCAGGCTTTACGCCAAACAGCGACGGGCTTAATGATGTGTTCCGTCCGGTAGGCATGAAATTCCAGAACACGGTTGATTTCAGGGTGTATAACAGGCTTGGGCAGCAGGTGTTTTATTCCAATAATTACAAGCAGGGATGGGATGGGACTTTTAACGGGCAGCCGCAGGACATTGGTACTTACTTCTATGTTATAACAGTGGCGAGACCGGGCGGTGATGGCGAAAATGTAACATATAGGGGGACGGTCACATTGATAAGATAGCTTTGTTTAAGAAATAAGTTATAAATTGTTTACAGGTCCCCTCCTATTTATCATAGCGGGGGATCTTTTGTTTTATTAGATTGAAATGGGTGATGTTATGATAAAATGTGGGTGATGTTGCGTTACACAGATTTGACAACTTTTTAAAAGTTGTCAAATCTGCTACGATGTAAATCAATCAATTGTAAAGACGCCATAGTGAGCAAACAATTTGCTGTATGCGGTCTTTGAAAATGACATGAAGTGCTCCAGTTTGGTTACCGGATTTCATGTCATAGCCCCATCGGGGTTAAAGCTTTGTAGCTGATGATGTTTCGAAAAATAAATTGTGTGAAAAATTAAAATATGCTTAACTTTATAGCCAATGACTTTTAATATGAAGCCCTTATTCCGGATAATAATCATACTGTTGTTTGCAATAAATGCAAACGGGCAGTGGCAATACCTCTCCTATCCGAAATTAACCACGGATAGTATGTTTGGCACTTATGATGTATTTTTTTCCAGCACAGGTACGGTAAGTTTCTTCGGAGGAGATCCCTGTCTTTCAGCTACCTACCCCGGAACTGAATTCTGGGTAGGCGCCGGGCTTCCGGGAGGCTATATTTATACCATCCTTAAGCCGGTTTACAGAATATACATAAACTTCGATGTACTGAATACCGGGGAATACTTACAGGTGTATATCAATGGCTCTCCATATATCATACAGCCCTCTGATGTAATCAGTTATACGGAATGCGCGCCCCCTCCGGGAAATCCGCCCTGCACATTGAGCGCAGGCCTGATATACGGGCCATGCTGCGCAGGTGTATATAATGGCGGCGACTTAATCATTACTGATTGTAAAGGCATCAATTCCTTTGAAGTATTTTGTAACGGCACCACAGCAGGATCGGCTTACCATGTAGCCATAGATACGGTGTTGCCGGTCTGGTGCTTACAGGCCTTAAATAACGGGCCTATATGCGATGGCGATAACTTATTCCTCGACGCCATGGGCGATTCTGCAGGCGCTACTTATTACTGGCATGGCCCCGGAGGGTTTACCAGCTCCAGTAAACACGTTTTCATACCAGGCGCAACAATGGGTAATGCAGGTATTTATCACCTGGTGAAGATCGTAGGAGGTATCAATGTTGATTCAGTTACTACTACTGTTGTTGTCAAACCGCTTCCTGTATTAACCGCTACCACTAATTCCCCTATTTGTTATGGGGTGGGGAATACCATCAGCCTGTTTGCAAGCCCCTATGTTACCGGAGAAACTTTTTCATGGACCGGGCCGGCAGGGTTCACTTCCACACTCCAGAATCCTACGCGCAGCCCGGTTGTTGATGCCGATACCGGTTTTTATACCGTAACCGCTACCCTGAATGGGTGCTCCAATACATTTACAACTCATGTTGTTTATGCGCCCATACCCCCTGCGCCGGGCATTTCAGGGATCACCACCTATTGTACCGGCCAGACATTCGTGCCTTTTACCGTAACCGGCACCGGCAGTATTTTATGGTATCCCACGGCAGTGGGCGGCACCGGCAGCACTACTGCTCCCGTGGTAAATACATCAGTAGCCGGGACCTATAGCTATTGGGCTACCCAAACAATTCTTGGCTGTGAAAGCCCGCGGGGCACCATAACTGTAACAGTAAATCCAACGCCCCCCGCGCCCGCTGTTACCGGCACAAATGTTTATTGCCAAAATGATTTGTATGCTCCCCCGACGGCAACGGGTACAGCTGTTTTGTGGTACGCTGCATTGACAGGAGGAACAGGTACTGTCAGTCCCCCTGTTATCAATACAAGTATTCCCGGCGTATATACTATTTATGCCACCCAGACAACAACCGGCTGTGAAAGCCCGAGGGGCCCATTTGTGATTACAGTTCATGCAACGCCTCCTAATCCCATTATAATCGCTAACCCCAGCCTTTACTGCCCCGGACAGCCTTTTGTACCTTTTACCGTATTTTCCGGCACGGGCCTTTTATGGTACACAGGCCCTACGGGCGGTACCGGGTCAACCATTGCACCAACCATAAATACGAGTGTACCGGGCGTCTATACGGTATATGCCAGCCAGACCGTTCTGGGCTGCGAAAGCGGCCGTACTGCCATAGTTGTAACAGTCAATAATGATTTAAGGGCTATTTTTGATTATACCGTTAAATATGGCTGCAAAGCAGACACAGTTACTTTTTTTAATTCCTCCATACAGGCGACAGATTATCAATGGTGGTTCGGTGACAGGTACTCATCAATATTAGAGAACCCAACCCATGTTTACCTGCTTCAGGCGCTTGATACTGTTAAACTGGTTGCAAGTGTTTCCGTTTGCGCAGACAGCACATTTGCGGTCATAGACCTGAGGCACCCGGTACATGCTAAATTTATAACGGATACTAACCTTATTTGCCAGGGAAGTTCCATCACTTTCACCGATGCGGGATCAGTTGCAACAAAAGGGATTCAATACCTGTGGGAGTATGGCGATAATACTATTCATGCACCTGCTACCGGAACTACCACTACCCACACTTATGAGAATGCAGGTGTTTACAAAACATTCCTCGCAGTATCTGATTTTGTGCCCTGCACAGATACCATGTTCAAGATAGTGATGGTGGACACCATCAGTCCGATATCCGTTAAGGCTACAGATACGGTTGTCTGCAAGGGCAACACGATTACATTCACCGGAATTTATGCGAGCCTAGGTAATACCGGAATAACCTGGAACCTTGGCAACGGGGACAGCATTAAAAATGTGAACCCGCTGGTTTATGGCTATGATGTTACCGGTCCTTTTACTATCACGGCCACCGCGCTGTACCGTGTATGCCCGAATTTCAGCACTACCCGTAATGTTGCGATCATTCCGGATCCAACTATTGACCTCGGCCCCGATGTATCTATATGCAAAGGAAGCGCTGCTATCACGATAGCGGACAATATCAACGCGAGCAATCCGCTGGCAAGCTGGGAGTGGAGCACCGGGGAGAAGACATCCAGCATATCAATATTGGAACCCGGCGTTTATACAGCTACAGTAAAACTGAATGGCTGTTTCGCATCCGGTACTGTAAAGGCGGTCAATGACTGCTATATGAACATACCGAATGTATTTACACCGAATGGCGATGGTACGAATGATTATTTTTATCCGCATCAATACCTGTCGAGCGGGCTTACATCCTTCAAGATGTCCATATTCAACAGGTGGGGGGAACTTGTTTTCCAGAGTAATTCACTGGACGGGAGAGGCTGGGATGGCAAGCTCAATGATGTACCGCAGCCCGAAGGGGTATATGTGTACCTCATAGAAGGAACATTCAAAGATGGCCAGCAGGAACGCCACCAGGGAAATATCACATTACTGAGATAATATGGAGAAATACAAATCAAAGATTATTAAAGCCCCGGAATTCCGGGGCTTTAGATTTTTAGTATTGTAACGTCAGTCCGAGTGTTCAATAATTGATTATCAATTTATTGCGTATGATCATAGGCCATGTTTTATGTCACCCTTTCAGGTTTTGCAATTTTTGAATTCAATTTCTATAATAATGCCATCCCTGTCGGGATTATAACACTTAATTCATTGAATTTTAAATAATAAACTGTCGAACTCGCGTTATTATACAAAATATACCGCAACCTGGCAGGTTGAATGAATGCTCTTAGTGCAAAAGACTATTCAGCCAGTTTATTAAATCGGAAAGCATGTCGTTATTAATGGTATGCCCGTCAGGATATTCTTTGAAGGTTGCATTTATACCCAATTGCTTTACATATGCATTACTTTCCCGGGCGTAATGAATAGCTAAAACATTATCGTTTGTGCCGTGAGAAATAAAAACCTTCAATTGTTTTATTTTATTGTTCCGGCCAATCATAGGCTTTACTTCCTCCAGGATCCTGCCGCTCATTACCGCTATCGCTTTTACTTTATCCGGCCGGGTGAGACCTACGCTATAAGACATAATCGCCCCCTGGCTGAACCCGCATAAATAAACCTGGGTATCATCAAACTGATATTTCTCTTTCAGCTGATCTATAAACCGGATAATGGTGTTCCTGCTTTTTTCCGCCTCCTCTGTATTGGCTATTGGGTTTTTTGTTGTAAAATCTGCATGGTACCATGCATAACTATCAGGGCCCAATATATAAGGCCCTCTTGCAGATACAACCAGAAACCTGCCGGGTAACCGATCCGCAAAAGAGAACAGGTCTTTCTCATTACTTCCTATACCATGTAAGAGAATAATAAGAGGTGGTTTGCCTGATTTTATTTTTGGTTCCCTTACAACATAATGTAACAATGCATCTGCTGCATTTAAATAGTTGCTTTTATCGGCTGTGCTCATGGCAGCAAAAATTAATATTGTTAAGGCTAAAAATTTCATTTTACCGGTTTTAAGCTTTAAGTATTTTATAGCAGGATTAATCTGGCAATAGTTGCTTTCACCGGCAATACGGTATTCAATCAGATGCAGTTTCATCCGGCCTCACCACTCCCCAGGAGAGGTTTTTTCATCCTAATGCCAGCTTCTATGCACCAGAGCAATTCATTAATAAAATTGGCGGCTCTTTTATCAGTTGCAGCTTTATCTTTTGGATTTCCGTTCTCATCAAATGCCTCGGGTGCTTTTGGAACCGGGAACATGGCAGGAACTGTCCATGCCCTTATTTTCCAGAGTGAAAACTGCAAGGATGTAATCACCTGTGTACCTCCGAAGACTCCGTCGGAAACTGTTGAAATTGCAACGGGTTTGCGGTGCCATTCGTCATACAAAAAGTCAATTACATTTTTCAGACTGGCCGGATAACCTCCATTATATTCAGGAGTAACAATCAAAACGCCCTCAGCAGATCTTATCTTCTCTGCAAAATCAAGCATTCCTGCTGATGGATTTTTTTGAAAACGCAGCCTTTCATCAAACAACGGGAAATTGTATTCCTTCAGATCAAGGATCTCAACCGTAGCGAGACTGTTTGTTTCCAGGTAATTTTTGAAATACAGCGCGACTCTATGGCTGTTTCTTCCGGTCCTCACGCTTGAAGAGATAATGGCGATGTGCGGCATAATTGTATTATTTGATTGTGAAAATGCAAAATATACTTCATAAAGGTATAAGTTATATTGATGACTTCTTCATTCCAAATCATTGCCCACGCTGTCTTTTATATAACCAGCCACCCATTGCAGTTGTGCCTGATTTATTTAATCAATTATCCATGCTGCAAACCAGCTATGCTTCGCAAGGGATAAATTAGTGAGTTCGGAACTTCATTGAGCTTAAGTTCATCATTCAGCATGTCATGGTTCGGCACGGCTCACCATTACAAATTATCTATTTGTCTATATCAGTAAAAGTCGCTAATTTATCCCTTGTCAAGTATAATCGTCAAATCAGCTAATCAATCAATGATTTGAGAAAAAATCACAATACAAATATGATAAATGTCATAGATTTTTGTAACGAAAAGCAATTTTATTTTCATAAAGAAGCCATAATTTTGATAACTTTTATTTGTAATACTATATATTTTACGAAAAAACTAAACTTATGAAACGAACTTTTATTCTTATGGGCGTTTGCGTCTCGCTGATAGGGTTGCCGGTTGCGCGCGGGCAAAGTGTCGGGCCGGCGACAGTCAATGCTATCGGCGGAACAGGTACCATAAGCGGAAATTTCTACGATTGGTCAATAGGAGAAATGACCATGGTAGCGACCTTTACCGGTACGGACCTTATTATTACCCAAGGCGTATTGCAAAATGATTTATCTCATGAAGGAGTTGCAAATACTACCCTTGCAAACCACCTGCTGGTATTTCCGAATCCTTCAAGCTCAATAGTCAATGTGAAATATGCTTCAGCTGCAAATGGCACGCTTGGTTACCGGCTCATGGATATGGCCGGCAAAATAATAATTAACCATAGCGCCAGGGTTACACAGGGTATAACGGTGGAACAGCTTAATATTTCTCAACTTGCCGCTGCCGCTTACATGCTCGAAATAACCTTTGATGCAGATAATACAGCCCGGGAAATGACTTCTTATAAAATCGAAAAACTTAAATAATTATACAAACCACAAAATTTTCAATAACCATTTTTATGAAAAAAATACTATTAGCAGTATCCTTTTTATTGTTTGCAGGTATAGCCGCAAAAGCGCAGGCGCCAAATGCATTTAACTACCAGGGTGTAGCAAGAACCTCCACAGGAACACCTATAGCAGGCACTCCTATCAGTTTGAGGCTTTCCATTCACGATGTGTCATCAACCGGGGCCGTTGTTTACCAGGAAACCCAAAACGTAACAACCAATACATTTGGGTTATTCAATGTGGCCGTGGGAACAGGAACTCCTACTTTTGGCACTTTAGGTGGTGTAACCTGGGGAACAGGCAACAAGTATATGGAGGTAGAAATAGACCCTGCAGGTGGCAGCAGCTACACCAGCATTGGCGCATCACAATTACTGAGCGTACCATTTGCATTAGTTGCGGGTAACGTCAACCCGGGTACAGTTACTTCAGTGACAGCAGGCGCCGGGCTATCAGGTGGCACTATAACATCTTCCGGCACCATCAGTATGCCCAATGTGGGTACAGCTGGTACCTATGGTTCTGCTTCCACTGTTCCGGTTATTACAACTGATGCACAAGGGCGGGTAACAGCAGTTACCACTACCACTATAACACCTACTACTACATGGAACCTTACAGGGAATGCAGGTACTAATCCGGCTACCAATTTCATAGGCACTACAGATATTGCATCTTTGCGTTTCAGGGCAGATAATCTTTGGGCAGGAGAAATAAATACGGGTAACGCCAATGTATCATTCGGGCTAAGGGCAGGTATGTCGCATACTACCGGATATGGTAATACAGGTATTGGAAC
This sequence comes from uncultured Bacteroidota bacterium, assembly GCA_903887005.1. GTDB lineage: Bacteria > Bacteroidota > Bacteroidia > Chitinophagales > Chitinophagaceae > Nemorincola. The sequence continues at coordinate 11,834 of CAISOH010000251.1, read as the reverse complement.
CAGGGCTTTGAGTGCGAATACTACAGGGTCAAGTAATACTGCCACAGGTGACTCCGCATTATCTGTAAATACTACCGGTTTCAATAATACAGCTAATGGATGGGCAGCTCTATATAGCAATACTACGGGCGCCAATAATACGGCCATTGGTAATGCTTCACTTAACGCCAATACTACAGGAAGCCTTAATTCCGCCTTTGGAAATTTTTCCCTGGTAAATAATACTACCGGTTCTAACAATACCGCTACCGGTGATAACTCTTTACATAATAATACTACCGGAAACTGGAATACGGCTGATGGAGATTCTGCCTTGGTTTATAATACAACAGGGTTTTCAAATACGGCCATCGGGCTTAATGCGCTTGCACATAATACAACAGGTGTATGGAATACCGGAATCGGTGAGGGTGTTCTTCATAATGCTGTAAATGATACGGAAAATACTGCCATTGGTATTGAAGCGCTTTATAGCAATACCACAGGCAATTACAATGTCGCCAGCGGAGCACTGGCATTGACTTCAAATACTACAGGCAACTATAATACGGCAAATGGTTATGGTGCTTCATACAGCAATACAACAGGAACTCAAAACTCCGCTTTTGGAGATGTTGCTCTTGTTAATAATACTATCGGCAATCAAAATGCAGCATTTGGACTTGTTGCATTAAGATCTAATACTACAGGTAATTATAATGCAGGTTTCGGTGCATTCGCCTTGCAAACCGACACCACCGGAACTTTTAATACCGCAATTGGATATGCCGCCGATGTTAGCCTGGGGAATCTTACAAATGCTACAGCCCTAGGTTCATATGCTATCGTAAACGCCAGTAATAAAGTTGTAATCGGTAGCACAAGTGTTACAGCAATAACGGGTTATACCAGCGTTGCAATTCTCTCTGATGGCCGTTTTAAAACAGACATTAAAGAAAATGTACCAGGCCTTGATTTTATCAACAAACTAAAACCCGTTACTTACCGTTTTGAAGCCCGAAAAATGGAACAATTCCTTGGCAGTACCGAAAGCAGCATCGAAATGAGAAAAGCTTCTTTTGATGCGGCTGAAGCAATGATACGTACAGGTTTCATAGCCCAGGATGTGGAAAAGGCAGCGCAGGAAACCGGTTATAATTTCAGTGGTGTGCATAAACCAACAAATGAAAAAGATAATTACGGCCTCGCTTATGCTGAGTTTACAGTACCCCTCGTGAAGGCAGTTCAGGAACTGAGCGCTAAAAATGAGGCGCTTCAAAAGCAGGTTGCCGATCTCATGAAACGTATTGAAACCCTTGAAAATAAAAAGTAATTCAGAAAATCATTTCCCCACCAAGAGGCTGTCTCCGATACGAGACAGCCTCTTTTGTGTAAAGCTGCCATCATATAACGATTTAAAATACCGTTTTTTAACGGTATTATGGGATTTTTAAAGCGCTTAAATTTGAAGCTTAAATAGCTATAGTTGAAAAAGACGGACGTTCACAATAGTTATTTATTTAAGCAGCCCCCTCTCTCACCCTGATAAAACCCCTGCTGCGTATAGTGTTTTACGTCAGCGGCGAGTCTCCTCCCCAACATTGTTGTGAAGGAGCTCGCCGAAGCAAGGGGTTTAAAAAGTAAAAGATTAAAAAGCAAAAATTAAAAGCTTCCTGCTGCTATTATACCTTTCCACGGATAAAAATATACAAACGGGGTTTCTCGCAAAGTCGCAAAGCCGCAAAGGATAATGAATTGATAATAAATAAATTATAAAATCAAGGTCGCAAAGTCCTGCAAATTAAACAGTGCACAATTTACCAGGCGAGAAGCATAAGCCGGGAAACATTGATTGATTTTTTTGTGAGATCATTCTGCTATTTCAGTGATTCCTTTTCTTTCTGAAACCGTAAAAGATTATCCCTTAACCTGGCAGCCTCCATAAAATCCAGGTCTTTGGCAGCTTTTTCCATCTCTTTCTTTGTTTTAGTTATTATTTTGTCAAGTTGTGCCGCGCTGCGGTAGGCTACTGCTTCATCTTCTGCAGCCATGGGCAGCAATTCATCTTTTACGGCATACTTGCTGTTATCATCATAGCCTTTTATATCGAGCACAGAGCCCTGCAGCATTATTTCCTGTATTGATTTCTTAATAGTCTGTGGTGTAATGTTGTGATCTATGTTGTATTTTATTTGTTTTTCACGGCGGCGGTCAGTTTCATCAATGGTACGCCTCATGCTATCCGTTATCTTGTCGGCATAAAATATTACAAGGCCGTTTACGTTTCGGGCTGCCCGTCCTGCCATTTGGGTAAGAGAACGTTCATCTCTTAAAAAACCTTCTTTATCCGCATCCAGGATAGCCATTAATGACACCTCCGGCAGGTCGAGCCCCTCTCGCAATAAATTAACGCCAACAAGCACGTCTATATTTCCTAACCGCAGGTCTCGGAGTATTTCCACCCGCTCTAAGGTGTCCACCTCGGAGTGAATGTATTTTGAATTTACGTTAATGCGTTTCAGGTATTTGTCTAATTCTTCAGCCATTCGTTTGGTGAGTGTGGTAACCAAAATACGGTCGCCTTTTTTCACTCTTTTATCTATTTCATCCAGCAGGTCATCTATCTGGTTAATACTCGGACGAACCTCGATTGGAGGCTCCAGGAGGCCGGTAGGCCTTACTATCTGTTCTACCACTACTCCGCCGCATTGTTCCAGTTCATATTTACCAGGTGTAGCGCTGATAAATAATACCTGCGACAGCTTCGATTCAAACTCATAAAAATTAAGCGGGCGGTTATCTAGTGCTGATGGCAGCCGGAAACCGAAATCAACCAGCGTCAGTTTGCGGGAACGGTCGCCGCCATACATGCCGCTTATCTGGGGGATGGTCACATGGCTTTCGTCTATCACCAGCAGAAAATCATCCGGGAAATAATCAAGCAGGCAAAAGGGGCGTGTACCAGGCTTGCGGCGGTCTAAAAAACGGGAGTAGTTTTCGATGCCGCTGCAATAGCCGAGTTCCTGTATCATTTCGAGGTCGTAATTCACCCGTTCCTTTATTCGCTGGGCTTCAATATGCTTACCAATTTTTTTGAAGTATTCCACCTGCGCAGCCATTTCATCCTGAATCTCATAAATGATTTGCGACATCTGGTCACGGGGTGCTATGTACAGATTGGCGGGAAATATGGCAGCGTTTTCCATAACACCAATTCGCTTGCCTGTTTCCGGCTCAAAACTTTCTATTTCTTCCACCTCATCGCCAAAGAAAGTAATCCGGTAGCCATAGTCCACATAAGGCAGGTTTATGTCCACCGTATCGCCGTTCACCCGGAAAGTACCCCGTGTAAAATCTCCCTGGCTGCGGTTGTATAAAGAATTGACCAATTGATGCAGGAAATGATTGCGGCCTATGTTAGCTCCCTTCTCAAACCGGATGATACTGTTGGCATATTCCGCAGGATTACCAATACCATAAATACAGGAAACAGACGCCACTACTATTATATCGCTTCTGCCGCTCAGCAGGCTGGATGTGGCCCGCAGGCGCAGCTTTTCCAGTTCTTCATTTATGGAAAGGTCTTTTTCAATGTAGGTATTGGATACCGGCATATAGGCTTCCGGCTGGTAATAGTCGTAATAAGAAACAAAATACTCCACCGCATTATCAGGGAAGAACTGCCGGAACTCACCATATAGCTGCGCTACCAGTGTTTTGTTATGGGTAAGCACCAGGGTAGGTTTCTTTACCGTTTGTATCACATTGGCAACCGTAAACGTCTTACCCGAACCTGTAACACCCAGCAAGGTCTGGAATTTCTCGCCTTGCCTGATGCCATCAACCAGTTGCCTGATTGCTTCCGGCTGGTCGCCGGCTGGTTGGTATGGGCTCTGTATCTGGAACTGCATTTTAAGTTAAAAGTCAAAAGTTAAAACCCAAAAGTGTGGGCTGCCATTATTGATTTTACGAATTTATTTCTAAGTCAAAAGTTAGAAGTTAAAACCCAAAAGGGTGGGCTGTTGTAATTGACGTTTACAAATTTCAGGATTTTATTGCAGAGTGGCGTGTTTTTATGGCAAGCAGTGAAGATAATTGAAAGCCATTCATTTCTTCATTTACAATTTCAAACCTGAGGCAATATTCTAATACTCAAAAATGATATTATCTACTGATGCGCCAAGACTCAGGAGAATTTTCTTTAGATCTAATACAAAAGATTCGGGTCCGCAGATGTAAAAGTTTTGTTTGAAATTTTTGATATGATCAATTAAAAAGTCACGGTCAATTCTTTTTTCGATAAATCCGACTACATTTTCGCGTGTAAAGATGGTAATAAAATTATCCTTCAGCATTGTATGTAAACTTTCTCCCATGATTACATCTGAGTGGTCCTTATTTGAATATATCAGTATGTTCCCTTTTACACGCTTTTTTTTATTTAAGTAACGGAAGATTGACAGAAATGGAGTGATGCCGGAACCCGCAGAAATAAAAACTCCATTTTCTTTATATTGAATGGCGCCGAAAATATCATGTAGAATCAATTCGTCTCCCTTATTAATGCTTTCCAATTTTTGGGTGACTCCATTGTGGTCACGATAAATTTTTATCATGAACTCTAAATAATCGTCATCAGGTAAATTTGTAAAAGTAAACGGGCGCAACTCATTTTTCCATTCCGGTAAATTGATAGAAATGTTTACTGATTGTCCGGGATTGAAGATGTAGTCGGACGGCTTTTCGAGAACAAAACGCTTCACATCATGGGTAATGTAACTCGTCTCAAGAACCTGCAAAATAATATGCGGGTATAATTGGGCAGTTTTATTTTCGCCAGGAACCTCTACTATCGGACCAGCTTCCTTATTTAACTTTTCATCTTCCATTGTAACAGTTTATTTATCCCCAATCAGCCTTAATCAGCAAAGGCTTAGGTACTGAATATTCGATACTGTCTGTAAAATTAACATAAAACCGGCTATGCAAAGCAGATAATCTCTGAAAAATATGGTTTCAAAAACAGAAGGCCAAAATAGTTCCGGCGAGTTATAAAAAATTATATTCTGCCAAATGTGCCTGAAAAAACATAGTTCTGGCGAGATATGAAAACTTATATCCCGCCAAATGTGCCTGAAAAAACATAGTTCTGGCGAGATATAAATTTACATTTTTGAATAAAAACAGGTTGTTTGTAATAGCATTCATTGGAAATAACAAACAAAATATTAGTATCAGGAACGATGCTGAGATATTCATTTGTATATCTAATTCCTCAAAGCCTTCCCCGTAGTCAATATACTCTGTAGTCTTTCGAGCGTTTTCTTCTGCCCGCACAGGCTCAGAAATACTTCACGTTCCAGGTCGAGTAAGTACTGTTCACTTACTAATGACGCTTGTGATAAGTCGCCGCCGCACATCACATACGCAAGTTTTTCAGCAATGAACTTATCATAATCGGAGATGTAATTACCTCGCCACATACCATGTATGCCTGATAGCAAGCCACCAAGACCACCGCGTCCCTGCACTTTAATATCAGTTCGTAGTATGGGCTGTGTATAACCACGTTCCCAAAGCATCAATACTTTTCGCTTTGCATCCGCTATACGCCTGTCGGGATTAATGGAGATATGGTCAAAGCCTGGGCGCAATATAAAATTCTCAAACGCCTCATGCGCAGAGGTGGATACTTTGGCAGTACCTATGTTAATAAATAATTGCTGTAAATAATTGGTTTCAATATCCTCTTTTATATTCCTGTCGCTGGCCCGCACTACCAACTCTTTTGTTCCACCACCACCTGGTATCAGCCCTACGCCTACTTCCACAAGCCCTATATAACTTTCTGCAGCCGCCTGTACGCCATCTGCATGAAGGCACATCTCGCAGCCACCGCCAAGCGTGAGGCCATGAGGCGCGACAACAACGGGAATGCTGCTGTATCGCAGCCGCATGGTTGTTGCCTGGAACTGGCGGATTGCCATATCCAGTTCATCAAATTCCTGCTCTGCGGCAAACATGAATATCAGGCCTACATTAGCCCCCGCGCTAAAATTAGCGCCGCTATTGGCTATTACCAATCCCTTATATTTTTTTTCTGCTATCGCTACCGATTTTTGTACCCCTTCCAGCACCTCTCCGCCAATAGTGTTCATCTTGGTATTCCATCGAAGAGCTACCACATCATCACCAATATCATATAACTTACATGCACTGTTTTTCCAGACAACTTTTTCATCAAGGTGCTCCAGTAATATGAAAGCCCCCATGCCTGGTATGGGCTGGTATTGTTGGGTGCGTATATCATAATACTTTCGCTGCCCGTTCTCTGTTTTATAAAAGGTATTGCATCCTTTCTCCAGCATTTGCGGCACCCATGCTGCCACTTCATACCCTCCGGCTTTCATTTGCTCCATCACCTTTTGCACACCCAGCGCATCCCAGCTTTCAAATGCCCCAATCTCCCATCCAAAGCCCGCTTTCAGCGCATCATCTATTTTATATAACTCATCGCTAATCTCAGGTATCCGGTGAGATACATAAGCAAAGAGCAAGTGATGAAACAGCTTATAAAATTCACCTGCTTTGTCAGTGCCATTATATAGTACTTTGAGCCTTTGCGCAAGATCTTCAACAGGTTTTGCTGCTTCAATGGTTGCGAATTTTGGTTTCACCTTCGGCCCATATTCCAAGGTCTGAAGATTCAACGTCAATATCTCCGACTTGGCGGATTTCTCCCCTTTAGGGGCGGGGGTCTTTTTATAGAATCCCTGCCCCGTCTTATCTCCCAGCCACTTATTCTCAATCATCTTTTCGAGGAATGGCGGCATCTTAAAAATATCCTTCGCTTCATCGTTTGGCGCATTTGCAGGCAAGTCCTTTGCCACATGCACCAATGTATCCAGACCTACCACATCGCCTGTGCGGAAGGTGGCTGATTTTGGTCTGCCGAGAATTGGCCCTGTGAGCGCGTCCACTTCATCCACATTCAAACCCAGTTGCTGCATAGCTTTGAATATGGCCATAAAGCCAAAAACACCTACACGGTTGGCTATGAACGCAGGGGTATCCTTGCAGAGTACGGTTGTCTTTCCCAGGAACCGGTCTCCATAGTCCATCAGAAAATCAAGTACCTCCTGCTTTGTTTTTGGATCCGGTATTATTTCCAGCAATCGCAGGTAGCGCGGAGGGTTAAAGAAATGCGTGCCGCAAAAATTCTGCTGAAAATCTTCGCTGCGCCCTTCGCTCATCAGGTGTATGGGTATGCCAGATGTATTGGTAGTCACCAGTGTGCCGGGTTTACGGTATTTCTCCACCTGCTCAAAAATCTTTTGCTTGATGTCAAGCCTTTCTATCACTACTTCAATTATCCAGTCGCAATCAGCTATCTTAGGCAGGTCGTCATCAATGTTGCCGGTCTTTATATTGGCGACAACTGTTTTTGTATATACCGCCGATGGTTTACTCTTTAAGGTTGCCTGCATGGCATCATTCACAATGCGGTTGCGCTCTTTTGTCATTTTGAGCTTGTCGAACGGGAGTGTTAGTCCCTTGGCTTTCTCTGCATCATTCAACGCAGGAGGCACAATATCAAGCAGCAATACCTGTACGCCGATTCCTGCAAAATGACAAGCTATGCGCGAACCCATAACCCCGCTGCCTATCACGGCAACTTTACGGATAGATCTATTCATGGAAATATTCTTTAGACAACACAATTTAGGGAGAAAAGCGGGTTGCAGTACAATTTAGGCACGAAACTTAACAAATGAGGGTAAAAACAACCCGTCAAATCATGCCACTAACTTCACCTTTCCTAATTCTTTGGCTAAGGCATGTATCGCGTCTTCTATTTTTTTTGCCTTTGCGGCAGAGGGGTATTTCAACCCGGTTTTGTAATGATTTAATAGTGTTCGGTTGATCCCTATCTTACCCGAAATGACAGATAGATTCAGATAATTAAACGTTTCAAAAAAAGCGGCTAAATCGTATTTAAAATCAAACTTCACCTCGTTCCAGTTTATTTTATTCCATGCGTTGTCATTTTTACCTTCATGCGTTACATAATCATCCACTAATTCTTTCAAATTTCCGATTACATCAGCTATAGTTATTCCATAAGGAGTGGGCATCCAGTTTTTACCTTCAATTCTTCCCCATAAAAGCCCATCGTTTTTTTCAATAATTATTTCTATAGTCTTCATTTGGTCTTGAAATTTTAAGAGTTATTTAATTCCTGCCCTTTTCATTATAATAAAGGCAGTTCCGGTCGGGACTTCTTTCGTGCCATGACTTGGAACCGGAAGCGAATAATTGAAATCTTTATGAACAAATATCTTATGGCTTCCGGTCTGCCTTATTTCCACCCATCCATGCGCTTTAACCCTTCTGATTAGTTCGCTTGATTTCATAAAACCCTCAATGCAAATGTATCAAATTTGATACTAATTTTCAAAAAAATATTTATCCTGCCAGGAAATCTGATGTAATAATTTATTGGATCAGTTTATAAATTCGTGTGCTTGTAAGCGCTTTACTTATTAACCATGTCCGCTGAGGTAAACTTCACAACAGCATTTTTCATTGGCTTTATGTTGTGAATATAGGTATATATAGCAGCCAGGTCATCTTTAGTCATTTTGCAATAATCCGTCCAGGGCATTATCGTGTTGAAAGCGCCTTTGGGTATTTTCTGTGGCTTATAATTAGAATCAGCATAAGCTTTAAATCTGTTTATGAATGCTTCCTGTGTCCATTTTCCAATGCCGGTTTTCATATCAGGGGTAATATTTGTTGACCGGACAACAGAACCATCCGGTAATTTAAATTCCCTTCCTCCGCTATAAGCAAGCTCAGGAATTATCTGTCCTTTATTTTCTTTTGTATGACATTCTATGCACCCGGAAGCATTAACAAGGTAAGCTCCATATTCAGCAACGTTTGATGAGTCAGGCCTTTTCCCCGGATTTGCTTTGGCCGGTATTGTGTTGATGATAATATTCATGGGAAAATCTGAAACAGATTCGGGTACCGCATTTTGTATAGGTGAAAGTGTTCTGGTGAAAGCAATAATGCAGTTAATATCTTCAGGGTCCATTTTACCATAATAAGAGCACGGCATGATGGGAAATATTGCTTTTCCCTCCTTGGTTACACCGGTAGTGATCAACCGGAAAAGCTCTCCATCTGTATATCGGGAGATGCCTGCAGGTGTGATATTTTTGGAATAATATGTTCCTGGAAATCCGAATTTCCGGTCAAATATTTCTCCGCCTTTCCCAAGTGTACCTTCCACCATAGGACCGGCAAACTTTGTCCAATCGCGGGTAGAGTGACAATCCACACAAAGCGTTACAGATTCCGCAAGATATCGTCCCCGCTCAATCCTTTCTGGTGTCCGCTCCACTTTAAGCACAGGGGCTGCACCTACATTTGGCAATGCAGTTTTTACATAAGTAATTAAACCTGCCCCCACCATTACAAGCAGGATTATTATATACCCGAGGAATTTCAATACCTTTCTCATATAAATATAGTACAATGCTTATAACAATCAAAATTATTAAATTTAATATCAATTTCATAATTTTGAATAGTTTTTTTGCAACAATATTTTTATCTGAAAAAGTCCCGGATGGCCTAACTACTATGATCGCAGACAATGACCCACTTACTATTTATTTTCCTGATCAGCAATGTATAGGAGCCCCCTACGTCGCCCACAGAGCGCTTCAGTTCCCATTTGCCAACAATAAAGTAATATTCGGAAGATAACTTTTTCATACTGGTAACCGTAGAAATTAGCTTTCCCATATGCGCAGTATCGGGATAGGCTTCTTTATAGCGTTTCAGGGTGGTTTCGTAGCCATATCTGGGGCCTTTGGATCCTATGAACAGCAGGCTGTCATTTTCCCAATAGCCTTTCATGTAACCATCAATGTTCCCTTTATTCCATTCCACAACCTGGGCTGAAAGCATTTGCCGGATGGCTTTCTCATCTTTGTTTTGTGCAATGGCAAAGCAGGAAAAAGAGAGAGAAATAAGGATAAATAATATGAATCTTTTCATAGATCGTAACGGCCGGCTGAATAAAATAATATACAGGCAACAAGCATAAAGAATGCAGCAATAATCATATACCAGCCCCATATCCTTGCCCTGCCTTTGGACACAGTGACAAGCAGGATGCCGCACATGAATGAGACTGCAGTTAAAAACATCAAAGTCAGCACCAGTCCTATGGCGCCAGTCCCGTCACTGTTTAAACTATAATTCATGTTTCAAATATATGTTAGCCTATTTAGTCATAAATAATTGAAATCCAGGTAACAGCACCCTATTGTAATACAATTTTAATCTCTCAAAAATAGAAATAATAATTAAAACTAATTAACATTTTTATGCCGTTAAATTTTGTAAATTTGCTACAGTTCTTTTATTTTTTACTCCACTGCAAAATAGTTAATTTATTTCTCATTATTGACTATTCACTTTAAAACCGGGGCCGACCGGTTTTGACAGCATAGGGCAGGGTCTGTAAGCATGTCGTGCGTTGTATAATTAGCACGTAAATCTGAATATTCAAAATCTATAAGGCGAATATTCTTACGCCATGGCTGCCTAATCAGCGATTAGACACCCTTTATAGCCGCCGGGAAGGCTGCCAGTTGCCGTCCCCGCCGCCGAATCAACAAATAACGGGATAAGCTGTGAATGCTGTGCTTCATGGTCGAAAATTTCAGCAGATAGGGAGAGAGTAGGTTTGTCCTGTTCCGGCTATTTCCCGAAAACCAATGCAGGAATACACATGTAGAAAGCTTATCGGGCATATGTTTGGACGCGGGTTCGACTCCCGCCGGCTCCACTTATTAAACAGGAAATTAAGCGTATAATTTGTTGATAATCAATAAATTATACGCTTTTCTGTTTTATTGGTGTGAAACAATTGTGTAAAACATTTTAAACTCTTTTATTTTTCTAATCAATTGATATACATTGTTTTACGGTTAATTATATATTTGATGTTATAATAACTTTAACGGTTTTTATTAGGTCGTCTTAAACCATGAAAGTAATTTTGTGTTTCGTAAGCAGCTGGGTAAAACCTTCAACGATAGCTTCCACCTGGAGCCTAAACTCGTTGCTGGTTAGGAAATCATAGAGCATTATCATTTTCTCCCCCTTATTCTCCTGGGACGATATCATAGTGCTTAACTGTATTATACTCGAATCATATTCATTCAAACCTTTACAATAAATATCCCACTTGTCGAGTTTGCTTTGATCTGCAAACTGTTCTTCAAGAAATTGACCAACAATATTTATTTTCTTGAGATTATTTTGTGAATTTAACTCTTTATAAATATCTGAACCATCTATTATGTTATCAACTTTAAAAATGAACTTGCCCTTTAAAATGGCATCAATTTTATTTTGGTCATATTTCGATTTTTTATTTGTAATAATAAAAACGTAAATCTTGTCAAACTCTTTGTGTATATTTTTTTCAATAAATTTAGATAAAGTATATTTTATTTTTTCAAAATCAGAGGTCGAAGTAACCTGTATATCAATTTTATTATATTTATCTCTTAGGTCAATACTGGGATATGTTTTACCCTCAACATAATTAACATTTTCTAGGTTGCAATTCACTATTGTCCGACTAAACTTCGGCACTCATTGTATATGTAAAACGTAATGTGTAATTGTATTATTGAAAGCTATTTAGTTGGTTGTTGTTTTTAGATGAGGCGTTTTACCAAAAAGAGGGGGGCTGGTTTTCAACAAAAAGTGCTTGCTGTCCCCGAGGCTTTTTACCTCTATGCCGTTTCTTATTATGCAAGGCAATT
>CAISOH010000250.1 GCA_903887005.1 uncultured Bacteroidota bacterium | reverse complement strand
GACCTCAACGCAATATCGCAGGACAGGATAGATAAAGTGCAAGAAAAGCTCAACAACAGGCCTAGAAAAAAGAACAATTTTACCTCACCAATTAAATTGCTAAATTTACATAACGTTGCATTTGCTGCTTGAATTCAGCCTGACTCCAAATCGTCAAAATAAGTGATACAGGAAACGATCAAAACTAAATCAAACTTGTTATCTTTATAAGGAAGCATTTCGGCTATCCCATCCATTACTTCGATCCCTCTTTCGGCTGCAAGTTTCCGCATATTTTCAGATGGCTCTATTCCTTCTTTTATCCCCAAAGCCTCTGAAAACCGCCCCGTTGCAAGGCCTATCTCAATAGCGTATAAATGTTCGTCTTTGGGTATTAATTCGCGCAATGCTTCAACTTCAGACTGAAAAACAAATGGGTATTTTTCAAACCATTCTTCATATTCCGCCACATGATCATTAAATATCAATGTATTTGACAAGAGTGTATTTGGCATAAATATTATATATACAATATTAATTTAAGCAATTAAACTATTTCTTTGCAAGCATGATTATTCAGGCTTTGTGCATTAGTACCTTGTTATTAATGCTATATGGTGATGATTCCAGAGCATATCATTTTCCATGAAAACTATTTCACCATTTTTTTCCACCACTGTTTCTATCAGATCATCCACGGCATCGGTTAATATTTTATGTTCGCTTTTGGGTGGAGCTAAATACAACCTGGAATCATCTTCATTTGCAATAAAACCAGCTCTTTTGAAATCTTTTTCTACCAATAGTTTATAGCCACGGCCTGCTTTAGCAGCTTTCCATACTTCTTCCACTCCTTCAATTCCTAATCCTGTACCAATTTTTTCTTCATAGTCTTTTAAGAGCAATACCTTTTTGCCATCAATGACTTTTTTATATTTTTCCCATGCCTTATTTTCCAAATCAAGCAGATCATTATAAGTAAAATTTCCTTCTATCTTAGCTGCAATTTTATCAGCATGTTTCGATACTTTTTTAAAGGATGATAGTTCTTTGGAAACTGAAGCCAGTAATAATGATTTATTGTGCAACGCGTAATTGTCAAGTAAGGCATCAACTTTTTTGAAAAACTGACTGTACCTGATTTCTTCCATTACTGACTTGTCTTTTTCAAAGTCTTTGGTAAATGCATGTCCTGAATAAGAAGTGCCACGGACAGAATGTTCATAAATATATTCTTCAATATACTCTTGTGGAAAATTGTTGTCTTTCACCTCTGTAAGCTTATTTAACCGGCCTTCGAACAGGCGAGCGTTTTTCTCAGTCAGCAATAACAGATAATAAGGCAAAGCGTAATTCATTTCATACAACAAATCCCTTACCTCAAAACTATTTCCCACAATTATTTTGTTCGTTACAGGGAATGAAAAATGAACTAACTGTTGTACTCCAGATGAAACAAAAAAGCCTATGCCAAAATCAACGTGTATAAAGTCTATCTGGTTATAAAGCTCATCTATTGAATTAATCAATGAATTCACCTCTTCTGTTTTGTAATTATGCAGCAGATATTCTTTAGTCTCTTTGATTGCTTTCTTTATTTCAATGGGATTTGCCTGCCGTTCCGGTGAAAGTTTATGCGTAGCTACAATGACAGATACACATGTTTTTCCTTTCTCCTTTTGCATTTCTAATAAGATTTCGCCTGATAATCCGTTATTTTTCATATTAGTTTTCGTTTTAGTATTATTGTATTATTTACTGTTTTATGTGGTTATTCTAATTACAATTGCAGTATCATACTCTCACAGAACTATATATTTCTCCCGGCGGCTCTTTTTGCTTTTGAATCTGATCCTCTATTATTTCGGCTAATTCTTTTAATACTTCTCTTGAGGCTTGTGTATAGCTGTCGCCACTCCGTTGCACCATAATTGAATTTCCAAATATGGTCAGATTGATTTCACATACATAATCTCCGTCAAATGCAATAGGGTGTTTACGAAAATGTACCTCTGCGCGTGATATCTCTTTATCCCGGTGGTGAAACTCTGTCAATTTCTTTTTTATGTCATCAATCACCCATTCCTGTACTTCTCTTGCAGGTGTGTGGAATTCTATAGTCATAATAATTGGTTTAGAACACAAATTAAGAGCAGTATGAATTGATTCCTACTGACATGCGTCAGAGGTGAAATTGATGTTTGTCAATGCGCCTTGAATTAACAACGTAAATTCACAAAGTTGTATCCTGTATTATAAGTATCCGGCGGAACAAACATCAAACTGCCCTTTTTTCTTTATTTTTGAACGCAAATGAGCATCCGGGCATACTATTTTTTATTGCTGGCTATAATATGTATCCATGCAGGGTGCGCCAATATTACAAGTCCAACTGGTGGTAAAAGGGATAAAACCCCGCCAAAGCTCCTGGCTGTTATTCCAACTGATTCATTATTGAATTCAAAACCTAAGCGGATAGAACTGGATTTCGATGAGTATATTACGGTAAGCGATGTAATTAAGGAGGTGCAGATGTCGCCTATTTTGTCTATTCAGCCAACAGTAATTGGCCTTAATAAACACGTAGTGGTAAAGATCCAGGATACATTGCTGGAAGACAACACAACTTACCGCCTGTCTTTCGGGAGCGCAATAAAAGATGTGCATGAGGGCAATGCCTTTACCCGTTATACTTATACATTCAGTACCGGTTCGTATTTCGATTCTTTGCAGTTGCGGGGTACTGTTATAAATGCAGAAACAGGTTTGCCGCCTGATAGTGGGGGCGTTTTTGTTGAATTGTATGCGGCCACTGATAATGATACTGCAGTAGTACGACACAAACCAAAATACATAACAACTGTTAATGGAATGGGCAAATTCTTATTCAAAGGACTGCCCAAAAGAAGTTTCCGTATTTATGCGCTTAAAGATGCAAATACAAACCTTATTTATGACGGACCTGTTCCGGGGGAGAAGATTGCTTTTAATGATAAACCGGTAATGCCCGGAGATACCACCGTGCAGCCTGTATCCTTAAAAATGTTCTCAGAAATTCCTGATACAGGAGCTAAAAAGACCGATAGCCTGAAAACAGGAGGTTTAAAGAGTAAATCCAGGCAAAACCCCAAAGACACTGTATTTACCTACTCTGTAAACCTGGATACAAACAATGTAGAAAAAAGATCTTTTGATATTAATGGCTTTATAAAAGTATCTTTCAATAAGATACCTGTACTGAATATGGGAAAGATAAAACTCTCTTACGATAGTTCCGGCAATACAGTAACCCCGGATGTATCATTAATAATAGATTCTTTGCATCCTAAAGAGTTATGGGTAAAAACTGAATGGTGGTCGCAGAATTCGGTTTATACATTTCGCCTGGCAAAGGGATTCGCCAAAGATTCTTCCGGCAAAGAGGTAATGCCATCTAAATATATATTCCGCACTATGGAGGAAGCCAGTGACTATGGCAAGATCAGGGTTAATTTGCCTTCTAAGTATTACGGCTCAGGTTATGTGCTGATGGTAGCTTCAGAAAAAGATACCATTTACAATAAGCCGGTAAGGGATACAGTAATAAATATACCCCGTGTTATTCCCGCTAAATATATATTCCGGATTATAGTTGATAAAAACGGCAACGGGAAATGGGACACCGGCGATCTGCTTGGAAATTTACAGCCTGAAGAAGTGATACCTTATCCAGAGTCTTTAAACATGAAAGCAGGCTGGGAAAACATTATAGACTTTGAACAAAAACCTAAGCCAAAGAAAAAAGAGGGTGGCAGGTGATTTAATCCTGCTCATTCGGGATTATCCTGTTTCTGTTTGATTTATAAAAATCCAGGGATGAAGGGTGCCGCTAATGATTAGTAATCGCAAATATGGCTGAACAACAAAGTAATTATTATATTTGGCAAGGGATAAATTGGTGACTTTTGTTTAAATATAAAAATATATAATTTGCCATGGTGAGCCGCGCCGAACCATGACATGCTGAATTTTGAACCTAAGCTTGCACAAAGTTCTGAACTCACTAATTTATCCCTTGCTCAGTATAGTTTTGTGTATATACTAACTACTTTTGACTTTCTACTTACTACTTTCTACTTTTGACTTCTTCTTTTTGAATTTTGAATTTTTGAATTAATATTTATGAAACGCACATTTCTACCTTTATTATTGTTATTGGCAGTTGCTGTTTCCGCACAGGAACGATTGACGCCTGAAACTCTTTGGAGCCTGCACCGTGTTAGCGCCGGTGGCGTCAGCAGGGATGGTAAATATGTTTATTATTCTTCTAAAACGGTTGACTGGAAAACCGAAAAAAGTGTAACCCAGCAATACAAGGTCGCGGTAAATGACGGCGAAAAACGCGAATGGACTACTGAAGCGGGTAAAACAATCACACAGCGGTATGACAACGCATGGTATGCCACCTATGATAACATTCTTTATGAAAGCATAGATAGTGGCGGTTCCTGGAAGGAAATATACAATGGTTTACAGGATGCGGAAAATACATGGGTTTCACCAAACGGCAAATTTGTGGCCTACTCGAAAGAAGTGCTTGTAAAACCTATGCTGGGTACGGACATGTACTCTGACCTTCCGAATACTACTGCCAAGATATATACAGACCTTAATTACCGGCATTGGGATACGTGGGAAGACGGTAAATTTTCTCATATTTTCATTGTTTCACTTGCTGACGGAAAGGTAAAAGACATCATGGAAGATGAGCCGTATGATTGCCCGCAAAAGCCATTTGGCGGCGCGGAAGATCTTACCTGGTTCCCGGATAACCGTGGTTTCGTATATGTATGCAAAAAGAAGTTTGGGAAGGAATATGCACAGAGCACTAATACCGACCTGTACTATTACAATATAAACTCAGGCAAAACAACAAACTATACAGAAGAAATGCCGGGCTATGATATGCAGCCGGCATTCAGTAAAAACGGAAAATACCTTGCATGGCTCAGCATGGCGCGCGATGGTTATGAAGCGGATAAGAATGATATTGTAGTGATGGAGATAGCGACCAGAAAGAAGCTGAACATTACTGCCAAATGGGATGGTACCGTGGGAGGTTTTATCTGGGCTGATAAGGATAGCAAAATATACTTCAATGCGCCATATGAAGGCACGGAACAGCTTTTTGAAGTACAGGTGCCATATAATGAGAAGGATATTGCCAATGTTGCCGTTAACCAGGTTACAAAAGGCAAATGGGATATTAATGGCGTGGTAGGGCAGGCGAGAGATGAAATAATTGTTACCCGCTCTGATATGAACCATGCTACTGAGATTTTTGCCGTGAAACCAAAATATGGTGATATGCGACAGCTTTCTTTTGAAAACGAACGTATTTACCAGAATGTGCTGATGAGCAAAACGGAGATGAAGTCAATACCAACATCCGATGGTGTCACTCTGCACACATGGGTTATTTATCCACCAGATTTCGACCCGACAAAAAAATATCCTACGTTGTTATATTGCCAGGGCGGGCCACAGTCGGCATTATCACAGTTTTATAGTATCCGGTGGAATTTCCAGCTGATGGCGGCCCAGGGTTATATTGTTGTAGCGCCCAACCGCCGGGGTATGCCTGGCTGGGGTGTGAAGTGGAATGAGGAGATAAGCAAAGACTGGGGTGGCCTGCCAATAACTGATTACCTGACTGCTATAGACTACATGAGCAAGGAAAGCTATGTGGACAAGGATCGGCTGGGTTGCATAGGCGCGAGTTATGGCGGCTATAGCGTATATATGCTGGCAGGTATGCACAATAACCGTTTCAAATCATTTATAGCCCATGATGGCCTGTTTGACCTCAAAAGCTGGTATGGCACTACTGAAGAGCTTTGGTTTGCCAACTGGGACATTGGTGGCCCATACTGGAAACAGCCTGTTCCATATAGCTACGATAAATTCAATCCGATCAATTATGTAAACAAATGGAATACCCCGATAATGATCGTTCAGGGCGGTATAGATTACCGTGTGCCTGTTGAACAGGGATTGGAAGCTTTTCAGGCTGCAAGGCTGCATAATGTAAAGGCTAAACTGCTATACTTGCCCAATGAAAATCACTGGGTGCTTCATGCCCAGAATGGTATAGCCTGGCAACGGGAGTTTTTTAAATGGCTGGATGAAACGCTGAAGTAATTCCTTTTAATGGCTCAATTGCGTAATGGATGAATTAAATGTGGCAATGCGATTAATGTGAAAAATGCGGTGGACAAAGGAAGTGCCTGTTTCATCCGCCCATTGTCATCCTGACAAAGGAAGTTGAAAATCCCTACACATCGGGGGGCTCTAATGTTTTACTCGCCGTAGTTTTAACGAAGGAGGGGTACTTAGCCTTTGTCATTCTGAGCCCCGCCGAAGAAGCTGCTATCAAAGCCTGGCATGAGGAATCGAAGGGTCCCTTGCGTCGCACCCTTGTACGTTCAGTATTTCTAGCATAGCAATGTGCGTGAGCCAACTTGTGTCTAAGCAGTTTAACCAGTTTTCAACTGGCAATCATAAACCCCATAACCCATCCCGAATTGTTGCGGCCCTATCGGGGCGCATATAGCACGAATATTTATATACTACAAAGCTTTAGCTCCTAACGGAGCATTCCAACATAATCGAATACAATAAGGGGTGAAGCCCCGAAATATGTTAGCACAGGGCAACTCCCTGTGTCTCGTGCCGGACAGATACAATTCAATTATAAAAATTCTTTAATTCTTTAATTCCAAAAATTCCAGTTCAGACAACCTTTGACACCACCAACCATATAAAAATTTTTTAATTACAAAAATTCCAAACCCAAAAACACTCCAATTTCGGACTTTAACCCCGGCTAAGCAGTTACTAACATATACCACATTATCCCTCAAACAATTATCGCCAAAAAAAGATCTATGATATACACATAGTTGTATATCATAGCGCTAATAGTGTATTATCATAAAACTTCAATTTGCCAAATCCAAAATCTTATCTGAACTTTGACCCCAATGGCAAAAAATACCCACAAAAGCTTGGAAAACTTCCCTCTTTTTTTCAAAGAAGGGTGCCGAAGGCGGGGTGATTTGGTTTAATTCGGCTGAGGTGATAGAACGGATACTGCTGAGGAGTGTTGAATTAATAAGGCAGAGATGTTATATAAATCAGGCTAATCATGGTTAATCAGGCCAATCTGAGGTTCAGATAAACGAAAGTGTAGCGAAAACGTCCAGATAATGTCCAGTTGTTTCCGGTCACAAATCAACAACTAATTGAAAACCAATCAAATAATACGCTCAGGAAGAAAATAAAAAAAATCGCTTAAAACCTGTACAATTTAAAATTTATGACTATATCAGAACCCAAATCAGAAAACAAATTTGTCACCCTGAGTTTACCGAAGGGCCACAAAAAAAGAGCAAAGAATGCGCAACGGAGCGCAAAGAATGCGCATTAATTTTAAAACCCAATATGCTCAACACACCCTTTAACTAATTAATTTTAAAACCACTATTGTCCGACTAAACTTCGGCACTCATTGTATATGTAAAACGTAATGTGTAATTATATTATTGAAAGCTATTTAGTTGGTTGTTGTTTTTAGATGAGGCGTTTTACCAAAAAGAGGGGGGCTGGTTTTCAACAAAAAGTGCTTGCTGTCCCCGAGGCTTTTTACCTCTATGCCGTTTCTTATTATGCAAGGCAATT
>CAISOH010000249.1 GCA_903887005.1 uncultured Bacteroidota bacterium | reverse complement strand
CAATACAATCATATTTGCCACTTAATAGTGAATGATAATGTTCGGAAAGCTTGTCTGTGTATTGCATCCCATAAAATTAATGAATATTCATTCGAGGTGGATTCCCTGAAAGGCTTATTTTCGTGTAGCGAAATTCGTAGATACTATCCACAAATCACCATCCGGGTAGTTCTCAGGCACATTTGTGGCGATTTAATTTTCATCCGGGAAATTGCTTGTAGATATCTTTTCTATGAGCAAATGCCACAAAATAAACAATACTGTTTTGATATAAGATCCCTATTCTGTATTTGCCGGTGCGAATACGAAATGCGGTTTTAAATCCCGAAAGTTTTTTGAGTTTGGGAATATCATGGAGCGCATCTGCAGCCATAACTGACCTTACTGCATTAGCTATTTCCAATTTCAGTTTTTCATCACGCAAGCGCTCCACCTGGTTTTCAAACTTTTTGGTGAATTCAACTTTCATTCAATTCCAAGCTTTTTCAGAACATTCTTTTTATCTGCCATGCCGCTCTTAATACCGGCGTTCATCAATCTCACTAATTCTTTATCTTCAACTGTATTGCTTATGAAATCAATCCCGGATGATTTGCCTGAAAGTGTTTTAATAAGCGAAAGAAGATTTTTTCCCGTTTTTTTACGATCATCAATTTCTATGAAATGTTTCATCACCCTGATTTTTTATGCTTTGTAAAATTACCAAATAGTTATAATACTTCCCCCAATGCGTTATTATTATTTTAAGCTTGTTAAAGAATTTTATACAAATTTTGTAAAAATGAAACAGAGACAACAATAGCCATCCTAAATACAGGATTGCATAAAAAATATTTTGAATTGAGGAAGTATGTACCTTTAGGATATAAGATGTACCTATGAAAAAGAATTAAAGTTATTTCTCCCAACCCTTTCCGTAACATCTCTGTCTATTTAATGTAACATACATTTTATGAAAATTTTTTTAAAAATCTCTCTTGCCTTATGCTTTTCAACAAGTATTATTGTTGTAGCCTGCAAGAAGCCTAATTATACTGCTGGTCAATCAACATCATTAAACCAACTTTTCTCTGGATTGAGAATGACCCCACAAAACCTGTCTGTTACTGCTGGAAGAGATACGGTAGTTTTTGGGCTGGATAGCACAATGTTCCATTTTTATTCCAATTCTTTTAAAGATGCAAACGGAAATATTATTACCAATGGCACAATAAGTTTACAATTGGTAGAAATGTACAAGCCTGGCGATATGATACGTAACCGCGCTACCACAATTACTTCCAGTGGACAAATACTCCAAAGTGGTGGTGAAATAAATATTATTGCTACGATGAATGGACAGCAAGTATTTGCAAATAAATATGGTATTGGATTTAAACAACCTGGAGCTTCCTCACTTTCAATGGCATTATATTATGGTGGCACTGGCAACAGAGATTCTGTAACCACGTGGACTATCGGAGACCCAAATAATAGTAAAGGTACTTTTGCTAATGGTACTACTCGCGATACAGGGGGACATTATACTCATACGGGAAACCCTATAATATACCCTAATTTTATGTTCATTTTTGATACTTGTACTCACTTTGACCGAATCAATTGCGATATGCTTTATAAATATGACACCAATAGTCGAACTAGAATATTCATAACCTTACCTGACAATAGTTTCACCACCTATAACACCCAAATATCGCTAGCTTTCCCAGAACTTAATTGTGTTATAGAACCGAGTTTAGCTTTAGATTCGAAAACTAATTCTTATTTTTTATCTTATATGGGTTTGGATATAGATGTAGCGCCAAAAGGAATTAAATATGAAATTGTAGCTATTACCAATAAAGTTGGGAGTTTTTATTATTTTGAACAATCTGGCATAGTAACAGCTAACATGACAATAAATCTTGCTCTGGTTCCTGAAACTTCCAGCGATATTATTGCTCGGTTGGCTGCATTATAGGTTGAGTAATGTTTCAGTCAACCTCAATAAACTAATTCCGCACACAACTAAACGATACCGAGGTAAGGAAGTTTGTAAAGGAATAATAGTAGTCAGCTAACGACATTGCCAAAAATCAAATTTTAAAATTATCCTCATTATCTTTTTGTCTAAAGCCGCTCCTGTTTTTTTATAGTCCCCGGCCTGATCCCGATAGCTATCGGGAGGGGCAACTGCTAAAGAACAGAGAAACCCTTACTCAGCTTTATGACATGCGATACCCTGCCTACCCCCAGATGTTCGTAGTCTTCCCAAAAAAATATAAAAAAATGAAGTTGACCGTAGTCTTCTGACTACGGTCGTGCGGAAGCCAATCTCTGATTGGGCGAGGTCGCATTTACATATCGCACGGTTGGAACATCAGAAAACAATTATAAAAATTCTTTCATTTCAAAAATTCCAACCCCAAAAACACCCCATTTTCGGACTTGAGCTCATGCGAGACACTTCATAACATATACCACATTATTCCTCAAATAATTATCTCCAAAAAAAGATCTATGATATGCGCATAGGTGTATATGATAGAGCTAAAAGTGTACTGTCATTAAACTTCAATTTGCCAAATCCAAAATCTTATCTGACCTTTGTTCCGGCATTTAAACTTTGCTTGGTAAGAACGCCGTCAGTACACCTTTTCTCAACTGCCATAGCATTTGCGAAGGCATGTTTCAGGTGTCAGACGGCTGGCTCGGATGCGGTTATTTTGCCGGGTTATAAGTGGATAATTAGAATGTCAGGACAATATTTTTAAATTAAGTAAAAAATATAATATGAGAGCAAGAAATGCGCAACCGGGCGCAAAGAATGCGCAAGAATTTGAGCACAAAATTTCACTAACTAATTGATTTTCAATATAAACCTGCGCAACAATCAGAAAAATAAAAAAATCAAACTAGAATTGCGCAACCATTTGTCATCGTGAGCCCAGCCGAACGACATTTAACCTTTTAACTTAGATTGCTTCATTCTTCGCAATGACAGAGGGGAGTGTGTTACATACCTCACAAAGTTTTCTGTCATTTTCAAAGCGCTCCGATAGCTATCGGAGCGCAGCAAATTGTTTACTCACGCGGACAATTCATTAGTTGGCTTTTTTAAATAATTGCTAGCAGTTCATTATTAAGCAGACCACAATGAAAACGTTTTATATTTATGGTATGATTTTTAAGTAAGTATAGTTATGTCTCTAATTAAGAAGAGTTTATTGTCCATTAGTATTGTTTCGCTCGCCCTGCTGTTAATGTCGGCAGCATGGAGAACTGATTTCTCACGGGCTAAAGAAGAGGCTAAAGAAAAAAACAGAAATATCCTTTTGAGTTTTTCAGGATCCGACTGGTGTATCCCATGTATAAAAACAAGAAAAGAAATTTTTGAAAAAGAACCTTTTACAAAATTTGCAGAGACGAATCTGATACTGGTAAATGCAGATTTTCCAAGGCTGAAAAAAAACAGGCTTAGCAAGGAACTGACCAGGCAAAATGAAGCCCTTGCCGAACAATATAATAAAGAGGGGGTATTTCCTTGTACGCTGCTCCTGGATGCAAACGGGAAAGTATTGAAGCAGTGGCATGGTTATCCGGGCGTGACGCCGGAGGTTTTTGTAACTCAAATCAAAGAATTTGAACACGCTCATTAGCGAAATACTTACCGACGATCCAGTCCAGGCCCATAAGCTGCATAAAAAGGCGCTGAAGCTAATGGGAAACCGGTTTGAATTCAGCGTATTGGCTGATGATGAACGGTGGGCCAATGAATGCATTGACGCCGCAATTGACGAGGTTAAAAGAATAGAAAGTCTGCTGACAACATTCAATGAAGCCAGCCAGACAAATCTGATCAATCGTTTTGCCGGTATAATGCCGGTGGAAGTTGACCCGGAGGTTTACAACATAATAGAACGATCCATCAGAATTTCAAAGCTGACACAGGGCGCTTTTGATATTACTTATGGTTCCGTGGATAAAAGCCTGTGGAATTTTGATGCCGGTATGACATCATTACCGGACCCTGTTTTAGCAAAGCAATATGTCCGCCTGATCAATTACAGGAACATCATTCTGGATAAGGAGCATTGTACGGTTTTCCTGAAAGAGAAGGGTATGCGGATAGGCTTTGGGGGAATAGGAAAAGGCTATGCCGCAGAGCGTGGCAAATATATACTGACAAGCATGGGCATTACCAGCGGTATTGTAAATGCGGCAGGAGATATGACGACATGGGGATACCAGCAAAATGGTAAACCATGGACTATAGGCATTGCAGACCCTAATGCGAAAAACGATTTATTTTCTTACCTGGACATTACAAATATGGCCATCGCAACATCCGGGAATTATGAAAAATATATAATGATCAATGGGAAAAAGTACTCCCATACTATCAATCCTAAAACCGGGCTGCCGGTAACAGGAATAAAAAGCGCGACAATCATTTGCGCCAATGCAGAGATCGCGGATGCGCTTGCAACCCCCGTAACTGTGATGGGCGTTAAAACAGGGATTGATCTGATAAACCAGATGAAAGGGATAGCGTGTATCATAGTTGATGACAATGATAAAATTTATACCTCAAAAAATATTAAACTTATACGCCAATGAAATGGGTTTTTAAATGCTTATTATTTGCACTAACGGTCTGGGCCGGAAGCGGGTTAACGTCGTGCGTTAATGTAAAAGAATACCAGAAACAGTATATTAATGATGCTGAAATGAAGTTGTCGGCACGCAAATCTGAAAAATTTGAAAATAGTTTTCAGTCATACAGGGAAGGGGCGTCAGGGGCGAATGGAGGCAAAACCGGCGGTGGCTGCGGTTGTAACTGACAATAAATAATTATGAAAAAACTTTCACTTGCACTGCTCGCATGCATCTTTCAGATGGTAAGTACTCATGCGCAAACTTCACCGGCAGATTCCACTTCCTACAAACAGCGGAAACTGAAAGTGGAGGAGGTTAACCTCGTTTCCGGTTATTACAACCAGGATGGTAATAATTCTGCCGTTACCGGTGGCATTGGCACCGAAAAATTAACCGACTTTGCCAATACACTGGATGTGGTTTTAATCCAGGCGGATAAGAAAAACCGGCAATATACCTGGGCTGCCGAGATTGGGATTGATCATTATACTTCTGCGTCTTCCGATAAAATTGATCCCCATACCATTTCATCCGCATCATCTCATGATACGCGTGTTTATCCATCACTGGCAGTATCGAGGAATGATAATAAGGGGAATACCTTAGGTGTTGCCGCGTCTTATTCGCATGAATTCGATTACGTATCTTATGGCTTAGGGCTCAACTATATCAAAACCTCAAAAGATAATAACAGGGAATTATCCCTGCATCTGCAATCTTACTTTGACACATGGGATGTAATATATCCTATTGAGCTCAGGCCACCGGGAGGGGGATTTTCGGGAAGGGGACGGAATCCTCGAACATATAAACCAAGAGATTCCTACAGCGCCACAGTATCTTATTCTCAGATAATAAATAAACGTTTACAGGTGGCTTTATTGATGGACCTGATATACCAGGCAGGTCTGCTGGCATCTGATTATCAAAGGGTCTATTTTACTGATCATTCCGAACGGATTGAGAACTTACCGGGCACAAGATTTAAACTTCCTTTAGGCGTCCGTGTGAATTACTTTGCCGGAGACCGGTTTATCTTCAGAATGTATTACAGGTATTACCAGGACGACTGGGGCATTAAGGCGCATACTGCAAATATTGAAATGCCGGTTAAGTTAAACGCTTTTATTTCGATCAGTCCGTTTTACCGCTTTTATTCACAGGTGGCAACCCAGTATTTTGCGCCCTATGCCATGCACAATAACGGGGAGACCTTTTATACAAGCGATTATGATCTGTCGAAGTTCAGCAGTCATTTCTTTGGTTCAGGTATAAGATTCGCCCCGGAGAATGGCGTTTTTAAAATTAAGCATTGGACTGTATTAGAACTTCGTTACGGGCACTATATCAGAAGCACCGGTCTGCATTCCGATATTATTTCATTAAATGCAACTTTTAAATAGAAGCTATTTATACCAATACTCATTTTAAATTAGTCTATCCTCATTTGCCAATAAGCCCCAACCCTAAAGGGAGATGTTATCTATTACCCGCATTTTTTGGACTAATTTATCACAGGTATTTAGTATAAATTATTGATTTTACTATAATAATGCCATCCCTATCGGGATTATTTTCCTTAAGTCAATGATATTGGTTTTCTGATTTTAAAAGTTTTTCTATTTCTCTTCACCCATGGCACAATATTTTATACTCATTAATAAAATAAAAACTATTTTATGAGATCACTATTGTATATTATCGCGGTTATCCTGGTTATAGGATGGGTATTTGGTGCATTCGTTTACAGTGCAGGTTCAATAATACATATATTATTGGTGCTGGCTATCGTTGCACTTTTATTAGGTTTTATCAGAAGGGGCTCGATAGATTAACAGACCGGAGCATCTTTACCCAGGTATGTTATTATTGACCGTGTAGTATTCTTCAAAGACTATTACACGGTGAAAACCAGTTAATTATACTCCTCACCGGATAAAATTGTGCAAGGTAATCACCTTATAAATGATGTTGAATGCCCGATAGGGCATTAATATGAATAGCCGCCGGTGAAACCGGCGGGAATATAATCCGGCATTTCAGTCGAGTAGGCAAGCGGAATTTCACCCCAAGCCTCTCACGGAACCGTACTTGATACTCTCGCATCATACGGCTCTTCCAGACTTCACAGCCTCTTTTAGAATAATCTGCCGTATTGATTGTCGCGCCAATCTTT
>CAISOH010000248.1 GCA_903887005.1 uncultured Bacteroidota bacterium | reverse complement strand
ATTTAGATAAAATATTTAGATATGATATATATATTTTAACCGAAGATAAGTAAGGAAATTGATAAACTTTATTTACTGGTGAGACGACACCTGACCGCTCTCGACGTCGATCACTAATTCTGAAAATTTTTCAATAAAGAAAAGATAATCAACACTACAGTTTGTGTTATTTTGGAAAGAAATGTTCAACTGTTTTGTTGTAAGCAAATCAGATAAAGTGCTTCTGCTACAATCGATGTAATAAAACCTAAAAGCATTTTCCCACATCACCTGACTGATCAAACCGTTGGAAAGACCCAAATCAGCGCCGCATAGCTTTTCATACATCGATGTCTGCTCTAGAAAGTTCTCAAATGAGTAGGACAGCACGTTATTCAGAACATTAGTGCCCCCGAGCGTAACCTGCAAATTTATTATGGAAAATGGCCCATTTGTCGCGGGGCTGCTATCGAGGGGGGAAATGTATTGCGAAAAAGGGGTAAGTTGCGCTGTCAAAACGGCAGAATTTACCAGGCCGTTTGTGGTTCCAGATTGGAATGGGATAATCCACACACCACGACAAGCTTTAATTCCACTCTGAATTAGGTTTGAAAACGTAGACCCGCTCGTTATACCATTATATTGATTGAACAACCAGGATGTATAACATACCTTTTTAGCTCTATTGTTTTCGATGTAAGGAATCAGCAGTTCTGGTTTCACTACTATTTGTGGGTAATAAAACCGACATGACGGCATTGGGTGTGAAGCGCCTGAACTTGATAAATTGACACCACCAAACAAATTACATATCGGTGCCTTTTGAATTCCTATCCCACTGACTATACCTTTACACGTCGATCCGTAAGGCGTCTGCCCGAAGCAGGACTGGATTAACGGGCACGTTCCCGTGAAGGTGTTACTAGACTGAGCTGTGATCATCTGTCCCGCATTTCCAACGGTTTGGATGAACGTTCCGACTGCCCCGGTGTTCACATAAATTCGGAGTGTTCCATCCAGTCTTTTACAGAGTGGAAGATTTTTGAAAGAATTGAAAATATCCATCATACGTATAGTTGCGGTGTAATAGGAAACCGAATAGTTGGTGTTTAGAATGGTAAAATAATTTTTGAACTCATTCACTAGTTGCGTCGCCGTCATAATATTGTTTACTGATTTGTTGCTAGTTCCGTCAGTTCCAAATAGACCGTTCTGCCCGTTTGTGGCCTGGGCGACTGAAGTATCCACTACGGTAGCAAGACGACTGTAGAATCCATTGTTATAGGTGTTGGAATACTGTAACCCCGGTGTTGGTTGGTCACCCATGTCAGCTGTTTGGGAAAAATAAAACGGTAAATTATTCGTTATCCCATTTCCACCCAATAGATAGTTTATAGCCAAGGCAGTCGAATTTGGGGGGTATGATGCGGCTGCGGTCGTGGCAGTCTGATTGCCATAGGGATTCATTTTCAAACTTTGCCAATTATCTAATGCCGATCCAAGTCCAATGCTGGCTCCAAAAGAACGAAGGTCGTCCTGGCTCATTTCGCTCATCATTTTTACACCAGTATAGATGTTAAGAAATGGTTGCGTCTGTTCTATAATTTTTCCATTTATTGTGATATCGGCCTGGTGTAGAAGATTCCAATAACCACTTTTCAAACCGGCATAAGACCATCCGTAATTTGCTACTGGCGCGAGCAAACTCGCATTTGTGGTGTCTGTTACCAACGCCGATGCTAAAACTATTGGGAGGGTTATAAAGCACTTTGCGGGGTCTATCAACGATTGAGAATTATAAATACTTGTCAAATCGAAGGTTACCAAGGACAATCCATTTGATTGATAGACGCCGCCATTGATATCCGGAACGTAGTTGTAATTGGAACTTACATACGGGGTTTCATAATTAGTGCCCTGCGGGATTTGCGACTTTTCAAACTCGTAATTATCGGACATGGTTATTATACAATTATAATAGAAAATAAAAGGTCTTTAACTTCCTAAACTTTTTAATAAATGAAATAATTTGAAGTCATTTTGTTTTGGATTATCACTAAAATATTCAATAAATTTATTAACATTTTTGTATTTCTTTTCAAATAAAACGATTGCTATACAAAACCAGCCACAGGCAGTAGAATTTCTGTCTTGAATTTGTCTATAGTTGTAAATACACTTTTTACATTTTTTTAATACTTCTATAGGTGGAATTATGCCGATTGGGTCGAAATAAAAACAGTTTCCTTTGT
>CAISOH010000247.1 GCA_903887005.1 uncultured Bacteroidota bacterium | reverse complement strand
GTAGTTCGACTAGGATTCGAACCTAGACAAACAGAGTCAGAGTCTGTGATGCTACCGTTACACCATCGAACTGTTTATTTCGGAGTGCAATGTTAGGGGTATTTCCGAAAAATGCAAAATTAAACAACTCTTATTTAACTACAAATATTTCTCTGGCCACAACCTGAATTTGTAAAGGCGGCAACCGGGATATATCTTTAGCGATATATTTAACAGTTGTGGACGGAACAATAAAACAAAATCACCGGAGGTTTTTACAGGGCATACTATTTCCTGCATGTGCATTTTTGTTTTTCGTAAACGTCCTTGTCTTTTGCAGTTTCTACCTGTTATCTGATTATCAGCACCTGGTGGCCTGGTATCTAAACCTTAATAATTGTTTTTACGATAATGAACATTGGAGTACCGGATTTTTTACCCCAGGCATAAAGTCAGATGGTAATATCTATTGCATCATTGCTCTTGCCATAGCATCAGCAGGATTATTATATATCTCAAAGCGTATAAAGTCGTGGAATAAACCTGAAACGCTGCATAATACTGTAAAATGGGAAGCAGGAAATCTATTACCCATAATAACAGCTTTAATAATAGCTGTTATACTATGGTTTTGGGGAAATAATATGGTATTTCCGGCATACGATGAAGTATTTTCCGTTCAAAACTCTGCTGAATTACACCCTTTCCAAACTATATCTTATTATGTGAAACCCAACAATCACCTGTTCTTTAATTTACTCAATGGCGTAATCTTTCATTCTTTTGCTGATAAAGTAGCTACAGGGAGAATTATCTCATTGTTAGCCTATTATGCCCTAATCCTTTCTTTATTCTTTTGGTTCAAAAGCCTGGTACAAAACCGGTGGGTAGCTTTACTGATAAGTATTACACTGGGGCTGCAGTTCCCCGTATGGGGGTTTAGTTTCCAGGCAAGAGGTTATGAATTATACCTGCTGGCCGAATGGGGTATGTATATTTCCCTGTTCGCCTGGTTGCGATCTCACGGTCGGCACTGGTTGTATGTAAATACGATATGTTGTGCAATAGGTTACTTCTGCCTACCAACTTTTCTTTATTTCCATGCTGCACAATTAGTGTTTATGGCAATCTGCCAGCTTCTATATAAAAAACAAGCAGCTTCTTTCTGGAAATTCCAGTTAGCGGGAATTATGATCACATACATACTTTACCTCCCGGCACTATGCTTTTCCGGCCTTGATGCAATCATACACAATCATTATACATCACCAATGGCGGATAAATCAGTAATTGCTTATGCTGAATGGATATTCCCTGATGCAAAAATCTATCTTGCCCGGATTTTTTCTGATGTTCATTGGAATAATCTTTCTTTCAATCTTGTTTTATTGCTCCTTCCTTTGTCCCTCCTGTTTAGTAAGAAAAACGAGATGAATTTTCTATTTGGATTGTTCTTTCTGTTAATGTGGATAGTACTTTTTATAATCATCCTGGTAATGAAGGCGTTGCCGTTTGAACGTAACCTGATAGGGCAGTTTAGTATTACACTTGCAGGCGTCATAATGGTTGGTAATTGGGTTGCGGGATTATATGCCCGAAAAGGCAAAACAAATATTGCAAAATGGATAATTTTCTGCACAGTACCATTATTATTTGCCATTCATTTTATGAGGACGAATAAAGAGAATTCAAAAAAAAGGCTTTATGGATATGATGTAAATACCACTTACCGGGAAATTAGCGAGGTAATTAATTACATACCACAGGGCAGCACAGTAGCCATTTCTGATGATGTTTTTTTTTGTGGTTATATTTTAAGAGAAAATGGCTACAAGTTAAATAAATGCATTACTGGCAATGAAGATTATATTATCAAGATGGATTACGAAAAATTATCAAAGCAAATTGCTGAAAAGTACTTTTTAATAATGACTACCAAACGGTTTTATGAGGTGTATAGAAGAAAATAAATGAAGATGAATTTACTTACAGTTTTTTCTCCTTCAATGTCCGCTATTATTGTTCTGCTAATTAACCCAAGTTGCTAGTTAAAGGGCATAAAAAAGAGCATTGTAATAATTGCTAGTTTTGAGTTACCACACAAAAAACTTCCATACAATGTTCAATGAGGATAAAATTATAGCAATTTATTGTTTTGTTGATGATTTTTTGAAAGGGATTGGTCATTATGAACCGACAAACAGGAAATTAAGTGATAGCGAACTTATTACCACTACAATAGTATCAACCCTTTATTTTGGCGGTCATTGGGATAATGCCAAAGGCTTTATGAAGATCATTAAGCTGATGCCACAGATGCTGGATAAAAGCCCGTTACCTTGAAAGGTTTTTTTTAAAAGTACTGTTGTTTGTTATGGCTACAACCCTGAATAAACTAATAGATTAACTAACAACTTGGGTTAATTAGCCTATGATAAATATAGTTAACTAATTGATTTACGTATAAATAAACATAAAACCGATAATATGACATTTTCTTGAAGTGCCTGAAAAACTAATTTTAAATATAAATAGTT
>CAISOH010000246.1 GCA_903887005.1 uncultured Bacteroidota bacterium | reverse complement strand
TGCTTTCAATTTTTAGTAGCTTTCAGGTCTTAAACAACATCTACCGTCATGGTATCAGTCCCCCGGTGTTGTGATTTGCTTTCAATTTTTAGTAGCTTTCAGGTCTTAAACAACGGCCCTGCCGTTAGGCATTAGCTGTTTGGAGTTGTGATTTGCTTTCAATTTTTAGTAGCTTTCAGGTCTTAAACAACATAAGCCTCTTAAACCCGCCATCCTCTGCAGTTGTGATTTGCTTTCAATTTTTAGTAGCTTTCAGGTCTTAAACAACGCCAAACGCTACAGTTGGCTACTATGGCTGTTTTCAGCCTATTTACAGGAATAAAAAAACGGGTTTTTGCTCAATTTTTTATTCCTGTTTATGTAAGAATCTTGATTAAAATAATTCCAATTGCTGTGGTGGGGGAATGGTGTCAATTACTTCATGTCCCCGGAATATTTCCATCATACCGAATTGTTTGTCGGTAATACACATAATACCTACATGCCCTTTTTCGGGCAGGTTCTTTTTTGTGCGCAGTATATGCACATCCGCATTCTCCTTACTGCTGCAATGCCGCATATAAATGCTAAACTGAAACATCTGGAAACCGTCTGCAAGCATATTTTTACGGAATTTTCCTGCATTTTTACGGTCTTGCTTTGTTTCAGTAGGCAAGTCGAAAAATACAAGTACCCACATAATGCGATATGCGTTTAAACGTTCGTACATAGCCTTACCTCAGCCCTCCATAAGGGGACAGGGAGATATTTATAAAACAGGATACAATATTTTCCTTGTCTTGCCTTCATAGCATTTTGCAAGGCTGGCGGTGGTGCGCTGCACTGCATTCATCAATGGGCTGGTTTGCTCGTCTATCATTACGTCCATAGCGGGTATTGCAAGCAATTGTTTTTTCATGTTGGGGGTCATTTCGAGGTATTGCCCATTGTTACCTACTATTTCACAAACTACTTTGTCCACATAAGGACGGTACGGTTCCATAATATCATCTGCTAGGCAGTAGGCATTGTATTGGTTGCGGTGGTGAATGCCGAGAGTTGGTAGTATCCCTGAACCTACAAGGCTGCGTGCCACTATAGCCCTTAAAATGGCATAGCCATAGTTGAGAAGATTATTTGGCGGGAATCCTTCGCGCTCACGTGAGAAATTAAGAAATGGTGGAAAGACACGTTTCCAGTAATAACCAGCGGCTGTGGCCTCAAGGTTTTCGCTGTCACCACTCTTTACCTCTTTGGCATAGTTTAATAAAAGTTTGTCGGGAGCGTTAAACAAATTTCCTGTTGCAGACTGTTGTCCAAGATTAGCGGCCTGATTTTGTATTTTGGCAATGATGGTTTGCTGCCAGAGTTGTTTTTTTAATGGTTCTGACGCCTCAATCTGAGCCTGAAATATGCGACTTTGAAGCGTGTGACCATCGAGGTTCAGCAACAAACCGACTGGATGGTGCGTATTATCGCAGGTAATGAGTGCAGTGTTATTAGCAAGCAGACGTGCTATCACAGCCTGCGTGATTGTGATTTGCCAGTGGTCAAGTATAAGCACTCCTATATCTTCTATGGGAACGGTTTTGGTTTCGCCCGTTTCCAATACCTTTATTTCCAACTGCTGTTGTGTGGTGCTGAGGTATGCGGGGTTGCCGAAGTAGAGGGTGCGTTTAATCATTCCCTATGTTTAATTATTTCACCAAGGTTATTAATTACTATTTTAACGCATTTTATTCCTGAGTGCAATATTTTGATGAAATTTCCTTCAGTAATGTATTTGTCTTTAGTTGTTTTTTGACTGTTGTGACGTATCAGTTTAATTACTCCAAATTCGCCGCCATCGGTGTTTACTTGTCTCCCAATTTCAGAAACTTTATATAATCTTTTCTTCAAGTCATTATTATTTTTCCAATCAATTTCTTTTTCGTCATTTTCATACATCACAAGAAAATCGTCCTGCTTTAAGTATGGACAACAACTCATTAATGGTAAATATGTACCATCTTTTTGCATTTTTTCATCAGGAAACAATTGCTGTCCTAATCTTCTTTTCTCTACTGCTTTGAAAAACGAGACAATTTCAAAATCTCTTTTGATCTTTACTTTACCTTTTTTATCTTTTTCTTTTCTTTCATATAAAGCCATAACATAATTGCCATCAGTTTCTGCATAACGATTGTTGTTGACTATATTTTTATTTTCATCCTTTGCTGCAAGTTGAATAAGATTTCTTGAGTTTTTATTTGCAACACGTACCTTTTTAATAATTGGTAATAACTTGCCATTACTACTTAAAGGATTATCAGGAACTCCTTCTGGATATTTATCAATACTATAGAGGAACAAAGGATCAGATAGTAATGCTTCTTCGCTGAAAGCTTTTTCTCCTTTCCCTTCATATTTAATCAATCTTCGTTCTAAAATTTTTCTTACTCTGCAATCAATAACTTTTTCCAAGGAATTTATATCCTTAAATTTTTCAGGTTCTACTGGTATTCTTTTTACATAAACGTCTTTTTTATCAAAGCCTTGATTTAATGGGTTTTTAAGTTTTCCAAAATAGTTATCTGCATGTAGGGAGCCTCTAGGGGAGATAGTTTTTTGTTTGATAATCCTTAAATCTTTGTTATTAGCTTTCTTTTTTTGAATTCGGTTTATTTTGGTTGTGATTAATTTTTGATTTGCCCTATGGTATATTAGTACATCTTTTATTGCTTTCTTAATTTGTTCATACTTTATAGGACACTCTATTCGTTCTCTGGTTAACTCTCCTTTCTCATCATACATTCCAATACCTTGTTGTTCCCTTATTGCATTAAACCTACTTAGTTGTTGAATGATTTTGGGAGAACACATTGCTATAATAATTGCATCAAGCAAATGATGTCTGTGATCAGAACGGTCTTTTTTCCCTTTTATGCCTCTGAACGCATCGAACTTTTGTATTTCCTGCCACCATTCATAAATGGGATTTTTTGTTTCAGCTTCATAATTTGCAGTAATGTCCTGAGTGAGATTCTTCCAATTTATTGGCAGTATATCTGTACTATTGGCTTTCTTTTTCCGGTAAGTTTGAAAGTCTTTTTTATAAAGAGAAAATTCCTTTAAATATTGGTCAATCTCAATTCCTGATTCTTCTTCGTAACGAATTTTGTCAAGTAAATTACTTAATCGCCAATCATTTTTACGCAATTCAGCAGTAGCAGCGCCGTTAGTAAATTGGACATCTTTACAGACTTCCTGCAATTTTTTTCTAACATACTTTGCGATGTATGATGTATTAGTTAGCTGCTCATTAGTAAACCCAACATCTACTTTTTCCTTTAAAAACCTACTCTCCTGTTTTTCCTTACTGAATATTTTTACTCGTTCTTTAAAATCTTTTAAAGCATTTTTTCCTTTTGCCTGTATATATTCAAAAGCAGTTTGGTTTCCTTTTTCTTTATTAATTTCTGTAAAGGTTATTGTTTTATTCATAAAGCTATCGTCCAGACTGCGACTGTATGGGATAATATGCTCAATTTCTATTTCAGAACTAAAAAGTTTTGATAAAGCAATAATACGCCCTGTATATGGGCAAATACGATTGCTTTCCAACCAAAGGCTATGTTTTTCCCTGTCTTTTTTCTGAACTATTTTTTCAAAATCTCTAAATGAAGCATCATTCTTGTCCGCACCTAGTTCTAACCATAATTCAAACTTATGAATAATACTATCGTATTTCTGAATCTCACGTGCAAATATTAAATCACCATTTTTTCTTTTTTCGTTTAAAAAACGAACGTACTCTTCTCTTTTTTTATCGGTATCAGAATTTCCACGGCGTATATTTTCTCTTTCTTTTTTAGGTTTCTTTAATTCTCGCGTACTTTCTATTCTTATTGTAAAATCATTTTGGTCAATATCTTTTGATCGTAGAAGAGTGTTAACAAGCCTAATAGTTTCACTTACAGCTTTTTCCACAACCGGATTTCTTAATTCATTATTTGCAAGTTGTTTTATTTTTTTATTCAAAACAATTTCTTCTTTTACTTCATCAGGAGATTTTATAAATCCTGCAAGGATAAGCGAATCATACTCGTCTTTTCCATCACGCAAATATGGGAGTGATTTTTCAATTACTTTACTTGAATAGCTAGCATAACCATCTTCTAATCCCATTTCTACAAGCCTTATAGCAGTAACATCATTAAATTGCCATTTGCTAGTTAATGTATCTTTGAGCCACTCATCATCCTTTGCCATATACAATATATGCCAAAGCTTTTCTAATTTATTACTTGTTTTTAGCTCGTTGTATTTTTCTTCGCCACAAGCAGTATAAATAGCGTATAAAGTTTTATTGCCTTCAAATGTTTTATCATCTTCATCATTGTCGAAATTAAATTCAAAATTCTTTTTATTAGCTATACCAAGCACGTCCATTATATCTGTATTCTTACTTCCATCTTTCTTTTTACCGCCTTCCCTCAAATTAAGTTTTGGATGTATTTGCAAATAATCAAAAACTTTTTGTTTTAAATCATTTGGTAATGATTGCCGGTAAATATCATTTCCTTTATCAGTATATTTTACATCTGCTAATTGCTTCCATATTCTGAATTCCTGAAAAGATAAAGAGCTTGCAGGCGCAGTACGTTTGTTTTTAATAAATTGGCACTTACCAATATATTTCTTCTGCGATCTTAACGAACGTTGATAAAAAATAGTTTGGTACTTAAGCTGCCAGTACACAGTTTCTCTAAATACCTTTAATTTTTCTCGTTTTGTTGCAACCGGTAATTGACGAATTTGCTCATATTCTTCTTTGCTTCCTGTTAATTGAGTGTATTGTTTTTTTTGCTCCTTCCAAATAAGGTCAAATTCAAGTTCATACATTTCGCGACCTACATATCTACCGTTTTCCCTTCGGATACCGCGATTATTGTGCTGTATAAATTTTCCATCAACTTCAGCCCTTTCATCAAATGGCTCATCTGTATTATGCCACTTTCCTTTATGACTTAAACTGTTTGCTTTAGCATACATTTTGTGAAAATATTCGCCGATTGTACGAGCATTGTTATGTTCGATAAATTTTTGCAGTTGTCCAATGCCTTCATTTACCGTACCTTCTTCTTTATTTTCATTTGAGAGTATTTTGCTATTACTCTTAAAACCACGATGCTTATTTATTAATAAGAATAACCTTCCAATTTCTTCACGTGGGATTGGTTTATCAAGTGCATCTGTACGTAATTTATATAATTCAGAAGCCTGATATTTTTCTTTTATTTTGTACGTTTTTGAAAAATCCGGGAGCATTCCTAATTTTTCTAAAAATTTTTTTAATTTCTTGCGCCGAAGTTTATATCGAAAATGGTTGCGGCTTGCGCCCCTATATTTTCGACGCTCCATATTTTTTGTGGCTTCAATGCCATTTTTATCCACATTAGTACCAATAGGGAAAATGAGGACTCCACCATCTATTATTTCATTATCCTTAAATAATGTCCATCCTATTGAGTTTGTTCCAATATCAAGTCCCAAAATATATTTTGCCATAGTCATAGTTTTATTACATTTGCAATGAAAGCTTATCACAATAAGGATTATTCCTTATTGTGATTTAAGTCTGCCTCACAGTTCGGCTGGAGGCTTTTTTATTCCAAATCACAAAGTAAACATTCCGATTAATATATAAGAGGGTGTTTTAACGGTATTTTTAAAAAGCTATCCGTATTTTTATTTATTGAGGTCAAAAGAATAATGCCTTCAATGGATTTAACGCCTAACGTAGGCTCTTAACCTCACCAACTAAACCCCACATAAATCAGCCCTTTTGAGTTTGGGACAGGTTTGTTTGGGACGGATTTAGGACTAAATGTGCAATATTAAATTGCAGATCGTCGGTTAGATTCCTGTGCCTGGCCCTCTTTTATAACACTACTTAATGAGCTTACACTGGCTCAATTGGTTATTCTGTATCAGCTTATTTAAGCTGTCACAATCTGTAGCTCTCGTACAATCGTACATATTGGTAAAAGGATCTGTGTCAATAACATCGTGGAACAGATCGCCTTCAGAATAGGTGCCATTAATGTACTGGTCAAATGTCAGTGATGTGAATGCATTCCCCACCATTTTTTGCAGATAAAATCCATTTGCAAGTGCAACAGGCCTTTGAATTGCCGCATCTTTTGTATCAGGAAAAGCCAGTACTGATTTCTTATCGGCTGACAGAAGCACACTGATATTGTTTGAATAATCCTTCTTTGTTTTATATATTACTAAAGGCCCCCCGGCCCCACTGCAATTCAGGGTTAGGGAGTTGTTTGGAGTAGTTCTGCAGGAATCAATCAGGATCGTGCATGCAATTAAAACTATAGGGATTAGTGATTTCATAATAATAATTTTTTAAGGGAATTATCAGAACAAATATACTAAGAAATAAGAAATCTGACTTACAACCATGTTAATTTATTTATCTAAGTTTTCGCGCTCAGTTTCATAAATAATAAGCCGTGGGTTTTGGCCTTATGGTTGTCCATTTAACATTGAGTTTATTCTTTTTGGATAAGAATTAATGATTAAGTATTTTTATTAAAAAATAATGCAAATGGGACTCCTTAAACTTTACATCCTTACATTGTTAATAGTCATCAGCGCTGGTAATGCCGGCAATGCGCAAACATTTACTATGGAGCATGATACTGCTTATGGGAATGCTTACTTATGTCCGGTCATGGGTAACCTCTATGATTCTATAACAACGGCTTCAAGCGCTGGTCCTATTACTATAAACTGGCAGGTAGTAGCATCAAATTTCCCGTCAGACTGGCTCCCTAATATTGGCATTGCTGATAATACTGCCATGTATTCCAATTCCACCCTTGCGTTATGGAACGGGACTTCAGGAGCAACTCATACAGCATACTACCCGCCTTCTGCAGGTGGAAATTTCTATTTGTCCATGAGCACATTAGGCCTTATTTCACAAGGTACTTATTGGTTAGAAGTGAAACTTACAGATCCCGGACCTCCTGTTACTACAAAAAATATCTGGTTTGTAATAAGCCGCGACCCTTCCTACATTGCCGGCACCATAACAGGCGCCTCTGCAGTTTGTGCGGGTTCAACCATATCGCTTACCGATGCCAAACCAGGTGGCACATGGAGTGAATCTAATGGCAAGGCAACTGTTTCAGGCGGATTAGTATCAGGTGCAAGCGCCGGAACAGATACAATTTCCTATTCCGCTACCAACACTTGCGGATATACCGCTAGTGTAACAAAAGCCATTACCATCAATCCGTTACCAACTCCATTAGTTACTGTAGCGGTACTGGTATTAAATACTTCCTCTTCTTATATTTCTTACCAGTGGATGCTGGCTGGCACTGCGATCCCTGGGGCAACATCTTCTGCTTATACCCCGGTTACTAACGGCTCTTATGCAGTTACTGTTACAGACGGTAACGGATGTACCGGAACCTCTGCGACAGTCAATTTCAATAACCTTGGAGTTGCTGATATCAGCGCTTCGGCAAATGATATCCACATCTACCCAAACCCGGCAACTACATCGCTAACCATAACGGCTGCGGGTAAAATAAACCACATAACAATTGTCAATCTCTTAGGGCAAGCTATCTGTAACAATAAATACAACTCTGAGAAAGTACAGGTAGCTATTGCTGACTTCCCTAAAGGAGTTTACTTCGTTAAGATCAATGGCGCAGATGTCAGGAAGTTTGTGAAGGAGTAATGTCCCGATTGTTGCATGGAGTTCCATTTCCGTGGTGTAACTTTTTCTGATACCGGTGCCATTCAAACAGTTTTTTGGATATTGCCCCGGCCTCTTGAAATTCCCTGAATAGGGTCTGCTTTTTAAGTCAGGCTGCACTAATTATTGTTTAGATGCTATTCATTAGTCAGTAACAGCACACGCCCCTATGAAAGGTTCTTTGCTTCAATCATTGCCCCGCCAACAAGGGCTTCCCCTTAATAGCTTTCCCCCAAATTTCAGCGCAGAGCTTTTTTTGGGCGTGCGGAGCGTTTCGCCAAAAATCGCCTTTCTTTTTGTTACTTTTTCTTTGGCGAAGCAAAGAAAAAGTAAGATAATGCAGGACAGAGATTGCCAAACATTAATAATATTTACTTGCCAGGATTTGCCCCCCTGAATACTGCCATAAAAAAGTAAATAAAAACAAACTACTTTTATAGCTTAATTATAATCTCATGCACAACAAACTTATCAGCATATTAGCTGCTCTGTCATTTTTTACTGCCTGCAATTCACCTGCACCCAAAGAAGCCGCCAAACAGGATATTATCCGTACGGATATGGATACTACCGTAAAACCAAACGATGATTTTTTCGCTTATGCCAATGGCGGATGGATGAAACACAACCCCATACCCGGCGATGAAACTACATGGGGCATAGGCGAACTGGTGCAAAAAGAATTATACGTCAAGCTACAGAAGATAAATGAAGATGCCCTGAAAAGAGCGGACAAAAGCGGATCGGGACAGCAGATAGGTGATTTCTGGTTCAGCGCTATGGATACCAACACTATTGAAAAGAATGGTGTGGAGCCTTTGCGCGCGGAACTCAGCAAGATAGCTGAAATGAAAACAAAGGAAGATGTACTGACGCAGGCTGCACATATGCATAGCTATGGCGCCAATGTATTTTTTGATGAAGGCGTGTCGCAGGATCCCAAGCACAGCGATGTGGAGGCTTACTTTATGACACAGGGCGGGCTGGGAATGCCCAACCGCGATTATTACTTTAATACGGATGCGCGTACTGTAAAGATCCGCGGTTTATATCCGCAGTATATTGCTTCTTTGTTTCGCCTGATGGGAACTGACAGCCTGCAGGCCAATATTAAAGCTGCGGAAATTATGATGGTCGAAACCAATCTTGCGAAAGCATCCCGCAAACTCGAAGACCTGCGGGATCCTTATACCAATTATAACAAGTACGCCATAGTGCAGCTCCGTACCCTGTCGCCGGGTATTGAGTGGCCAAAATATCTTGGCCAGATGGGCGTGAAACAGGTGGACAGCGTAATAGTTGGGCAGCCGGAATTTTACAAAGCGCTTGACAAGGTAATAGCCACAACGGATATGCAAACCCTCAAAGACTATATGGCCTTCCACCTGGTAAAGACTTTCGGTAATTATTTAAGTGTTCCGTTTGTTACTGCCAACTTTAATTTTTACTCCAAAACCATACGCGGCGCTGAAGCACAGCATCCCCGCTGGCGCAGGGTATTGGATGCGGAAGAAGGCGCTATAGGCGAAGAGCTCGGACAGCTTTTTGTGAAGGAATATTTTGACGCAAAAGCAAAGGCGCGTTATGAGCAGATAGTGGAAAATGTGCGCACCGCCTATAAAGCGCGCATAGAAAAGCTGGACTGGATGACCGACAGCACCAAACAAAAAGCCATTCACAAATTGCTGGCCATCCGCAAAAAGGTGGGATTCCCGGATAAATGGAAAGATTTTTCCGCACTGAAAATAGACCGTGGCCCTTATGCGCTCAATGTGATGCGTGCGAACCAATGGTGGAATAATTATGAAATGAGCAAGCTTGGAAAGCCCGTGGACCGTGACGAATGGAGCATGACGCCTCAAACCTACAATGCGTATTATAATGAATCGAACAATGAAATAGTATTGCCTGCCGCCATGATGACTGTGCCGGGTTACCGCGATTCGGAGCTGGATGATGCGCTGGTATATGGTTATACCGCAGCCTCAACAGTGGGGCATGAGATCACCCATGGCTTCGATGACCAGGGCCGTAAGTTCGACGAGTATGGTAATCTTTGCAGCTGGTGGTCTTTAATGGATACCGCTCAGTTCATGAAGCGCGCGGATGTGCTTGTAAAGCAGTTCAACAAAATGGTCCCGTTAGATACCATGCATATCAATGGCAAAGCGACACTGG
Organism: uncultured Bacteroidota bacterium; assembly: GCA_903887005.1. GTDB lineage: Bacteria > Bacteroidota > Bacteroidia > Chitinophagales > Chitinophagaceae > Nemorincola. The sequence continues at coordinate 42,229 of CAISOH010000246.1, read as the reverse complement.
GTGAAAACCTTGCAGACCTTGGCGGCATACTGATAGGCCTTGACGCTTTTAAACAAACCGACATGTACAAGAAGGGCGAAAAGATCAGCGGCATGACGCCCACGCAGCGCTTCTTCATGGGCTATTCCTTAGGCTGGCTGCTCGCAGAACGCCCTGAAAGGATCGCCACACAATTACTCACCGATGTACACTCCCCCGCAAAATACCGCGTGAACGGCCCCTTCCCGAACGTGCCGGAATTCTATGACGCATTTGGCATCAAGCCCGGAGATAAAATGTATATCCCGGATAGTTTGCGGGTGCATTTGTGGTAATTTTTTAATGGCTCAATTGCTCAATGGGTTAATAATGGGTTTTGATATTGTCATAAATTTATAACTGTACGGTTTTTAAGGATTTTTTTTTATTTACTTTCAGAGAGTATTATTCTATTGATTTTCAATGAGTTGTTTGGTTTGTGACCGGAAAGAACTGTACGTTTTCTGTACAATGGTCTATTTTGTATGAACCGGAATTTCTGGAATTGAGGAATTCCTGGAATTGTGGTGTATTTTGAATTATGCTTTTTTACGGATTGAATGCATAATGAATAATATAAATTTTAATGGTTGCGCAATTCTAGTTTGATTTTTTTATTTTTCTGATTTTTGCGCAATTATACATTGGAAATCAATTAGTTAGTGAAATTTTGTGCTCAAATTCCTGCGCATTCTTTGCTCTCCGTTGCGCTTTATTTGCGCACTGTAATTTTATAATATTAAATTTTGTTGTCATAATATTCAAATTAAGGGACAAATATAGACACCATTATTGACAATTCCAAATATTTTGTATTATTTATTTTTGTTTAATATGCTCTGATGTTAGCCCACATTGCAGCTATGAGTGTAGAAATTCAAAATTTCACAGCACGTGCGCCCCATTAGGGCCGCACCAATTCGGGATGGGTTAAGGGGTTTATGAATGCCAGTTGCAAACTGGCTAAATTGCTTAGACACGAGTTGGCTCACACACATTGCTCTGCGCCAAACTCGCGCCAGATGGAAATGTGGGGGAAAGCTATTGAGGGACGACGGGAGTCGGCATTGATGTGGCAGTGATAATTTTTACAGAGGTGTGTTTTTTGTCCTTAATTATCTGTCCTGCGCGAGTGTTCATTTCTTTTGGGTGGCCAAAAGAAACGAACCAAAGAAAAGGGCACTTTTGCCTGAATGCATCCGCATGGCAAAAGAAAGCTATACGGTGTTATGTGGGGGAAGGCTGTTAGGGGACGACGGGAGTCGGCTTTGATGTGGCAGCGGTAACTTTTACAGGGGTGTGTTTTTTGCGCTTGTTTTTTGCTTTTTTGTCATGCTGACGTAGGAAGCATCAGTACTCGTGTTAGTCTTTGCGAGGCACGAAGCAATCTTGCGACAACATAATTTTCCTTCATTGAGTTGGAATGCTCCGTTAGGTGCTAAAGCTTTGTAGAAATTCAAAAATTACCAGCACATGCGCCCCGTTAGGGCCGCAACAATTCTGGATGGGTTAAGGAGTTTATGAATGCCAGTTGCAAACTGGCTAAATTGCTTAGACACGAGTTGGCACACACACATTGCTATGCGCCAAAACACGCGCCAGATGGATCTCTTAAAAAGTGTACAATTTTACTTAACAGTTCGCTGTTCCGTACACTTTATTACAATGCCCCATCCCGGAAAACTTTTCTTTTTCTTCGGGAGTCATGTACTGCCACTTCATAAACAGGCTTTTTTTCCTGCAGCTTCCGTTAAACATGCGCCTGCCCTTAAAGCCGCCGAATAAGATCTTTGACAATAGTAATATGCCAGCGGCCTGCCAGATGGTAATAGTGCCAATATGCAGAACGGCGGGCAAAATGCCATTCCATAAAAGCATAACAACGCCACTAAAAACAAATATTCCCGCGGCGGCTATCGCAATAACAACGGGTATTTTCCTGATCCATATCTTTCTCATAAAAAATGATTTTTTTTCAAAGATAGATACAGGCAATTCCTCACGGAAACAGCATTCGGTGAGCGTCGCGGTATTGAAGGTAAATCAAAGAAATCCTTCGATAAACTTACAATGACGTCTTTGCGATTGATTGATTTTAAATGATAAATGAATGGTGCTATTTTATTTTACCTCAAATCGTAAGGTTGCTTCGTACCTCGCAATGACCACCTCGAATGAGTTAAGTGTTAGTAACGTCATTCACATTTTATCCTTTTGGCGTCAAAAGGTGGGTACTCAGGATGACACCCTTCAATAAACTTCCAATGACATGTATTGTAATGGGTTAATTTTAGTCACTTAAAACCCTCTCTTTTTTCAGCTTTGCCCTTATTATCTTACTTTTCTTTTGCTTGCCCAAAAGAAAAGTAACAAAAGAAAAGGGCCCTTTTTTTGAAACGCTCCGCACAAAAAAAGATAGCTATACGCTGAAATGTGGGGGAAAGCTATTAAAAGTTACCCTTGTTGGCGGGGCTTTGATTTAGCAAAAGAATCTAAATTTAGCTTGAGCGCTGTTTGCATTTATTCCTTATGACTTGTCATTTTCAAAGAGCTTGTGCTCAGCAAATTGTTTACTTACAATGACTGGGCTTGAGGAATAGTGATATGAACGTACAAGGGAGTGACACACCGGACGGTGATAGTACCACAAATGCCATGTACCCCCCTTCGGTAAACTCAGGAGTGCCACCCTTCGATAAACTCAGGATGACACCCTTCGGTAAACTCAGGAGTGCCACCCTTCGATAAACTCAGGATGACACCCTTCGATAAACTCAGGAGTGCCACCCTTCGATAAACTCAGGATGACACCCTTCGATAAACTCAGGATAAAAATTTGAGCAGCTAAAACTTAGGGCACACGGTTTTTTTCTGCATACTTCTGTCAACATAATTTCCACTGAAAAACAGGGTTATTTCTGTTCCACCCTGCATATTACTGGCTTCTTTGAGGGTGGATAAATTTACGTCGTAGCTTATGCCCACCGCCATGGCATGGTATTTCACTTTTATGACAGGTATGATCGCATCGCCATAACGGTAAAACGCGCCAGCAGAAATAACGAACCGGTTTTCCATGCCCTGCACCTGCGTGTAGTTAATAAGCCCGCCGGCCATCAGCTCTTTGTAGGTTCCCTGTATGGCATAGTTGCCCTGTACCTGGAACGATACGAAGTCGTTAACAACAGTGTTTATCGCCGCGTTCCCGTTCAGCCTGATATTCTCCGACACTTTGTTGTTGTGATAATAAGAGATGACGGGCTGGGTGAAGTGATAGCCGGACACGCCAATTATGTAACTGACATTACTGTTCTCGCCCCTTGTGGTATTGTAGTTAATGCCTGCGCCAAGGTCCCAGATGGACATTTTGGCGTTCGGAATATTTTCCATAGAAGGGTTTGCGGCATTGAACATCCCATTCATGTATTGGTTGTTGAAAGTGGCTTTAGACGGGTCGAAGCTGTATTGCAGGTAGCCGCCGGTGAAGCCAACCGATAAGTAGGTATTGTGGTTGGGGTTCAGTGATTTGTTATAATTGATGGCGGGGTAAAACGAAGTTATTTTTTCATCAATGCTGCCTGCTTTGTCCATATACGCCAGGAGGCCGAAACTGAAGAAATCGTCAGAGGTCCTGCTGGCGGCAAAGTGGGTTTCGGCAGAGATAAGCTCTGTTCTGTATGGATTGGAGATGCTGCTCCACTGGCTACGGTAATAGGCGCCCAGCTTGTAATCATCTTCAAAAACTCCCGTCATCGCGGGATTACGAAGTATGGATGTTTCATAAAACTGCGAAAAATGAATATCGGCCTGGGCGTAAAGACGGGAAGAGGAGAGCAGCATCAGGATACCTGCAAAATAAGTAAATGAAAGCAATGCACTCTTCCCCGGTTGCTTTCCTGTAGTTTGAATAAAAGACAATTTCATGTTCATTTGATTTTAATTTTTATCGGATTATAGTTACATCACCTTTCAAATTTATCGGTTCGCCTGTTTCACATACAGCATCCACTACCCATACGAATACATCAGGCCTTGGATCTCCACCCATGTAGGACCCATCCCAGGCATTGGCAGCATCGTTCACCTGGAAATTACTCCGTTCAAATAATAGTTGTCCCCACCGGTTATAAATCCGGAAAGATTTAACTATCATAACGCCTTTTCCCCGCGGATAGTATGTATCATTTTGCCCGTCGCCGTTTGGAGTAAAGGAATTCGGCATGAATATCTGGCTCTTATCGCAGTGAACACGTACGGTAACAGAATCGGAAGCGTTACAGCCGAATGCCGAAGTAACAACTACTATATAAGTAGCAGTTACAGAATTGGTAGCCACCGGATTAGGGCAGGTATCGCAACTGAGCGCAGGAGATTTTCCCCAACTGTACTTTTCTATCCATGTACCATTGGCTATTAAATGTGTTAAATTACCTTCTACCACTGTCTGGTCGGGGCCAACTTCAACCGTAGGTAAGGGGTGTACGGTAACCAGCACAAAAGCGGTATCCGCAATACAACTGCCAAGTTTGGCGATTACCATATATTGTGTAGTGGATGCGGGGCTCACCAGTGGATCGGCAATATGCACATTGCTAACGCCGCCACTTGGCGACCAGAGATAAGTTGTACCGCCGGAATCAAGTAACTGCACTGCTGAATTAGCGCAAATACCGGTATCACTGCTGGCATAGCTCACTGTTTTAGTTTTAAGGAATACTGTCACGGTATTCGTATTGACGCAGCCATGAATGTCAGTTCCTGTAACAGTATAGGTTGTAACAACTCTAGGAGACGCAAGAGCAGGATTGCAATTTATACAACTGACAGTAGATGTCGGGGCCCAGGAATAGCTGACGCCTCCGTAACCTGTAAGTGTTGCGGCGTCGGTCAGGCATACAATCGTATCAGGACTTGCTGTAATGACAGGTTGCGGATATACAACCACATCTCCCGTAACAGAATCCACACAACCCCATTGGTCAGTTACCTTCAGGCTAACCGGGTACGTCCCTGCAACAGCGTATAAATAAGGAAGTGAGCTGCTTGTGCTGGTGTCACCATTGGTAAATTTCCATAGCCAGGAGTTAACAGTTGAGAACAAACTGTGAGAAGTATCTTTATAATAAACAGGAACATTAATACAGATAGGATTCGGAATGGAAGTAAATCCCGGAAAAACGTTATCCACCTTAATGGTATCTTTACCGATGCTGAAGTTACTACAGCCTGTATTATCGCTTAATATCAGTTTTGGTACGTAAGCGCCGGGCGTCAGATAAATATGATCAATACTGTCTGTCAGAATAGCTTTCGAAATAATTCCGTCCGAAAAGTCCCAGATAATACTCGGCACATTACTGACAGTTGCCTTAAAATGGACGGTTAAAGGGACGCATCCTGAAAGCGGTGCATAACTTAATGCACCGGCATAACCTAACACATACACATGGTGTACAGAAGTGTCTTTACATCCATATTTATTGGAATCAATTAATATCACTGTAAAGTAACCTGTATCCATATACATATTGACCGGGTTAGGGAGCGCGCTTACATTGCCATCGCCAAGATCCCAATTATGGTTAGTGCCTCCGGTTCCGGTATTTGTAAAGTTAACTATTAAAGGTGGACAAATAGAAAAAGAATCGCTCATAGTAAAGGAAGCAACAACATTGGTAGATAAAATATAATTTACATATACGGCGGTATCCACACAACCATGAATATCCCTCACAGCCAGCGTCACAGTAAATGATCCGGTAGTGGTGTAGATATGCGAGGGAGCGGTAGCCGTTGATGTGGCGCCATCGCCAAAAGTCCAGAATGTGCCGGTTGTATCCGTACTGGAATTGACAAAATGAACAGTATCTCCCAGGCAGGGATACTGGTTGGCTGAGAATGCGGCATGAGGCCGCCATACAGTCACTAAAGGCAATGTCAGGCTGTCAGTGCATCCGTAATTGTCAATAACGATTTCCTGCGTTTTGAAAGTACCGGCAATCGTAAATGTATGGGCAACACTGGTGGTCGTCACGGTAGTTGAACTCCCGTCTCCAAATGACCATAAGTATTTAGATAGTTTAAATCCGGTCATATCAGAACTGGAATCAATAAAGGTAACGGTTAGCGGCCAGCAACCAATAGGGGGTGAAGCAGAGAACTTTACTTTGGGATGGCCGACGTTAATGATATTAGGCTTTACGACAGTATCTGTACAACGGTTTTGATCCGAAACAATTAACCGGATAGTATATATGCCGGGTACATGGAACGTATCGGTTATCACCGGCCCGCAACGTCCGTGAGGACCTCCATATGGCGGTGGAGAAGGAGGAAAAGCATAACAGGCAAACGTACCACCTCCGCTATCCCAATAGTAACCATAAGCGATACCGCCTGTCATTGTTGCAGTAAATGTATCCACTGCATCCTTACAAATAAACGGACTTGAAACAGTAAAATCCGGTGTTGGGGTGCTAAGATCTATATAAACTTTATCAGTATCCCGGCAACCGCTGGTTTTATTATAGGTTGCCAGTTGAACTGTATAAGTTACAGGCAATGGATAATCATGCAGCGGGTTGGATAGTGTGGAGGTGGTCCCGTCGCCGAAAATCCACAAATGGCTGTCATCTCCCAAAGATTTATCCCAAAATTGTACCCGTTTCCTGGGAGAACAAATAACAGTGTATCTAATTATCGATCTTGGTGAATCTACGATAATACCGCTAAACGTAACAGGTGGACCGGGACAACCGCGATAGTATGGCGTTAATGTTACGGTGAAAATACCAGGTAAAGTGTCCGTATAGGTAATGGTACTTCCAGACCCTCCCCCCCCATCGCCAAATCGCCAGGAATAAGCATCAATAGGCCCTTTAATGAGGGTTGCCACATAGGTAACAGGCTGGCCATAGCAAACATGAGTGGGGGCAGCAGTGAACGTAACAACAGGCGGCCCTCCCACAAATATTGTTAAAGTATCTGTATAAACGCATCCATTGGAACTGACTACTGTCACCGATGACAGGTAAACTCCTGCTGCTGTATAAGTGTGCGAAGGTCGGGAAAGGGTTGAAGTCCCGCCATCTCCGAAAGTCCAGGAATAAGAAGCCATACTAAATGGATATAAATGCAATATGGGTGGAAGCGGAGGAGGAGGAGCGGGTTGATATGTATATGGTGTATCATAAAAATTTACTGTAAGCGGAGCGCAGCCCATGACAGGCGAAGCAGTGATTCCATGGATCATGTCATACAAAGTATCTGTACGCACGGCATTACTCACACAGCCGGTGGTCGGGTCGGTTGCGTATAGGGTAATAGTATATACGCCGGGGAAGGGAAATGTATGTGTGACAGGAGATCCTGTTCCCGGGCCGCCAATCCCGAAGGTCCATCTTAGGGTGCTGCCCGGAGGGGTAGTAGCAATGAATTTTATTCCGACAGGTGGAGGACAGGGTTCAATCGGCACCTGAGTAAAACTGACTGCAGGCCCGGGAATTACGGTAATTGTTTTTGTAGTAGAATCAAGACATGTTCCGTCGAAGACAAGGAGCTTGACCACGTAAATTCCAGGCGAGGCATATTGATGTATCCCGGGATCTCCTGATGAGGTATCGCCATCTCCATAGCTCCAATGGCTGTAGGTATGCGTGCTGCTGGTGTTTAGAAAAGTAACAATAGAGTTGGTGCAAACCGGCGTCGGATACGTAAAACTTGCGAAAGTATTAGCTATGGTTACAAATGCCGGTTTGGTAATTGTAGCCGTGCAGCCGTTGCCGTCTGTTACGGTGAGTTTTATGGTATAGGTTCCGGCCGCGGTATAGGTATGCGGAGGATTTTTTAAAGTGGAAGGGCCACTGCCATCGCCAAAATCCCAGGAATAGGTAAGCGGCGGGACGCCAACTGACGAATCAGTGAAAGTTACTGTGCCGGGAGTAATACATACATAGTTTGAATTTACCGTGAAATTGGGGACAGGGGGGACTGTTACATGAATATACTTTGCTACAGTCAGGAATTTAGTGCAGCCTGCCGAACTTGTAGCATACAAAGTGACATTGTAATAACCAGATGTTGAATAAATATGCACGGGTGAAGTAGCAGTACTTAAAGTTCCATCGCCAAAACTCCATGTATAGGTAACCGGTCCCGGTGCGCCCCCCACGGTAGTGCTGGTAAAAGTTACCGGGTCACCGGGACAAACAGTAGTAACGCTTGCGTAAAAAGATACTGCAGGTGGTGGATATACAGTAACGGTTTGGGTAGAAGTAACCGGCCCTCCGGGACCAAAAACGGTCAGTTTAACTATATACGTGCCGGGAGAAGTAAAGCTTGCAGATGGGTTTTTGACCACTGAAGTTATCCCCGTTCCGAAATCCCAGAAGTATCCCGTAACCGGGCCAGTGGATGTATTGCTGAAACTATCTACAAGTGGTGAGCACCCTGAAGTATAAACCGGAGTAAAACCAGATGTTACCTGGCTTTTTGATGAAAAAGAAACCAACCCTGATAATAATGTCAATAATGCATAAAGCGAAAAGTTTTTCATTAGAGATTATTTGAGGGATGGTGAAAATCTATTAACGGTAATTAAAATTATGAATAACTTATTAAATAATACGCATGAACCCGAAAATTTGCTTTTCATATAAAAAATAATCCATTAATTAAGCCATTATTAATTCAACCATATTATTCCTTGCAATCTGGCAAATATTTCATTCCATACATTCTACCGGATAATTGTCACATCGCCTTTCAGATTTATCGGTTCACCAGATTCGCATACCGCATCTACCACCCAGACATATACGTCAGGTCTTGGTTCGCCTCCGAGATAGGAACCATCCCAGGCGTTGCCGGCGTCGTTCATGCGAATATCGCTACGTTCAAATAATAATTGTCCCCAGCGGTTATAAATCCGGAAAGATTTAATAATGCTTATGCCTTTCCCGCGGGGGTAATAAACGTCATTTTCTCCATCTCCGTTGGGAGTAAATGTATTTGGCATAAATATCTGGCCGTTGCCGCAGTAAATCCGGATAGTAACCGAATCGGTGTCTTTACAGCCAAATAAAGTTGAAGCAACTACAACATAAGTTGTGGTTACCGTATTGGAAGCTACCGGACTGAAACAGCTGTCGCAGCTCAGGGTTGGAGATTCTCCCCAACTTATCTTATCAATCTGCGTGCCTGTGGCATGCAATTGCGTTAATGTACCTTCCAGAACTCTCTGGTCTGGCCCGGCGTCAACTGATGGTACGTCGTGAATGGTAACCAAAACATAACCGGTATCAGGAATACAACTGCCAAGTCTTGCAATTACCCTGTAATCAGTTGTAACAGTGGGGTAAGCTAAGGGGTTCGCAATACGCGGATCGCTGAGGCCGCCACTTGGCTGCCAGAAATAGGTTGTTCCCCCGGAATCATGCAATTGCACAACCGTGTTGCGGCAAATATCGGTATCCCCGGTGGCATGGCTCACGGTTAATGTTTTCAGAAATACAGTCACTGAATCTGTATTGACGCAGCCATGAATGTCAGTTCCGGTTACCGTATAGCTGGTTATTACTGCGGGTGATGCAAGGGTTGGATTGCAATTTGCGCAGCTCAAAGTGCCGGCAGGAACCCATGTGTAGCTGACGCCTCCATATCCGGTAAGTGTTGCGGCATCGGTCAGGCATACTATTGTATCAGGACTAACAGTAATTACCGGAGGCGGATATACCATGACGCTTGTTTTAAGGGAGTCCTCACACCCCCATCCATCTATCACAAATAAACTGACAGGGTAGGCGCCTGCTACAGGATATACAGCGGGGATCATATTGCCCGTACTGGTGTCACCATTGGAAAATGTCCAGAAATTGTAAGTCAGGGTTGAAAAATAACTATGCGAAGTATCCTTGTACAAAATAGGAACATTGATGCAAACCGGCGAAGGAACAGTTGTAAATCCTGCGTACATTTCATCCACTTTAATAGTGTCCAAACCGGGGCTTGAATTCTGGCAACCGGTCTTGTCACTGAGAATAAGCTTTGGCACATAAGCTCCTGCCACCGTGTAAAGATGATCTATGGTGTCTGTCAGAGAAGGGCTTGATGTAACCCCATCAGAAAAATCCCAGATGATACTTGATACGTTGGTTATTTTTGCTTTAAAATGGACTAATAATGGTACGCACCCCGTAAGCGGCGTGTATGATAATGCCCCCGCATAACCGTATATTACTACGCGTTGTATAGCTGTGTCTGAACAGCCATAAGAATTCGACGCTATCAATTTCACATAATAAAAGCCGGAATCAATATACATATTGCTGGGATTCGGAAGGGTGCTGACTGCTCCATTGCCCAGGTCCCAGTTATATGTGCCGGCGCCTATACTCGTATTTGTGAAATTGACTGTTAAAGGCGGGCAGACTGCAAATGTATCGCTCATGGTAAATGAAGCAATAACCTTTGTTGAAGTGATATAATTCACTAACACATCAGTATCCCTGCACCCATGAACATCTGTTACAGCAAGGTATACCGTGTAAGTGCCGGCAGTTGTATAGGTATGCCATGGCGAAAACGCAGTGGAAGTACTACCGTCGCCAAAATTCCAAAAATAAGATACTGCGCCTGTACTGGTATTTAGAAAATTGACACCATCGCCAACACAGGGATACTGGTAGGATGAAAAATCGGCATGTGGCTTCCATACCGTGACCAAAGATAACGATGCGCTGTCTGTGCAGCCATAGTTGTCAACAACGATTTCCTGGGTTTTAAAGGCGCCTGCAACGGTGAATGTATGGACAACACCTCCGGATGTCACCGTAGATGAACCTCCATCTCCAAAAGACCAAAAATATTGAGATAATGTAAAACCCGGCACATCATAACTTACGTCCATAAATGTCACGCTGAGTGGTGCGCAACCGGCTGCAGGCGTAGCAGTGAAGTTTACTTTGGGGTCGCCTACACTAACAATCCCAGGCTTAATAACGGTATCAAAACAGCCATTCTGGTCGGTGACGATCAAACGGATATTATAAATACCGGCGATATGGAAAGTATCAGTGATTATCGGGCCAATAATTCCATACGAGCGTCCATAAGATGGCACAAAGGGGAATGTGCCTCCCCCATCCCAATAATAACTAACTGCAGTGCCTCCCGTTATGGTTGCCGTAAAAGTATCAACGGCGTCTTTACAAATAAATGGACTTGAAACAGTAAAATCCGGCGATGGATAAGTGAGGTCAACGGTAAAACTGGCTGTGTCCCTGCAACCGCTGGCAATATTATACGTGGCAAGATAAACGGTATAAGTTGTACTGGACGGATAATCATGAACAGGGTTAGCCAGGGTTGAAGTAGTCCCGTCTCCGAATACCCACAAATGGCTGTCATCGCCCAAAGAGAGATCTTTAAAAAATACTCTGTTGCGGGGCGAACATGCAATAGAATCTTTTGGAATGGATTTTGGTGAATCCACAATAACTGTGATATTGACAGGCGGCCCATAACATCCATGATAAGAAGGCGTTAATGTTACAGTGAAAATACCAGGTACCAGATCAATGTAGGTTATTATACCACCGGTTGTTGAAAAAAAGCTACCGTCACCAAATTGCCAGTCATAGTTATCTACCGGCCCTTTCACGATCGTGGAGACATAAGTAATGGGATGACCATAGCAGACATGCGTAGGCAAGGCTGTGAGCGTAACCACGGGCGGGTCTCCTACTAAAATCTGTATCGTATCCGTATAAGCACAACCATTGGAAGTGACCACTGTCACAGACGCCCTATAAGTTCCGACCGCAGTATAGATATGTAAAGGACGGGAAGCGGTTGAAGTCCCGCCATCGCCAAAAGTCCAGGAGTAAGACGTCACGCCATAGGGATAAAAATGTTTGGGTTTGGTTGTATCCGGCTCATAGGTATAGGGTGTATCCGCAAAATTCACTGTAAGCGGTCTGCAGCCTTTGACCGGGCTGGCAACGATGCTGTGCACCATGTCATATAATGTATCCCGAAGCAAGGCGGTAGTAGTGCAGCCCGTGGAAGGGTCTGTGCCGGTCATAGTTATAGTGTACACTCCCCGCCATGCATATAAATGAGTAATGGGCGACCCCGTACCGGTACCGCCGTCGCCGAAAGTCCAGGTAATACCTATACCTGGAGGAGCGGTTGCGGTAAATGTAATTCCTACCGGTGGCGGACAGGGTTGCAGTGGTACCTGGCTGATACTGACAACCGGCCCTGCTATTATGGTGATGGGTTTTGTAACCGTATCATAGCATGTGCCATCAAAAATTATGAGCCTCACACTAAAGGTACCCGTGCCGGTATAGGTATGCGTTCCCGGGTCTCCTGTGCCTGAACCGCCATCTCCATAATCCCAATAGCTGGAAGAATGTGTGGTGCTGGTGTTAGTGAAGGTAATAAGGCTGTTGACACAGGCAATTTTCGGATAAGCAAAATTTGCTTTTATTCCTGATATGGTAACATATGCCGGTTTGACAATTGTTGCCGTGCATCCGTTGCCATCTGTTACTGTGAGTTTTACAGTATAAGTTCCGGATGCAGCATAGGTGTGTGTGGGATTTTTAAGTGTAGAAGGACCGCTGCCGTCGCCAAAATCCCAAATATATGTGAGTGGCGGCGTGCCGGTTGAGATGTCGGTAAAAGTCACAGTCCCCGGAGCTTTGCAGACTAAGACAGAACTTGCAGTAAAGTTAGGAACAGGGGGGGCTAATACATGAATATATTTTGCTACCGTCAGCGATTCCGCGCAGCCCATCGAATTAATGGCAAACAGGGTAACATTGTAATAACCTGAAACTGAATATACATGCACCGGCGTTGTAGCAGTACTTACCGTGCCATCGCCAAAACTCCAGGTATAACTAATTGGGCCCGGAGTGCCGCCTACCGTAGTGCTGGTATAAGTTACAGGCGTTCCGGGGCATACGGTAGTAGCGCTGGCATGAAAAGATACTGTTGGCGGAGGATAAACGGTAATGGCCTTGCTAGATGTAACTGGTCCACCGGTGCCATAAACAGTTAGTTTAACCGTGTAAGTGCCTGGTGTTGTGAAACTGGTAGATGGGTTTTTGAGTACTGAGGTCGTCCCCGTTCCGAAATCCCAAAAGTATCCCGTAATTGGGCCTGTGGATGTATTGTTGAAACTATCTACCAGCGGGGCGCACCCTGAAGTATAAGCCGGAGTAAAACTTGATGTTACCTGGCTTTTTGATGAAAAAGAAACAAGCACTGATAATAATGTCAATAAGGCATAAAGCGAAAAATTTTTCATTAGAGATTATGTAAGGAATAGTGAAAATAGATTAACGGCAAATAAAATTATGAATAATTCATTAAAAAAGATACATAAATAAAAAAGTTTATTTTTTTATATGTAAAAAAATAATGCATCCGCAGCCCTACCTGCTGCTCAAATTCAATTACACTTGTCTGCATCTTTTTGAAATTTGTATTTTACAAATTTCGCCATTTCCACATTTCCACATTTCCGATCATGGGTGCTTTACCGGATTATAGTTACGTCGCCTTTCATATTTATTGGTTCACCCGTTTCACATATTGCGTCCAGTACCCATACATATACATCCGGTCTTGGAGCACCACCCAGATAAGAGCCATTCCATGCATTTGATGCATCATTTATTTGTATGTTAGTCCGTTCAAATAATAATTGTCCCCAACGGTTATAGATACGGAAAGACAGTATGTTGCTTACGCCAATGCCGCGTGGATAGAAAATATCATTATTCCCATCGCCATTAGGTGTAAAAGTATTAGGTATGAATATCTGGCTCTTGTCGCAATATATGAGAATCCTGACTGAATCAGAAGCTTTGCAGCCAAATGAAGAAGTGACCCTAACCGTATATGTTGTTGATACCGACATTGTAGCTAAGGGGTTTGAGCAACTGTCGCAGCTCAAAGTGCCGGGATCTCCCCAGCTGTAAATTTCTACATTGGTACCTGTAGCCTGTAACTGCGCTGTAGAACCTTCTACCAGCCTCTGGCCCGGGCCAGCGTCAACGGCAGGTAACTGGTGTACGGTAACCCATACGAAACCGGTATCCGGAATACAACTAGCGAGCTTGGCTATAACCGTATATTTGGTTGTATATTCCGGAGAGGCATAAGGATCGGCAATTGTTGGGCTGCTGAGGCCTGCAGCCGGCGTCCATGAGTATTTTGTTCCACCGGAATCATGCACCTGAACTACCTGGTTACGGCATATTTCTGTATCCCCGCTGGCATGGCCCACGGTTTTAGTCTTAATAAATACGGATACCGTATCTGTATTCACGCAGCCGTGCACATCTGTTCCTGTAACCGTGTAGGTAGTAACAACAAGAGGGTTTGCTTTGGTTGGGTTGCAATTCGTACAGCTGACAGTAGAAGTGGGTACCCAGGTATAGCTTACGCCTCCGTAGCCTGTTAATGTTGCCGCATCAGTCAGGCATATTGTAGTATCAGGGCTTACCGTAATAACCGGAGGAGGATATACGACAACATCCTCTTTCACAGAATCCACGCAACCCCATCCGTCAGTTACGACTAGGTTAACCGGGTAAGTACCTGGAATGGGGTACAGATAAGGGGGGGATTTGACTGTGCTTACGTCTCCATTGGTAAATGTCCATAACCAGGAGGTGATGGTTGAAAAATAACTGCGTGAGGTATCCGTGAAATTTACCGGAGTGTTTATACATACAGGAGCAGGAACAGTTTTAAAACCAGGATATACTTTGTCCACTTTTATAGTGTCAATTCCGAGGCTTGAATTCTGGCAACCGGTATTGTCACTGAGTATCAGCTTTGGCACATAAGCGCCGGGCAATACATAAATATGGTCGGCAGTGTCAACAAAAGAACCTTTAGAAGTAGTTCCGTCAGAAAAATCCCAGATAATGCTCGGCACATTGCTGATTTTCGCTTTAAAATGGACCAATAATGGCGAGCACCCGCTCAGAGGTGTGTAAGTAAATGAACCGGCATAACCATAGACATTTACATGCTGTATGACAGTTGACATACAGCCGTATATATTTTTGGCTACCAAAGTTACCGTATAGTAACCCGTAGTAATGTACATATCGCTCGGGCTTACAGCGGCAGTAGTAGTTCCATCCCCAAGATCCCAGCTATAGCTGGAAGCGCCTGTACTGGTATTGGTAAAGTTTACTATTAATGGAGGGCAAATGGCAAATGAATCACTCATGGTAAATGAAGCTATCACCTGCGTTGATAAAATATAATTTACGAACACTGCGGTATCCTTACAGCCATGAACGTCAACTACGGCAAGGGTAACAGTATAAGTTCCCGCGGTAGTGTAAGTGTGCCATGGTGAAGTGGCTGTTGATGTGCCACCATCGCCAAACGTCCAGAAAGAACTGACTGCGCCCGTACTTGAATTGACAAAATTAACGCTGTCGCCAACACAGGGATACTGGTATGCATGAAAATCAGCGTGCGGCCGCCATACTGTCACTAAAGATAAAGCTGCGCTGTCAATACATCCTATATTGTCAATAACGATTTCCTGCGTGGTGAAGGTGCCTGCTGTAGTGAATGTATGTGAAACGGCTGTGGATGTAACAGTTGATGTTCCACCATCCCCAAACGCCCAAATATATTTAGTGAAAGTAAACCCTGCAATGTCTGTGCTGGCATCCTTAAAAGTAACAGTAAGCGGCCAGCAGCCCGTTGTTGGCGACGCGGTGAAGTTTACTTTAGGATCGCCGACCTTAATATAATTCGTCTTGATTACAGTATCCAGGCAGCCATTTTGATCCGTGACGATTAACCGGATACTATATATCCCGCTAGTATGAAAGGTATCAGTTGTGACAGGCCCCAAACGCCCGGTTGTTGACCCGATACCAAATGATGTAGGGAACATTCCGCCCCCATCCCACTGGTAAGAGGAAGCAACCCCACCGGTCATTGTAGCAGTGAAGGTATCAACGGCATCCTTGCAAATGGAAGTTCTTGTTCCGGTAAAATCAGGAGTAGGGTAGGTAAGGTCAATAAAAAGCCGGGTAGTATCCCTGCACCCGCTTTTTGAATTATAAGTCGCAAGGGTCACTGTATAGGTTGTGCTTGTAGGATAATCATGTGTCGGGTTGGTTGCAGTTGAAGTAGTACCGTCTCCAAATAACCATGTCCGGAAATCATCACCCATAGAGAGATCGGTAAATTGCACCCTGTTCCGGGGCGAACACAAAACCTTATAATTTGCTATCGCCTTTGGTGAATCTACTATGACGGTAAGCGTGACAGGAGGTCCGGCGCAACCATGATAAGATGGAATTAGTGTAACTTTAAAAATACCCGGCACCATATCCGTATATATTATTGAATCTACTGTGGTATGTGCATCACCTTCACCTCCCAGATACCAATCGTCAAACATCCAGTGAAAATCATCTACAGGCCCGGTTACGATCGTAGCAACGTATTTTATTGGTTTGCCATAACACACATGAGTGGGCGTTGCGGTGAAAGTAACAACAGGGGGAGCGCCTACCAGTATTTGTATGGAATCAGTGAACACACATCCATTGGAGGTTGTAACTGTGACATACGCTTCATAAGTGCCAATAGCAGTATAAGTATGTGAAGGATAAGCGCCTGTGGATGTTGAACCATCTCCAAAAGTCCAGGTATAGGACTTCATTTTGTAAGGATAGGGATATCCCCAGAAGTAAGTAGGATCCGGTTCATGGGTTATGGCTGTATCTTCAAAACGCACGGTAAGTGGCTTGCAGCCGCTTGTGGGTGTGGCTATAATGTAGTGATACATATCATATAGGGTGTCTATGCGTCGTGCAGTGCTTACACAACCTGTTGCAGGGTCGGTTGCAGTCATGGTAATCGTATAAATGCCCGCTGAACCGTAGGTATGAGTTACAGGGGAACCTGCGCCTGAGCCACCATCTCCGAAGGTCCACACAAAAGTTGTTCCGGAAGGTGCGGTTGCGGTAAATGTTATTCCTACAGGCGGAGGGCATGGTTGCAGCGGCACCTGGGTAAAGCTCACTGTTGGCCCGGGGATGATAGTAATTGTTTGTATGACCGTATCATAGCAGCCGCCGTCAGATATGATAAGCCTGACTTTATATGTTCCGGGTGTTGTGTACGTATGAACCCCGGGATCTCCTATGCTTGTGAAACCATCGCCATAATCCCAGCTGCTGGAAATATGATAACTGCTGGTATTGGTAAAAGTAACAAGACTATTGACACATGCCTTTAGCGGATACGTAAAGGCGGCGGTAATAGTGGATACTGTTATGTACGAAGGCCGGACAATAGTGGAGACGCATCCGTTGGCATCTGTAACTGTAAGTTTAATGGTATAGGTGCCTGTTGAGGAGTAAGTATGGGTTGGATTTGGAAGTGTGGAGGTACCGCCATCGCCAAAATCCCAGGCATAGGTAAAGGGGGCGGTACCTGATGTCATATCAGTAAATGTCACAGTACCGGGAACTTTACAAATGTAGGTGGAACTGACAGTAAAGTTGGGAATCGGCGGCACAGTAACATGTATATATCTTGCTACCGAAAGAGATTCTACGCAACCCATCGAATTGGTGGCAAATAAGGTGATATTATAATACCCTGAAACAGAATAAACATGGATTGGCGTAGTGGCCGTACTTAATGTGCCATCTCCAAAACTCCAGGTATAGGTTATAGGGCCCGGTGTTCCGCCAATAGTAGTGCTGGTAAATGTTATCGCGGTTCCCGGGCATACAGATGTATCGCTTGCATAAAAAGATACTGTAGGTGGAGGATAAACGGTTATGGTCATGGTGGAAGTAACCGGCCCGCCAGGACCATATACAGTTAGTTTCACAACATAGGTGCCTGGAGTAGTGAAGCTGGTTGACGGGTCTTTGAGGATAGAAGTAGTCCCCGTTCCAAAATCCCAGTAATAACCTGTGATAGGGCCTGTAGAAGTATTGATAAAACTATCTACAAGCGGCGCGCAACCTGCTGTGGTTACTGCGGTAAAACTTGATGTAATCTGACCTTTGGCAGAAAAAGAAACGATAGTTAACAAAACTACCAATAAGGTATTACGGGTAAAATTTTTCATAAAGAGCGTAAAATATGAATGACTAAAATTTATAAGCGGTATAAAGATATAAATAATTTGTTAAAAAAGACAGATAAATTTAAGGAAAAGTTGGCTTTTTGGTAATATATTTACTATTATATATAATAATTACTTAAAGTTCTTGTTGAATAACGTACTAATTATTATATATGATATATGTGTATAGCATATAACGCAAATTCTTTCCGCTTTTATATTTTTGAAGTTTTGATTTTCATACATTTGCCTTGCTATGCCATCCTTACAGGAACAGATACAGATACATGAACAGGAAATAAAGGCTTTTAATCCGGCAAGCCCGGCAGACCTGGAAAATTACCGCATCCGTTTTCTCGGGGCCAAAGGCATTGTAAAGGAATTGGGCGGTGAAATAAAGAATGTGCCTGCTGAACAGCGGAAAGAAGCAGGGCAGCTGCTCAATGCTTTTAAGAAGCTGGCCGAAGATACCTACCAGTCATATAAAGATCAGCAACAGCAATCCACAAATAAAGGCCCGGCGGTGGACATTACTTTGCCGGGAACTCCGCTGCCCATAGGCACCAGGCATCCTTTAAGGATCGTGGAGAACCAGATAGTTGGCATATTTGAAAAGATCGGCTTCAGCGTAGCTACCGGCCCTGAGATTGAAGACGACTGGCACAATTTCACTTCACTCAATATGCCGCAACACCATCCGGCCCGCGATATGCAGGATACGTTTTATGTATCTCAAAATCCGGATTGGGTACTGCGCACACATACTTCATCCACCCAGGCGCGTATTCTTGAAACACAGCCATTACCCGTTCGCGTCATTTGTCCGGGCAGGGTATATCGTAATGAAACCATTTCAGCGCGTGCACATTGTTTTTTTCACCAGTGCGAAGGCTTGTATGTGGACAAGGACGTATCCTTTGCCGACCTGAAACAAACATTGTATTATTTCGTTACAGAAATGTTTGGCGAGGAAACCAAAGTGCGTTTCCGCCCATCTTACTTCCCGTTTACAGAACCCAGCGCCGAGATGGACATCTCCTGCACCGTATGCGGCGGCAAGGGCTGCAACCTCTGCAAGCATACCGGCTGGGTAGAGATCTTAGGCTGCGGCATGGTGCATCCCAACATGCTCCGTAATTTCAATATTGACTCAGAAGTTTATACCGGTTTCGCATTCGGAATGGGCGTGGAGCGCATCACCCAGATAAAATTCCAGGTCAACGACCTCCGGCTTTATTCTCAAAATGACGTAAGGTTTTTACGGCAGTTTCAGGGGTTGTAAATGGATGATCAAAATTGCCTTCTGATTCTGATTTGTAATCCTTTTTGCACGGAGATGAGGCTGTGTAACAGAGATTGAGTGTGTCATGGTTCGGCTCACCAATACAGGAATACTATTTGGCGGTCTATAAAAAAATAGTATGCTATATCGATATGTTAAAGGTGTTATTAAAACATTTACTAAAATTGTAAAACAATAAAAGTGTAAAGAGTAGGGTAGGGGGGAGTTTAATAGATATATTGTCATGGTGAGCCGCGCCGAACCATGACATGCTGAAATTAAGTGCTGCTGCCGAATAGAATTGCGAACAATATTATTTTTACATTTCATGAAACTTCGACACGCCTACTATGTCTATATATTGCTATGCGCAGATGGTTTTTATTATACAGGTATGACGAATAGTATGGACAGAAGAATTGCAGAACATAATAAAGGGACTGATCCTGCCTGTTATACGTTTTCGAGAAGACCGGTGAGTTGAAATATTGCGCGCACTACCAGTATGTAAATGATGCGATAAGCAGAGAGAAGCAAATAAAAAGATGGAGCAGGAAGAAAAAAGAGGCTTTGATAGATGGTGATTTTGAGGAGTTAATGCGGCTTGCAAAGAGGCGTGGTGGCGATGATGATGCTGTGTAACGGAGATTGAACGTGTCATGGTTCGGCGGGGCTCACCATGACAGGAATTCTATTTGGCGGCGCACTACAGAGCGATGATGAGGCTGTGTAGCGGTGATTGAGCGTGTCATGGTTCGGCGGGGCTCACCATGACAGGAATTCTATTTGGCGGGAAGTTCGGCTGTGCTCCTCTTTACATTGCTCCCCATGACAGGAATACTATTTGCCGGAAGTTCGGCTACGCGGCTTACAATGACAGGAATACTATTGGGCTTTTCCGGCAGGAGTACATTTACTGCTGCATAAAGAACAGGATGATGAATGGTGCTACCGCAACGAAAGCTATATAGTAGTGTATCTGCCCGGACAACAATTTTCTTTGTTTGATTACGCTTAGTTTCCACCGGAATTTGAATAAACCCCCAATACCCGTACCTTTGCACTCCTTTAGTAATAATGTTATTATAAAAAATGAGTTTCATTGTAGAGAAGTTAGAGGCTATCAGGGCCAGATTTGATGACCTTGGCGTAGCCCTGACTAACCCGGAGATTGTAAGCGATAATAAGCGGTTTTCACAAATCAGCAAGGAATACCGCAAGCTGGAGAAAATAGTAGATGTTTATAAAATATACCGTACCTGTATAGACAGCCTTGATTTCGCGCGTGAAGTATTGGAGACAGAGAGCGATGAAGAATTGCGGGACATGGCCAAGGAAGACCTCGAAAAATTGGAAGTGCAAAAGGAAGAACTGGAAACCGAGATACGAAACCTGCTGATACCTAAAGACCCCCAGGATGAAAAGAATGCCATAATAGAAATACGCGGCGGCACCGGCGGCGATGAAGCGAGCATATTTGCCGGTGACCTGTGCAGGATGTATATGAGGTATTGCGAACGCCGAGGCTGGAAGGTGTCCATGTTATCGGAAACATCGGGCACAGTGGGCGGATATAAAGAGGTGCAGCTCGAAGTAGTAGGGGAAGATGTGTATGGAATACTGAAGTTCGAGAGTGGGGTACACCGGGTGCAGAGGGTACCGGCTACGGAAGGCAGCGGGCGGGTGCATACATCAGCGGCTACGGTGGCGGTTATGCCGGAAGCGGAGGAGATAGATTTTGAACTGAAAGAGAGCGATCTGAAAATGGAAACTGCCCGCAGCGGCGGCGCAGGCGGACAAAATGTAAATAAAGTAGAAACCAAAGTTATACTTACCCACGTACCCACAGGTACCGTGATTACCTGCCAGACAGAACGTTCGCAGCTTGGCAACCGGGATAAAGCCACTTCCATGATGCGGAGCAGGCTGTATGAAGAGCAGGTGCGCAAACAGGAGGATGAAATAAGCCGCAGGCGCAAAAGCCTGGTAAGTACGGGCGACCGGTCGGCGAAGATCAGGACCTATAATTATCCCCAGGGGCGGGTGAGCGACCACCGTATAAATATGACCATTTACAGCCTGGACGACTTCATGAATGGCAATATACAGGATATGATAGACGCCCTGCAATTTGCAGAAAACGCGGAGAAAATGCAGGCGGGAGAAACGGTGATTTAACCACCCCCCCAGCCCCCTCCTAAAAACAGGAGGGGGAGTTATAACAAATAGAAAAAAGCAATAAATATATTTTTCAGACGTTATTTGTAGTAAATTTCTTAAGTTTAAGCTTTAAACACACACAAAATTAAATGGCTACTCCAGGTTTTAACCTGCCGGATCTGATTATTACTGTCCGCAAACACAGGAACTTGATCCTTATTATTTCATTTGCCTCAGCGGTTGCAGCGGCAATATTTTATTTGGCGAGCCCAAGAAAATATGAAGGCAGGACTGAATTCCTTATCCGAAACCCGCTTTTTGGCGACCGAAGCAACCTCTATAATTCAGACCAGAAGATTTTCGATTATTTCGCCGATGAAGATGATGTGAACCGTATTCTTTTACTGGCTGAGTCGGACATCGTCCGCAAGCAGGTGATCCAGAATATGCGCCTCGACTATATCTATAAATTAGATGGCTCCACACGTAAAGGCCAGTTGGCAATGGAAAGAAAATACAATAAGAGCCTGAATGTAACCCGTACAGAATTCAAGGATGTGGTACTGACATACGTTGATATTGATCCGGAACGCGCAGCGGCAGTGGCAAATGAAATTGTGCGCGTAGTAGATGAGGTTTACAGTGGCTTCTATAAGGATACGCGCAAATACATGTATGAGTCTATAGGCGATAAAACACGTGAAGAAGACAGCTCCATAGCCGCGCTGACGGATACACTGATCAATTTACGTAACAGATACGGGATCTATGACATCATCAGCCCGGCCAGGAATAATCTGATGCTCAGTTCCCTTAAAGAGAACGGGCATAAAGATTTTGGAAGGGGCGTGGAAGAAATACAGAATATTGAATCAATGAAGGATCAATTGGTATATGACCGGGCAAAGAATAAAACGCTTCAAAACCAGTATTCGACCGGCAGCAAACCTGACCAGATGCATGTGATAAAAGTAGTTACGCCTGCGAAGAACCCATTGGATGCAAAAGGGATAGGGGGGATGTTAACAGTGCTTGTCGGTGCGTTTCTTGGTTTCTTTTTCACCACAATGATCATGTCTTTGTCTGATCATTATTTAGTAAAGAAAAAATAAGTAATAAAAGTTGCAGACCGGTAACAATGGGCATTACATATAAGATCTGTTTTTAGTAGTTAAGAATAAAAAATCAGGTTAACCTAATTCATAATAAAATGGCAATACCCTCTTTTGACCTGATAGATATTATCAGGACGATACAAAAACGAAAGCACTTTATAATAATCATTACTGTGCTTTGTGTAGCGCTCGGCGGCCTGTTTTTGGTTATTAAAAAGAAAAAATACAAAGCCGAAGCCCGCTTTCTGGTTAACAATCCCCATTACGGAGACCGCAATACCTTGTTCCGCTCTTTCGAGACCCGCTATGTGGACTTCTTTGGCGGGGATGACGAACTGGATAAAGTAACAGCTTTTGCAAATTCAGATACTGTCAGGGACCGGATAATCAGGAATTGCCAATTTCAGGATGTATATAAACAGGATATCAATGACCCTAAAGGACATGCCCAGTTAATGAACATTTTCAATAAAGGTTTTAATCTGAAACGGTCTGAGTATAAGGATATTGAGGTGTCTTTTACGGCTTATGATCCGCAAACCGCGGCTAACGTGGCAAATATGACAGTGCAGGTAATAGAAGAAACGTACCGGCACTATTATACCACCATGAAGAAGAACCTTTACAATTCTATTTATCAGAAGAAAGGACAATTGGACAGCGCCATTATAGCCCTTACAGACACGCTCGCAGAAATGCGCGATAAATATGGTATTTACAGCATCATAAGCCCAGCAAGGCAAGGGGTTATGAATAGTGACGTGAAAGGAGGTGGAAAAGGTTTCGGCAAGGCAATAGAGGAAATACAAAATGTAGAATCTGTCAAAGATCAATTGGTAAGCGACCGGGCGCACTATATTTCTAATCTGAATGAGTTTGCAACTTCTGAAAATGACGCAATTGATTTACTGAAATTAATTACCCGGGCCTTACCGCCAACTTCCACTTCAGGCCCCAGTGTGTCTATGGTATTGCTTGTGGCTGGTTTTTTAGGCCTGTTTTTCAGTACTATTTATGTTTTAATGATGGAGTATTTCCGTAGGCTAAATGCGATAGTCAGATAATGGTGGCAGCGATAAAAAATAATTTGTTCAACATAGGGGCGTTCATGCTTTTGTTCGCCACTATAATACTATTCGCTTATACCGGAAATTACTTCATACTGGTAGTGCCATTCGCTTTTTTATACGCAGTATTATTAGGCGTTAACTGGAAGATGGCCTGGTGGATATTCCTGTTTTCTATCCCTGCATCTGTGCAGCTGGCTTTCTCCGGTGATACGATGGCCATTACCTTGCCGGATGAACCAATGATGTGGGTATTCCTGTTGCTGTTTGCGCTGGTATGGGCAAGAAATCCGGATACCTTACCGAAATGGTGGTGGCGCGACTCGCTGGTTCTTATTGTTGTTCTTCAATTTATATGGACGATAGTCGCGGTTATTTTTTCAAAAATGTTGTTTTTCTCCATGAAATTTTTGCTGGCAAAGAGCTGGTTGCTGGTATGTTTTTTTATTCTTCCAATATGGATATTCAGAGAGAAAAAGGATTATATAAAGGGTTTCTTTGTGTTGCTGATACCTATGCTGATAACAGTAATTGTTATTTTGATCCATCATTATTATCTGAATTTCAAATTCGATAAAGTACAAAAGGCTATGAGCGGCCTTTACTACAACCATGTAGATTATTCCACGGTCATATCCATGTTCTTTCCTTTGTTATTGATAGCTTGGCCGCTTACAAAAGGGAAAGGCATTTTTGTACGGCTCTTATTATTGCTGATCATTCTGACATTTATGGCCGGCATATTTTTCTCTTTCGCACGGGCCGCCATAGTAGGTATTGTATTTGCCTTAGTAGTAGGAATATTTATCCGGATGAAACTGGTAAATATAATTATGCCTTTGTTTTATGGGTTGATCATTGCATTAATGTGCTACCTGGTACCTAATAACAAATACCTCGAATTCAGGCCTGATTACAATAATACGTACATGCACAAAAATTTCACTGATCATCTTATCGCCACTTTCAAGGGTAAGGATATGTCGTCTATGGAACGATTGTACAGGTGGATAGCCGCAGTGCGTATGAGCCAGGACCGGCCTGTTACCGGGTATGGCCCCCGCGCTTTCTACTATTATTACAAGCCATATGCGGTTACTTCTTTCCAAACCTATGTTAGCCGGAACAATGAGCACTCTACCACACATAATTATTTTCTATACATGCTGGTAGAGCAGGGCTGGCCGGCTATGCTGCTTTATGCCTTGCTGATATACGCCATATTTGCAAAAGCGCAACGGATATATCACAGGTTCAAAGACCGGTTTTACAGGATTGTCACTATAGGGCTGGCAATGACCATTGCTGTGGGCTTTATAAATAATTTCTTCTCGGAATTAATAGAGACTCACAAAGTAGCCGCGCTGTTTTACATACCTCTTGCTATGCTCGTGCTCCTTGATAAGAAAAGCAGAGAACAAGCCCTGTCACCCTTGCCACTTGAGGGAGCGCAAACTATTTAGCTGTTCCCAGGTCATTTTCCTGTGCAGTAATGGAAATATTTGACAGACCTTTATCAATGCACTTATATGTTTGTTCATTCTCCGATTCCTAAGTATATTTATGCTTTATGGCGAAGAAAAAGAACATACAAACCAATACGGCAAAACCGCCTTCAAATAATCCGCCTGTGCCGCAGAAACCACAGCAGGCGGCACCCGAATTTGATAATAACTATTTCCGCAAACCGCTCATACAGGTACTTATGGTGTCAGGGATTACAGCCCTGACATGGCTGTTTTACCAGGTATGCCTGAATAACCTGTTCACCAACTGGGACGATCCCGGCTACATAAGGGACAATGCCCTTATTAAAGATATTTCGCCAGAAGGGTTAAAGCATATTTTTTCTACTTCCATAATGGGAAACTACCACCCGCTCACTATTCTGAGTTATGCAATAGAATACAGCTTTGTGCGCCTTCAGCCGTGGCTGTATCATTTAGACAGCCTGCTGTTTCATATAGTAGTGACCGTGCTCGTTTATTGTTTTGTAAACCTGCTCACAAAGAGGCCGGTTGCCGCAGCGGTAACCGCTCTTTTGTTCGGCCTTCACCCCATGCATGTAGAATCGGTAGCATGGATGGCGGGTAGAAAGGATGTGGTTTATGGCATGTTTTATATGGCGGCATGTATAGCATATGTGTATTACGTACGTGCAGCTGGTGGCGCTAAAAAGTGGGGCTGGTATGCAGGCGTTATTATATTGTTTGTTTGTTCTTTGTTGTCTAAACCGGTTGCAGTGGTATTGCCGTTGACGCTGTTCCTTATTGATTATTTCGAACAACGCAAATTTGATCTTTGGCTGGTTATTGACAAGTTGCTCCTCTTTGCCATTTCTGTTGGCTTTGGTATCAGGTCGATTATTGACCAAAAAGCTTTTGGTTCGCTCGGCACACAAAATGTAAGCCATAATTTTATAGAGAGGACTTCCCTTGGCGGTTATGCCTTGATCACTTATTTGTGGAAATCCGTTTTGCCAGTAGGGCTTTGTAATTTCTATCCATACCCGGAAAAGGCTGCCGGGGGAACGCTTTCATTCCTGTATATTTTGTACCCGGTTGCTGTGGCTGTTATCATCTTTCTTGTATGGAAGTTCGCAGGTAAAAACAAGATCGTAGTTTTTGGCGCCTTGTTCTTCTTAGTGAATATTTTATTACTGCTCCAGTTCTTACCTGTAGGTGGGGCCATACTTGCAGACAGGTACACTTATATTCCATACCTTGGTTTATTTTTTATGGCCGGATGGCTGGTATCAGCCACATTTGAGCCCGGGGTGAAAAAAGAAATCCGGTATGCCGCTTCGTTTGCAGCGCTGGGTTATGCTCTTTTCCTCGGTTATCTCAGCAACGAAAGATGTAAGGTCTGGTATGATACCACCACCCTATGGAAAGATGAAATAGAAAAAGAACCCGTGCGCGCGCCAAATGCCTATAATAACCTTGGGTTTAATTATTTCAACAAATTTAATGACGCGGTTGACCCGAATGAAAGGAAGATTTATTATGACTCAGCCTATCAGTTATTGACTAAGGCGATAGAATTGCAACCGGGTTTTGTAAATCCGTATATCTCGTTAGGCGAATTGTTAAGAAGCGTAGGGAAATTTCCGGAAGCGAAAATTAAATACTATACGGCAATAGGTTTGCAAAATGCATTTGAGAACGCGAATGCCTATCTTGGCCTTGCAATCATATATGCCATCAGTAAAAATTTTGATTCCTCCTATTATTGTTTCAGGGAGGCGCTGAAACTGAAGCCATATTTTCCGGAAGCACACAGTAATTTCGGTAATTTTTATGACATGACCGGACGGCAGGATTCCGCGCTGAAAGAATATGAAATTTCTATAGCCCAGAACCCGGATATGTGCGCCCCTCACCTGAACCGCGCCCGGACATTGCAACGGCTGCACCGCTGCGCAGAGGCAATGAAAGATTTTGAAATAGCGCTGGAGCTAAGCCCGACAATGGGAGAGATCTACTATTCCCGTTCTTATTGCTATACACAGGAAGGTAAAAAAGCGCAGGCGCTACAGGATGTAGAGAAGGCATTATCTTTAGGATTCACGCATATTGACAAGAACTATTACCAGATGCTGAAGAGGTGATGTGAACAGACTTTTATGCCTCTCGCAAAGTGCGCGAAGAACGCAAAGAAATATTTATTAGTTATACTTCTCACGGTGTAAAACAGTGCAATAAATATCTCTCGCAAAGGCGCAAAGACGCAAAGTATAATTTTTTGATTGTTAGTAAATTATATAAAAGTCAAGATCGCAAAGCCCTCAATTGATATATGCACTAATCTACTCCGATTAGAGTAAAATAATCATAAAAATTAAGGCGCAGATAGGATACCATTAGGGCAATTTTAAATGGTCATTTATTTATCCTTTACAAATATTGCTGTTTTAACCTTACTGTCTTTTTTCAGGTTAATATAGTAGCGTCCCGGGGGTAAAATACTTATGTCAATATCTGTTAGTGAATTTTTTATTGACTGCTGTATGAGTACTTTGTCTGTATTATCGGTAATGGTAAATGAAGTATAAGCGCCTGGATCTATTTTGATGGTTAACGAATTTTTTTCAGGGTCAGCAGACAGGTTAAATGCATCACTTATTGAAATTTCTTTTTTGGGAATTTCTTTTATTTCATTTGTTGAAGCGCTTACTTTACGGATAACATGATTTTGATCATCGGCTATATACACATTACCTTCATTGTCAATGGCTATATCAGAAGGCATGTTTAACCGGGCATTTGTTGCCATGCCGCCATCTCCGCTATAACCATTAGTGCCTGTGCCGGCAAAAGTAGTGATGATACCATCCGCGCTGACTCTGCGAATTACATCATCCTTTTTGTCTGTAATGTATAAATTCCCGGATTTGTCTATGGCAATCGCCTGAGGTTTGTTTAACCGGGCAGCAGTGGCCCGTCCTCCGTCACCTGTATAGCCGGCAATATGGTTACCGGCAATGGTGCTGATGATACCGGCAGTGTTTACTTTACGAACGACATTGTTATGCGTATCAGAAAAGAAAATATTGCCATTGTCATCTATTGCCACACCCCAGGGGTTATTTAATTCTGCTGCTGTCGCCATACCGCCATCTCCTGCATAGCCTTCATAACCAATGCCTGCAACAGTGGTAATTTTACCATCAGTAGAAATTTTGCGGATCATATTATTCCCCTCATCAGCAAAATAAATGTTACCATATTTATCCATGGTTATATCATTCGGATGATATAGCAGGGCATTTCGTGCTTCTATGAAGGTGCCAATGCAGCAGAAACCAAATTTAAGGGTACCACCCGCAATGAGGTGCATTATCCCGTCAGCAGAAATTTTCCTTATAGTGTTATTCTCATATTCCGAAAAATAAACATTGCCTGAATGATCTGTTACAATACCATGTGGCTTGCATATTTGTGCAGCAGTTGCCGGAATATTATCTCCATTATAACCACATTCGTGTTGAATGCCCGCAACATTGGTAATAATACCATCAGATGAAATTTTGCGTATATTTTCGGTGCCTGCATTAACAATATAAAGGCTGCCTGAATTATCAATAGCTATACTACATGGTTGGTCTAACTGAACAATAGTAGCAGGCCCTCCATCGCCGCTATAGCCTCGTGTGCCGTTGCCTGCAATGGTAGTAATTATCTGTGCTTTTGTAAAAACAGGTAAAAATAAAAGTATCGCTAATATTTTCTTCATTAATCGTAAAGTTACAGAATGCAATGATGTAATAATCTGTATTATCAAAAACTTTGGGCAACAATCCAAATTATCCGATTCCGAAGTATATTTATGCTTAATGGCGAAGAAAAGCAAAATAGAAATAAAT
The DNA here is from genome assembly GCA_903887005.1 of uncultured Bacteroidota bacterium. Taxonomy (GTDB): domain Bacteria; phylum Bacteroidota; class Bacteroidia; order Chitinophagales; family Chitinophagaceae; genus Nemorincola. Next base: position 13,080 of record CAISOH010000246.1, on the reverse strand, counting down.
ACAGCTAACCCGCTTGTAAATAAACAACCTGTTCCGCAAAAGCCACAACAGGCTGCGCGGCAATTTGACAATAATGATTTACGTAAACCTTATTTTCAAGCTATTATAGTTGCCTGTATTGCAGTAATAACCTGGTTGTTCTTAAAAGTTTGCCTGAATAACCAGTTCACTGACTGGGATGATGCGGGATACATAGTGAACAACCCTATTGTGAAAGATATTTCGCAGGCAGGGTTAAGGAAAATCTTTACGGAACCTGTAATGGGCAACTATCATCCGCTTACTATTCTCAGCTATGCAATCGAATACAGTTATGTGGAACTGGAACCCTGGCTGTATCATTTCGACAGCCTGACGCTACATATACTTGTTACAATACTGGTTTATTGTTTTGTAAGCCTGCTCACACGGCGGCCTGTAGCGGCAGCAGTGACAGCGTTGCTATTTGGGCTACACCCTATGCATGTAGAATCAGTAGCCTGGGTTGCCGGAAGGAAGGATTTGTTGTGTACCTTATTTTTTGTAAGCGCCTGCATTTCCTATATATACTATTTGCGGGCAACCGGTAATAAAAGATGGGGCTGGTATATCGGCGTTATTTTGCTGTTTATCTGCGCCCTTTTATCCAAGCCGGTTGCGGTCACCCTGCCGCTGGCCTTAATGCTTATAGATTATTTTGAAAAGCGGGCATGGAAAAATACCTTATTGCTGGAAAAGGTGCCGCACTTTATACTCGCTTTGATATTTGGTATCATCTCCGTGAAAATTCAGCATGGCGGCGGGGCTATGGACGTACAAAAGGTACCTTATAATTTTTTAGAAAGGATAGCGCTGGGCGGTTATGCGCTTATTACCTATTTATGGAAGGCCATAATTCCGGTGAAGCTCTGCAATTTTTATCCATACCCTCAAAAGATAAATGGCTCCCTTCCCATTGTCTATTATCTGTATCCGCTTGCGGCCGCGGCCCTTATTTTTATAGTATGGAAATTCGCACGCAGGAATAAAGTTGTTGTTTTTGGGTCGTTGTTCTTTTTGGTCAATATTGCCCTTCTGCTGCAATTCATACCGGTAGGCGAGGCCATTGTTGCCGAGCGATATTCTTATCTTCCCTATCTCGGATTATTCTTTATTGCCGGATGGATTATTTCAGGTTTTTTTGAGCGGGGTATTAAAAAACAAACTGGTTATTCAATCATGTTGCCGGTTTTGGTGTATGCTTGTTTTCTTGGGTACCTTAGCAATGAACGGTGTAAAGTATGGTATGACGCCACAAGCCTGTGGAGTGATGAGCTGGAAAAAGAACCAGTGCATGCCCCAATAGCATATAACAACCTCGGATTTATTTATTTCAATAAGCGATCAGCCGCTACTTCACCGTTTGAAAAAGACACCTATTATGACTCTGCCTTTTATCTTATGAAGAAAGCTGTAGAACTGAAGCCTGATTTTGTAAACGCCTGGCAGGGGCTGGGAATGCTATACTATATAAAGGGCGAATTTGAGCCATCCGCTTTCTGTTTCAGGACTGCATTGCACTTACACCCTATTGCTGAAAATTACAGCGACTATGCCAATTTACTGCTGCAACTTGGAAAAACCGATTCAGCTCTTATGGAGTATAATACTGCATTATCGCTGAACCCGGTATTGTTCGTTGGTTACCTGAACCGGGGCAAAGTGCTTAAAAACCTGGGACGCTGGGATGAAGCATTGAACGATTTTAATAAAGCGATAAGTATTAACGCGGCCGGAGGGGAATTGTATTATCTCCGTTCTTTCTGCAATAATAAAAAGGGAAACAATACGCTCGCCTTGCAGGATGTGGAAAAAGCCATTTCTTTAGGATACCATGATGTGGATACCGCCTATTATAATGGGCTGAAAAGATGATAGTTGGGCTCATACTAAGATAGTGGTGATATGATAAATAAAAAATTTCACGCAAAGGCGCAGAGGCGCTAAAAAAATATTTGTAAATAAACACAATATAAAATCAAGATCGCAAAGGTGTGGAATGAAAAAGTCATTGATTTACTCATTGGAAGGAGTATTGCCCAACTCCTTTTTCATCATGACGTCTATCTGGTCTTCATCGCCAAAAGGAAATATGTGCGAACCAAAAAGGTCAAATCCCCATTGTTTGTAAAAGCGGATCGCCCGGTGGTTATGTTCCCATACGCCGAGCCATAAGATATCATGTTGTTTGTTTTCAGCAGTTGCTATGCATGTACTCATTAAAGCCGCCCCGGCCTTTTTGTTATGGTATTCCTTCAATACATATATCCGCTCTATCTCTGCAGGGTTATTGTTTGCCAGTTCCACCGGTTTTTTTATCGTCCGCATTTTTGCGTACCCGATTGGTAAATCATCGTACCTGGCTATTAAAAACAAATTCCTGCTGTCCTGAAGTTCTTCCGTTAATTTTTCCAAAGTCATCGCCTCCGCTATATAGCTATCCATATGTTCCTTCTTATTAAACTCCATATAGGCTTCGCAGAAAGTGGTTACACTTAATGCGGTAATTACGGACGCATCATTTTCATCAGCTATTGTTATGCTTATTTTCCCTGCCGGCATAATTATCACTTTATGGTTGCCAGGATAATAGTACAAAATTATTCATTTGGCTGTTTATTTTGATAGTTATTAGCGCAGGTTATAACGTGAATCTGGTGGCAGGCAGATTAATAATTGGTTAATTTTCTGCCATTTAAAACCATCTCTTTTTTTAGCTTTGCCCTCATTATCTTACTTTTCTTTTGCTTGCCCAAAAGAAAAGTAACAAAAGAAAAAGGCACTTTTTTTGAAACGCTCCGCACAAAAAAAGATAGCTATACGCTGTTTCGCGGGGGAAAGCTATTATGGGACGACGGGAGTCGGCCTTGATGTGGCAGTGGTAACTTTTACAGAGGTGTGTTTTTAGCGCTGTTTTTTATAGTCAGGATTTGTTGGAATGCTCCGTTAGGTGCTATCGGTTTGTAGTGTTCGAAATTTTACATCACATGCGCCCCGTAGGTGGCGCTACCATTACGGGATGGTTTATGGAGTTTGAATGCCAGTTGCAAACTGGGTTAATTGGCTGGACACGGATCTCCAACGCAAGGCTATTCTATAGACCCGCGCCAGACGAGGTTCCCCTTTTAGGGCTCATTGGGTTACCACCACTTTTGCACTTTCCCGTCCTTCCTCAGTAACTGCAGTAATAAAGTACATACCGGGCGGCGCATCAAGGTTTATTTCCACATCCTTATTGGTAGTGGTATTCATCTCTTTTATTTTTTGTCCTATTATATTGGTAATGATAATTTGCGCATTTTCATTTGTAGCGGAAGATACATTGACTGTAAATGAACCCTGGCTGGGATTGGGAGAAACGGACAGGTTAGTAGCTGAGGGATTACCCATATTTTTTACCCCAACCCCTGTTCCGAATTTCATTACTGTAGCTTTTTTACCATTGACAGAATCCGAATAAACCACGTAAGGTGTTCCACTTCTATTTATTGTTAAAGAGGGGTTATACACCCTACTTGCAGAAAAACCAGTGATACCTGCAGTTATCCAACTGCTGGCATCGTATTTCATTACAATAGCTTTGCCATTAATGTCCTCGCCAACCACATAAGGAGTTCCGCTACCGTCTATTGCTACAGATTTGGCAGCGGAACCAATCAGTCTTGCAGCGATTCCTGCAGTACCTACTAATGCCCAACTGCCACCATAATATTTCATTACGTTTGTCCCACTGGTAAGATCAGAGTAAACCACAAAAGGAGTGCCAATACTGTCTATTGCTATTGAAGTAAAAATCGCTCCTCCGGCCGAGAATCCTGGAGTTCCAACTGTCACCCAATTACTACCATCATATTTCATTACCGTAGCTTTATTGTCATAATAATTATCCTCGTAAACAACATAAGGCGTACCGCTCCTGTCAATTGCCAGGGAAAGCCAATCAGCCCATCCCGCCGAGAAACCGGCAGAGCCGACTATTTCCCAATTGCTACCATAATATTTCATAACAACAGCTTTGCCATGGGCTAATTCCTTGTAAGCCACATATGGTGTACCGCCTGCATCTATCGCTATTGATGGAAAATTTGTCCCATCAGCAGAGATGCCTCCTGATGGCCCCACAGCTATCCAACTGCTTCCACTGTATTTCATTACTATAGCATTAAAGCTGCCGCCGCCATCCTGATAAACTACGTAGGGCGTACCGCTGCCATCTATTGCTATGTAAGGGCGTACTACAACCCCAGCAGAAAACCCGGCAATGCCCACGTTTACCCATTTGCTGCCATCGTATTTCATAACTGAAGCTCTTCTACCATTGCCGTAATCTACGTAAGCCACGTAAGGCGTACCACTTCCATCAATAGCAATTGAGGTATAATCTGCCTGCCCTTCCGAAAACCCTGCACTGCCTACTATATTCCAGGTTTGTGCATTGGTGCTGTCGCAGAGAATAATAAAAGAAAATAAAGCTACTAAGCACTTGATATGCCAAACAGCGATGATGGAAAATTGTTTTTTGTGGTCAATGTAAATCGTTTTCATAAGCTGGCTTTTATATAAAAGTATGTTAGTTATAAAGTTAAAAATACAAAATATTCTTAAAAAGTTATAAAATAAATGGGATGGGAGTAAAATCGCACCCCGTTGCCAATAACTATCCACAAATATGAACATAAAAGGGTCGTATTGCGTAGGTTGCACAACAAAGCATTCCTATTATCCCGGCAGTTCTTCTTCTGCGGTATCCAGCAGGTCAAAGAGCCATTGTATATCCACCAGCAGGTCTTCCATGTCCATGCCGTGGCCATCCTGTTGCAGCACAAGGTAGGAAAGGAGCAGATTGCGCAGGTTGCGGTACTGGATATTCAAAAGATATGTTGTACTTTTGGACAACAATTTATAAATTTGCAAGGTGGCTATCCATCAAACGAAACGGACAATTATTTTTTACAAGGATTACTTTGAGGAGTTCTTTATTAAACAACGTCCAAAAGTTAAAGAAAAAATTATCTGGACTTTTGATTTGATCGAAGAATTGCAACAAATTCCTGAAACCTACCTGAAACATATGGAAGGTACTGACGGACTATATGAGATCAGGGTCCAGTGCAGCAGTGATATTTTCAGGATATTCTGCTTTTTTGATGAAGGCAAATTAATATTACTGGCTAATGGTTTTCAAAAGAAAACGCAAAAAACACCTAAAAAAGAAATTGAAAAAGCATTAAAAATCAAAGAGGCGTATTATGCAGACAAAAAATAAAACGATAACGCTGGAGCAGTTCAAAGAAAAACATTACGGCAAAAGGGGTACGGCAAAAAGAGAAAAACTGGAGCTGGGGTATAATGAATTTAAACTTGGCGCGATGATACATGACGCCCGCCTGGAAAAAGGAATGACACAGGAAGAACTTGCTGATAAATGCGGTACAAACAAAGCATATATCTCGAGGGTAGAAAACAATATAAAGGATGTACGAATCTCTACCTTGCAGAAAATTATTGAAGTCGGGTTAGGTGGCAGGCTTAATCTTTCGATTACACTTTGATTTATTTCCAGGCTTTCTCTTGATGGTCCTTCGGGATCTTCAGGAACAACGGGGGAACAACGGGGTTATGGGCAATTTATAAATGGCTGCAATTTGCGTGATAACAATAAATTGCACCAACATAAAATAGTAAAAATCGTTAATGGTAAATCCACGAAAAAAAAAATGACAAAAATCATTTTATTATTATCTCGTCAATTACCCTCTCCTGGAAATACTCATTTATGCGGATAATGAGTTGGTCTTTGCCCAGTAAAAGTTCCTGTTTCAGCGGGGCAACATCGGTATAAATAGTCAGTTTTTTACCATTCATACTGATAGAACGGGTATATTTTGAAATGGTCTTCCCTACAATGGCTTCCCACTCATCTCTCATGCGCACTTCCATTACCTTTGGCTTCCAGTGCGATTTTTCGAGCAGCAGGTTAAGCGCTTCTCCTATGCTATATGAGCCCATAATACCAGTTAACTTATGCAAGATACTGAATTGGCAAAATAAAATGTCATCTGCCAAAATCAAAAAAAATTAATAAAATTTGTTTTGTTTGCTAAGTTTCTGATTTCAAGCCGCTTTTTTTTACAACTTTCATCATAAATTATTTATTCTTATATTTTTTTTATAACTTTTAACTTTTAAACATTGAATTTTTTATAGAAAACGACTTACTTTCGCCCTTCTTAAAAGAGGGTTACAAATTATGATCATAGGTGTATTGAAAGAGCAGGCTCCGGAAACGCGCGTATCACTTGTTCCGGAGGTTGTAGCTGCCTTCGTAAAAATGAATGTAGCAGTATGGGTTGAACAAGGTGCAGGGGATACTGCTTTTTACAGCGACCAATTATTTATCAGCTCCGGCGCATTAATAAAAACAGCCCAGGAAATCCGCTCCTCAGCCGACATAGTTCTTACCATACAGGCAAGTAATGTTGGTGAAGTGAAACCCGGCGCAGTAGTTATGGGCGTTTACCAGCCGCTGTTTTGCCCCGGCCAGATGCAGAAATGGGCAGGTAAAGGATACACGGTTTTCAGCCTCGATACCATACCCCGTACTACACGCGCCCAGTCTATGGACGTGCTGAGTTCGCAGGCCAACATTGCAGGTTATAAAGCCGTTTTGCTTGCCGCTTCTTCGTACAGCCGTTACTTCCCTATGTTTATGACTGCCGCAGGCAGCATACCTCCGGCCAAAGTGATGATACTAGGCGCAGGTGTTGCAGGGCTACAGGCCATTGCCACTGCAAAAAGGCTTGGCGGTGTGGTGGAAGTGTTTGATACACGCCCTGCGGTAAAAGAAGAGGTAATGAGCCTCGGCGCTAAATTTATTGAAGTGGAAGGCGCCGCAGATGCCTCAAAAGCAGGTGGTTACGCCGTAGAGCAAAGCGAAGATTTCCAGCGGAAACAGCGTGAAAAAATCCATGAGCACGCACGCAAGTCTGATATAATAATTACTACCGCACAGATACCAGGGAAAAAAGCCCCCATTCTTATTACAAAGGCAATGATAGAAGATATGCGGCCTGGTTCCATTATCGTTGATATAGCTTCAGTTACCGGAGGCAATACAGACCTCACGGAAAACGACAAAACTGTAATGCATAATGGCGTCTCTATCATAGGGAATTCGGCCCTTGCAGCTACAACCCCTGCTGACGCCAGCAAATTATACAGCAAAAATGTACTCAACTTCACAAAACTGATCATTGATAAAGAAGGCGGCCTCAACCTGAATTTTGCAGATGATATTGTGAAAGGAACCTGCATCGCTCATGACAAGAACATAGTTAACGACCGTGTTCTATCTCTTATCCCTCAACAAACTCTTGCTTAATAATAAATTATGGATACGATTACTCAACTGTTTACAAATCCGGCTACTTACCGTTTAATAACCATTGTCATCCTCTCCATCTTTTTGGGTATAGAGGTAATATCGCGTGTGCCCTCCGTTTTGCATACGCCACTGATGAGCGGTGCAAACGCTATTCATGGAGTGGTTATCATTGGCGCCATTATTGTGATGGGCCAGGCTGCTGAAGGTGATTTTTTATCGCTTGTGCTTGGTTTTCTTGCTGTTATTTTAGGCACGCTCAACGTTGTCGGAGGTTTTGTGGTTACAGACCGCATGCTGGAAATGTTTGGCAAAAAGAAAAAAAAGTAACACACCGGCTCACTAAATCACGCAAAGACACACACAAAATTTTGACACAAAAGAATTAAGCATACTCAATGGAAAACGCAATACTCCAACTTTGTTATCTGATAGGTTCGGTTACATTCATTCTGGGTTTAAAAATGCTTTCGCACCCCGATACGGCGCGAAAGGGTAATCTTATCGCGGCAGGCGGTATGATCATTGCCATATTCGCTACCATTTTCCTTTACGAAAATGAAGAGCATATGAGGTTGCACAACTATGGCTGGATATTCGGGGGATTGGTACTGGGTACAATTGTTGGTACCATAGCCGCCAAAAAGGTACAGATGACAGCAATGCCTGAAATGGTAAGCCTCTTCAATGGTATGGGTGGCGCCTGCGCCATGCTGATATCTCTTGTTGAGTACCACAAGCTATCCATTATACTTTCCCAAAAACCTGATTATATTGTTGACAAAGGCACTCTGATCGTTATAGCTATTGGTATGCTTATTGGTACAGTATCTTTTGCAGGCAGTATGATAGCCTGGGGTAAACTTAACGGACGTATTAAGGACCGGACAATACCCGGAGGCCAGGCAATTAATTTTATCATATTTGCCGGGTTAATCACTCTGGTTATTTTGGTAGTAGGTGGCTTTTTCCCTACTACACCTGCATTATTTTATGGCATACTCGCACTTGCCGCCCTGTATGGCGTCTTATTTGTAATGCCGATTGGCGGGGCAGATATGCCGGTGGTAATTTCTTTACTCAACTCTTTTACCGGTGTTGCAGCGGCTTTTGGCGGCTTTTTATATGGCAATCCGGTAATGCTTACCGGTGGTATCCTGGTAGGTTCTGCGGGTACTATTCTTACCATGCTGATGTGTAAGGCAATGAACCGCTCCCTTAAAAATGTGTTGATTGGTTCGTTTGGCGGTGCGAAAGCAGGGGCAGCCGGCGCAAGTAAAGAACAGGGTAACTTTAAAGAAATATCCCTTAATGATACTGCCGTGCTGATGGCTTATGCTCAGAAAGTAATGATAATACCCGGCTATGGTCTCGCAGTAGCACAGGCGCAGCATACCTGCCACGAGCTGGAAAAGGTATTGAATGAGAAAGGTGTGGAAGTAGTTTATGGCATTCATCCGGTAGCCGGGCGTATGCCGGGACACATGAACGTACTGCTGGCAGAAGCAGATGTGCCGTATGAAAAACTGCTGGAAATGGAAGACGCCAACGACCAGATGGGCGGAACGAATGTGGTATTAATATTAGGCGCTAATGATGTGGTGAACCCCGCGGCAAAAGAAGATGCTGCAAGCCCCATTTATGGTATGCCGATTCTGGAAGTAGAAAAAGCGGAACATGTGATAGTAAACAAACGAAGCATGAAACCGGGATATGCCGGTATCGAAAATGAATTATTTTTCAGGCCAAAAACGTCTATGCTATTCGGTGATGCAAAAAAAGTACTGCAAAATCTGATAGCGGAATTAAAGCAGGTGTAACTGAAATATATAAACCGAGGTCATATTTGGTTTTTATCTTCGCATTTAAGAAGAAATTACTAACTGAAAGATAAAAAAGCTTCTTCACGCCAAAATGATTTTTTGGAATGAATGTACTTTGTTGTTCTGAAATCCAAAAAGTTTACTAAATTTATCCCATGGTAAATAAGAAAAACAATATAATCATTACAGCCATAGCCGGGATACTTTCTTTATTTATGGTTGTTTACATGTCCTGCAGCAAGGCAAATAAAGATATGACCGTATGTAAAAATGTTGTGTGCAGGAACGGCGGCCATTGCAACGATAGTTCAAAATGCGTCTGCCCGGTTGGATTTGAAGATACAGTATGCGGTACTTCTACTGTCGGTAAATATGTTGCTAACTGGGGTGTAGTGCAAAAAATAATTGGCAGCGACTCTACCCAGTACATTTACAGAGATTCGCTTAAGAACGATACCACTTATTCAGTAAGCCTGAAAACTACGGCTACCCCAACTACTTTTTATATCACGAACTTCAATAACAACCCATATTACAGTAATGTAGTTTGTACACTCGACAGCATCAACTCCTACCACTTTACAATTGATACTATTTCCCCATTCCAGATGATCTATTATAGTTACCAGGTACTAAAAGGTAGCGGGGATCTCAATAAAACCAAGGACACAATTAATGCTTCATTTATCACACGGCATAAAAACCACACTACAAACTGGGAAGTTGACACCGTGACCCTCCAGATGGTAAAGCACAATTATTAAAAAAAGAGCGTCCTTCTTTGCGAATACAAACCGGGCAAAATTTCCAGGGAGAAATTGACTTAATCGTCTGTTATTGTAACCCTGTTTAAGCCTGAATAATTTCCGTAAATAAATTGGACAAAAATTATTTGTAAAGCGGATTTTGTTAAAATCATACTATTACCGCAATCCCAATTGCCCAATCAATTTTGATAAGAAATAATTTTTGAACCCAATTTTTAGTAGTCATTTTTTGTCTCGGTCAAATATCCAAAGTGCAAGCCGGTTTACGTTGAAATAAACAAGCCAAATTACTTTGAAATAAATTGGATAAAAATTATTTGTAAAACCAATTTTGTTATCCTACTTTTGCAATCCCTTTACAAAACGGGTATGTAGTTCTTTCAGAGATTTCTTTTACAATAGCCACTTTAGCTCAGCTGGTAGAGCAACTGATTTGTAATCAGTAGGTCGCTGGTTCGATTCCGGCAAGTGGCTCAGAAAAAATAGAAGTAAAAAATTAAAAAGTAAAATAGAGCGTGATGTATTTTATTTTTTGTTTTAAGATTTTTTGCTTTTAAAAATGGGTAGATGGCCGAGTGGCTAAAGGCGACAGACTGTAAATCTGTTCTCTCACGAGTACGGAGGTTCGAATCCTTCTCTGCCCACATTTTCAATTGGCAGTTTGCAGTTGACAATTTTCAGTCAACTGCAAATTGCCAACTGTTAACTAAACTAAACAAGCGGGAGTAGCTCAGTTGGTAGAGCGACAGCCTTCCAAGCTGTAGGTCGCGGGTTCGAATCTCGTCTCCCGCTCTTGGAAAATAATTTGCTGATTAGCTAGTGGTAATTAGCTGATTACCGGATTAATTTGAAAGGAGCTCTTTATTTTACGGGTACCATTAGCTAATCATTAGATTAGTTAATGTTTTGAATGAAGTTCTTTTATAATGAGTACCATTAGCTAATTAGCTAATCACCAAATTAATATTAAAAGCTGTTGTAGCTCAGTGGTAGAGCACTTCCTTGGTAAGGAAGAGGTCGGCAGTTCAATCCTGCCTAACAGCTCATTTTTTTAATGTGGCAGTGTGGAAAATGGGACAATGTGGAAATAAGGCAATGTGGAAATAGGATAATGTGAAAATGTGATAATGTTAAAATTGGACAATAATATTTTTTGTGGGTAAACAGGAAACTTTTTAACCATTTAACAAAATAACCTTTTAACCCTAATAAAAAGGAATCATCGCCACTATTGGCGTGAATAATAACAAACAATAATTTAAACATTTTAAAACAAAATAAAAATGGCAAAAGAGACCTTTAAGCGGGAAAAACCCCACGTAAACATTGGTACCATAGGCCACGTTGACCATGGTAAGACCACTTTAACTGCAGCGATAACTTTGATTCTGTCACACAGAGGTTTGGCGGAAAAGAAGGGATACGATGAAATTGACGCGGCCCCCGAAGAAAAAGAACGTGGTATCACCATTAATACTGCACACGTAGAATATTCGACACTTAACCGTCACTATGCACACGTTGACTGTCCAGGCCACGCTGACTATGTAAAAAACATGATCACTGGTGCTGCTCAGATGGATGGAGCTATCCTGGTAGTAGCTGCTACCGATGGCCCTATGCCACAAACAAGAGAACATATCCTTCTGGCACGCCAGGTAGGCGTTCCACGTATGGTTGTTTTCATGAACAAAGTGGATCTTGTGGATGATGAAGAAATCCTGGAACTGGTGGAAATGGAAATCCGCGAGTTGCTGACTAAAAACGGATATGATGGCGATAATACGCCTATTATACAGGGCTCTGCTACAGGTGCATTGGCCGGCGAACCAAAATGGGTTGCAGCGGTTGATAAGCTAATGGAAGCAGTTGACTCTTACATTCCATTGCCTCCACGTCCTATTGATCAGCCATTCCTTATGTCTGTAGAAGATGTGTTCACTATTACCGGTCGTGGTACTGTTGCTACAGGCCGTATCGAGCGTGGTGTTATTAAAGTAGGTGAAAACGTGGAAATCGTTGGTTTCAACGATGCTCCTCTTACCTCTACATGTACCGGCGTTGAAATGTTCAAGAAACTGCTTGACCGTGGAGAAGCTGGTGATAATGCAGGTCTGCTGCTCCGTGGTATTGAAAAGAAAGATATCCGCCGTGGTATGGTTATCTGCGCTCCAAAGAGCATCACTCCGCATACTGAATTCAAAGGTGAAGTGTATGTGTTGAGCAAGGATGAAGGTGGCCGTCATACGCCATTCTTTAATAAATACCGTCCTCAGTTCTATTTCCGCACTACAGACGTAACAGGCGAATGTATGTTACCTGCAGGTGTAGAAATGGTAATGCCCGGTGATAATGTTAACCTTTCTGTGAAACTCATTGCTCCAATCGCAATGGACAAAGGCCTTAAGTTCGCTATCCGCGAAGGTGGCCGTACAGTAGGCGCAGGCCAGGTTACTGAAATAATCAAGTAAGTAGTAGAAAGCAGATAGTATAAAGCTGTTATCTAATTAAAAACATAAAGCCGTTCCAGATTTTGGGGCGGCTTTTATTATTATAGTTATTTATCCTTTTTGTTTTATAATTTTGTTGTTATCAAAATTTGGCTTTTTGACAAAAGAAGAACATATAAAATATTGAGTGGAAACTGCAAAGAAAGACTGGCGGGCATTACAAAACATGTATAAATCACGAGACTATCTTCACGCTTTGTTTTTCGCTCATTTGGTATTAGAAAAGCTGTGTAAAGCCCATTGGGTGAAAGATAATGTAAGTAATACGCCTCCTAAAATACATAATATTATTACGTTAATTGATAAAACAAAACTTCAAATTTCAGAAGATGACAGAAATTTCTTTTTTATACTATACGCCGCATAAAAATGTGCATTGAATTTAAAAGCCTGAAAGGCTTTACTTTGAATAGCTCCGGGTGCAGCCCGGAGCTATTGCATTTACGTTCAACCCTGTCGGGGTTGAATTGTCTGGGATTATATTCCCACCGGTTTCACCGGTGGCTATTCATATTAATGCCCTCGGGCATTCTACATCATTTATAAGATGATTACCTTGCACAATTTTATCCGGCGAGAAG
>CAISOH010000245.1 GCA_903887005.1 uncultured Bacteroidota bacterium | reverse complement strand
TTGATATCGGTTGTGGCTCTGGCAAATTAGCTTATCTACTAGCTACTAATTATAAGGTTCCTGTTACTGGAATTGATCTGGATGAGAAAATTGTTTCACTAGCTTCGGAAAAATACAATAATCCTAATCTTACTTTTCTCACTACAAATATCAATGAGATAACTAAGAAAGATATGGCAATATGTTTAGATGTTTTTGAACATGTAGAAGATTATCTTAATTTTTTAAAAATATGTAATAATAAATTCAATTATGTTGTATTTAATATTCCTTTAGACTTGTCCATGTTAGGACTAATTCTTGATCATCCTATCAAAAGTAGAAAATCGGTTTTTCATCTACATTATTTTTATCCAAAATTAGCCAAGGAAATATTAAAAGACGTGGGATTTGAAATTGTTGGTAGCAAATTTGCAAATAATCCATATCATTATTTCAAACTAAAAGGTTATCCCTTCTTTTCCAAAATGTCTGCTTTGTTTAGAATAATAATGGCGGGAATTTTTGGTAAACGATTTACCCAATTAGTAATCGGAGGTTATAGTATCACTGTCCTATGCAAATGCAATCATTGACAATATATTAAATATATGTTGTTTTCAAAAAAACTTTCAACTGTTATAGTTTTTAAATGATAAATAATAAAATAATTAGAGTCGCACATTTGGTCGACACTTTGAACCCTGGTGGCATGGAACAAATGGCAGTCAATTTAACCAATGGCTTAGCACGGCGAAATATTGCAACATATTTATTTGTTACTCGGAACGGTGGGTTACTTAAATCAAAGATTGATAAAAAAGTATATTTATACACGTTAGATAAAAAAAGTGTATTAGATATCTTTGCATTCATCAAAACGAATAAATTAATAAACAAAAATAAAATAAATATTCTGCATGCACATGGCTCCTCCATTGTCTGGGCAACATTATTGAAAATATTTAATAGGAAAATAAGAATAATTTGGCATGATCACTGCGGTTATACAGAGCAACTAAATAAAAGACCTTATTTAGTACGAAAAATATTCTCTGGATTATGGTCATATGTTTTAACTGTGAACATTAAATTAATGGATTGGGCAATAGATAAATTGAATATAAAACCGAGTAAAATCAAAGTTTTAAATAATTACTCAATTTTAAGTAATAAATATATACATATTACAGAATTAGAAAAAATACAAATAGAAAAATATACCAATATTGCTTGTGTAGCAAATCTACGACCGCAAAAGGATCATATTAATCTGCTGATTGCATTTGAAAAAGTTTGTGATGAAAATAAAAATGTTCTCCTTCATCTTATTGGATTTAACCCGAAAGATGCCTATTCAGAAAGTATTCTAAAAAAAATAGAAGAACATAAGTATAGTGATAAAATATTTTATTGGGGAGTACAGCAAGACATTTCACCTTGGTTAAAGTACATGCAAATTGGAGTTATTCCATCAATTTCCGAAGGATTGCCTTTGGCTTTATTGGAATATGGGTTAGCAGGTTTACATGTTATTGCTACTAATGTAGGACAAATTAATGAAGTTTTGAAGGAAGGGGCATTTGGGCAAATCATACCGCCATCCAAGCCGGAATTTCTAGCAAATAGTATTTTGGAAACAATAAAATTTCCAGATGAATCTAAAGAAAGAACTCTTTTATTTAGAAAGAATATTGAACAATATTATTCAGAAGACGTAATTATCGATGAATTATTATTAACTTATAATATGTGTATTT
>CAISOH010000244.1 GCA_903887005.1 uncultured Bacteroidota bacterium | reverse complement strand
CCTTAAACTTATCAGGGGTTACCTGACGAGTGGAATATTGGAAGGGGGAATTGTGAGCCAACGAGTAGAAGGCGCACCACAAGGCAGTCTATTAAGCCCGTTATTGTCCAATATCGTGTTAGATGAGTATGATAAGGAACTTGAAAAGCGAGGACATGCGTATGTGAGATATGCGGACGATTGCAGCATATATGTATGGAGTGAAAAGTCGGCCAAACGAGTGGCGGAAAGTATAATAAAGTATAGAGAGGGGAAGCTGTTGCTAAAAGTAAACTGGGAGAATACGAGAATAAGTCGTCGCAACGAAAGCACCCTCCTGGGTTTTTCATTCTTCAAAACAAAAGAGGGGTGGGAGATACTGATAGCGGACAAATCGGTAGGCCGTATTACTGAAAAAGTGAAGGGCATTACAGGTAGAAGTAAAGGGACAAGCGAACACGAAAAGATACGGGAACTTCAATCCGTTATCAATGGATGGGTGAATTACTTCATCATTGCCAGAGCTAAAACAGTGATGCAGGACTTAGATCGGCTGGTACGGGTCAGGTTAAGGATATGCCAATGGAAGGTATGGAAGAAGTCAGCAACAAGAGTACGGAAACTGTTGAAATTAGGGGCATCCAAACAGAAAGCATACGAATGGGGCAACAGCAGTAAAGATTACTGCAGGATTGCCCATAGCCCAATATTACAGACAACGCTTAACAACAAAATCTTCACCAAACGAGACTACAAAGGATTTTACAACATTTATCAAAGTAAAGCAGAAGCACAGCTACATTTATTCCTACTCGATTGAACTTGGCGGGTTTCGGCGAACGAAGTCCGCTTTTTTATTTGGCTTAAGTTCATTATTTTAGCCATCATGTGGTTTTATGTCTATATCCTTGAACTTAATAATGGCAAGACAAGGAGCTATTCAACAACGAAATCCCGGATTTATTCTTACCTTTCATATCGTAGTTTTGATAATATTGTCTTGACCTGGACCCAATCATTAAATCAGCTACGCGCTCTTCAATGTCGGGTCAATGGTTTTTGTTGCGCGGATAGCCGGATACCAGGAAGCTAATAATCCAACAGTAAGTATAGTAACAATAATCAGGCCCAAATCTGCAAGTTGTATTTTTACTGGCCACGCATCCACAAAAAATCCGCCGCCCAATTTTATCAGCCCAAACTTTTGTTGAGCAAAACATATGGAACAACCGAGTAGTATTCCTGTCAACCCTCCAACGAGCGACCACAACACCCCTTCAAGCAGGAATATTTTTCTTATTGTTTCCACCTGCGCGCCCATCGCCCTCAGTATAGCAATATCTTTCTGCTTTTCCATTACCAGCATAGATAGCGCCCCAACCATATTGAAAGATGCGATAAGCAATACCAGCACTAAAATGGCATGAATTGCCCATTTCTCAGCCCCCATTACCATATACATGGTTTTGTTCTGCTCATAGCGTGTTTCGGTTTTCCAGCCGGGGCCAAGCAATTGGTGCAATTGCTCCTTAATTTTTTCTATGGCTCTTTGGTCAGCGCTTATTTCTATAGATGAATAGTGGCTGGTTTCATGAAAAAGCTCCTGCACAAGAGACAAGGGGGCCAAAACATACCTGCTGTCAAAATCATCCTGAATTACAAAAGCTCCTGCAGGATGCAGTTTCAGCGACTGGTATGCTGACATGGGATCCGCCTCCGGGTTTGTGACGGCAGTATTTGGATAGTTTAATTCGATAGTGCTGAATTTAATATTTACGTCAGCGCCCAATTCGTTTATAATATGCCGTCCTGCAATCGCCGTATATCCCTGTTCAGATACAGAATCGTCACCCTGCACAATAAATTGCCTGATGTCATTTACATTAAAGTAGTTATTGTCAATTCCTTTCAGTAAGATCACTTTCTGCTGCCCGTGATTATCGGCAATTACATTGTCTTCTATTACAGCGCTTATGCTACTGACGCCATTTATCCGCCTGACAGCAATAAGTTTAGCGGAATCCATCTTGAAAAACTTCCCTCTTACTGCCGAAATTTTCAAATCGGGATAAAAGCTGTTATAATTATCCTTTACCAGTGATTCCAGACCGTTAAAAACAGAAAAAACAATGACCATGGCCGCACTGCTCACCGCTATTGCCACCATACTTATCCGTGAAAGTATAGGCACGGCATTAGCCGAACGCTTTCCGCGTAAATACCTGAATGCAAGTTGACTGATCAGTGCCATTTTGGAGTTAATTGGTTAAAAAGTTAATTGGTTGATTTGTTAAAAGGTTAATTGGTCTAAAAGTCAATAAAGCTAAGTGCCAATCACAGGAATTTCCTATCGTTGTATAAGTAAAATGGCCCTGATTCTGTTGAATACAGGCCTTCTGTTCCTGAAAATGCGAGGACTAACCTTACTAAAGAATTTCCCCTTTTGACAAAGTAACTTTTTAAACCCTTTAACTCTTTATGACCTTAATACTGTTGAATCCATGTGTTCCACTCCTGTCCATGCGAAGGTTTTTACCCAATTAACCTTTTAATCAATTAGTCTTTATCAATTTTCCGTTCTTCATTTATTTTTTTAAATATTTCTTCCATTTTAAAAATATGATCAAGCGTGTCATCAGAAAAGAAATTAAGTTCCGGAACACGACGAAGCTGGTTCTTTACCCTCTGTCCCAATAATTTTCGCCATTCCCATCCGCGTTCTTTTATTTTATGCAGCAGGGCCATAGCGTCTTTTACCTGGTAGAAACTAAGGTAAACACGCGCATCAAGCAGGTCGGGCGTTATCATTACTTTTGTTATAGACACCATTCCGCCGTCAACAATGTTCATTCCTTCGCGTTGGAAGATGTCGCTCAACTCTTCCATTATCAGTTTCCCTACCTGTTTTTGCCTTTTGTTCTCTTCCATATTCGTAATTTTATAGCATAAAGGTAAACGATTTAAAAATCTGTCCATGAAAATATCAGCAATGAAAATCTTAAAATGTATAAACCGGCAACTAAAATGCTTATACTTAGAAAATGAATCAGAGTACCGGAATTTAATTTTTATGTACTAAATTCGTGCTTTATACGGTTTTATGAAAAAAATATTATTTGCGATCTCCTTTGGCGTTATTCTAAGTAGTTCGTTATTATTTACAGGATGCAATGGCTGTAAGGAAATTGGCCCTAATATAAATTTAACCCCTGCGGCCTATGTTGATTCCTTTTATACACTGACATCATCGCAGATTACTTCCCTTACCACCGATGCCCATAATGTACTGGTGGAGGAATTTACAGGTCAGACATGTAGTAACTGCCCTTCCGCACATACTACACTAGAAGGCATATCAGCAGCCAATAAAGGACGCATAAACATAATTGGTTTGTACCTTTTTGGTATCCCTCAGGCAAATCCACCGGCAGGATATACTTATGATTTAAGGGATTCTGATGCAACGCAAATTGGTAATAAAGTATATGGCGGTGTAGCTGCTTTACCGAGCGGGGGTGTTGACAGAATGCAAACATCAACAGGTGCAATAATTACTGACCGTTCCACCTGGGCAGATAATATCTCTACCCAGCTAACTAAAACTGACTCAGTTAATCTCACCCTGCAAAGCAGCTATAATGCTACAACTATGATGGCAAAAATATCTGCCACAGTTACTTATACAAACCCCATGTCAGCAAAGCAAAACTTAACTGTTGTTATTGTAGAAGACAGCATGGTTGACCTGCAGGAATTTCCTCCGGGCGCTTACCCGGGCGGCTTTGACCCTAATTATATATTCACAAATGTATGCCGGGGTATTGTTTCCGCAGTGCCATTCGGAGACCCTGTATTAGACACTGTTGCTGTAAAAGCAAAAGGGCGTGCAGTAAAACGCACCTTTAATTATAAGCTCAAAACAACTATACCCGCTATTAAACCCGCTCATTGCAGGGTTATAGCATTTATTAACAGTACCAGCGGCACTGATTTGCATATCCTGCAATCTGCACAAACAAAATTAACGCCATAAACGCATTTTTTAAACAGTTACTTTTGCCTTGTTGTAACAAACAAGGCATTTTTTTAAAAAGAATTAATGAGACATTTAAGACCAGCAGTTTTTATAAGTTTCGCTTTACTGTTATCCATTGTATGGACAGGCTGTAAAGACCATGAGGAACAAAAAAAAGCGGAAACCACGGATGCTGCTCCACCCTCTAAACCAGTAAACGCACCTGTTTTTGACGCAGATAGCGCATACCAAAATGTAAGCAAACAAGTTGCCCTTGGGCCACGCACTCCTGGTTCCACCGCCCAAACCCAATGCGCCGCATGGATGGAAGGTAAACTGAAAGCTGTTTGTGATACTGTTTACAAACAAGATGTGCATGTAACCGGCGGCGATGGCAAATCCCTGCCCTGCATCAACCTTATAGGCGTCATCAATCCTTCAGCCTCAAAGCGAATCCTTTTTCTCACGCATTGGGACAGCCGCCCATGGGCTGACCAGGATACTAAAGATAAAGATAAACCTGTGTTGGCGGCGGATGATGGCGGAAGTGGTGTAGGCGTATTGCTGGAAGTGGCACGACAATTAAAAGCAAATGGATTACCCGGATCATTGGGAGTTGACATACTCTTTACCGATGTGGAAGATTATGGCAGAAGCGAATGGGGGGAGAATTCTTACTGCCTCGGCACCCAATACTGGGCGCGCCATCCCCATGTTGTGGGTTACAAGGCCGATTTTGGTATATTACTTGATATGGTGGGCGCTCACGGGGCATTGTTCCCTATGGAGGGCTATTCAACTCAATTTGCAGGAGATATACAGCAAAAAGTATGGAAAGCCGCAGCCGGTGCGGGCTACTCCTCTTACTTCCCTTACGTAGCCGGTGTGGAAATTACGGATGACCATGTACCTGTAAACAAAATAACCGGCATAAAAACTATTGACATTATCAGTCTTACTTTAGATCCACAAAAACCGTTTGCCCCGCATTGGCATACACATGCCGATGTGATGGATATTATAGACAAAAACACGCTGAAAGCAGTTGGCCAAACGCTGTTGCAAACCATCTATGAGACCGCACAACCAAATATTTAGGATTTCGTTAATTCACTTGTAAATTTCCAATCAGCACTTTGCACTATATTTGCCTAAACGACTTTTGACTTTTGACTAATTACTAACTTCTAATTTCTAACTACTATTGAAGTACCGTAACGCATTATTAATAGTTTTTGTAATCATCCTCGCTGACCAGGCGATGAAATTTTTTATCAAGACCCATTTCTGCAACGGAGATGACGTAAGGATATGCGGCAACTGGTTCAGGCTGCACTTTATTGAAAATGAAGGCATGGCTTACGGGCTGAAACTAAGTGAATCAGTAATTGGTAAATTAGTGCTTTCTTCCTTCCGTTTGATTGCTGTTATTTTTGGCTTTTTTCTCTTAAAAATGGCAGTGAATAAAGGCTATGGCAAGGGCGCCATTATTTGCGGCTCACTCATCCTGGCTGGGGCAATGGGAAACCTGGTGGACAGCCTTTTTTACGGTTTGATATTTACTGACAGCCCTTACTCCTGTTTTTCCGGGAACTACGATAACCTGCACAATATGTTGCAAAATCACAATCAGAATGCGGTAGCCCACGTCACGAAATTCGGGCATGGCTATGGCAAGTTCCTGCAGGGAAAAGTTGTGGACATGCTTTACTTCCCCATACTTGAAACGACTCTGCCAAAATGGGTGCCTTATTTCGGAGGCAGTAATTTCATTTTCTTTGAGCCCGTATTTAATATAGCAGATGCTGCAATATCCATTGGCGTATTGACTTTTATCTTTTTTCAAAAAAGGCTCATTCATAAAAATCTGGCAGTTACCGATATATTGAGCAATGCTGTTAATTGAACCTGAAAATTTGTAAATTGCGGGCCAATGTGGCAATTCGATAATAAACCCATTAAGCAATTGAGCCATTAACTTTTAACTTTTCTATCGTGGCAGAAGAAACAATATCCATCACAGTTTGGCTGTCCGGGCGCAGTTACCGTCTTCGTATTAAACCCGAAGAAGAGTCCGTAGTGCGCAATGCCGTAAAGATTGCAGACCAGAAAGTAAATGAAATGAGAACGCATTATGCCGGCAAAGACGACCAGGATTTTATGGCTATGACCCTTCTTTCTTTTGCTGCTGACAGTTCAATTGAATCGTTCAATAATCCACTACTAAAGGAAGAATTAAATAAATTATCTGAAAAGATAGATAAGGCGCTTAAGGATTAACCCGCTGTTTACACGTCCTTTTTTCACAAAAAAATACTGATCCTTCACACCAATTAACAATGATTATTATTTTTGACGTACTTTTCCGAATCTGATGCGGCTGAAAATATTTTTATTTATTTGTTGTTTGTGCCCTTCTGTCATTGCATTAGCGCAGTCGCCTAAAAAGGCGGGTCGTTATTACAATGCCGCCATACGCGATAAAGTCGCTAAGAAATCAGACAAGGCTTGTAGGGAACTGGAACGGGCTATAGAAAAAGACCCTGCGTCTCCCGATGCTTATAGTGAACTTGGCCAGTGGTATTTCGAGGCGCATAAATTTGCACAGGCTGCAGAGATATTCAGAAAGGCGTCTTCCAAATGCCAGAATGGTGGCATGAGGTTTGCACAACCCTATGCAAGGAGCCTGATCTATTCCGGTGCCGCTGACAGGGCGCTTTCCATTATCAATACCTATGCCACTATTCACGACAGCAGCGAATGGAACAGACTGCGTAGCCATGCCTTGTTTGTAAAGCAAATCAGCGGCAGGCCCAATTGCCCGATGCCGGTAGCACTGAACCAGCGCATTAACAGCCCTTATCCCGAGCTGTTCCCATCTATGGCGGTTGACACCTCAACGCTCTACTATACCCGCCGTGTGAATAACCAGGACGATGATTTTTATTCCGCATTGAAAGACACCTGTGGCGAATGGTACAACGCCTTCAATATGGGGCCTCCGCTCAATACCTCTGACCAGGAATCAGCGATGCATATCTCTGCCGACGGGCACTACCTCTTTATCACACGTTGTGAAAACCGCAGCGAAGACGGCTGGGCAGAAGGGGGATGCGATATGTACATGGCATACCGGGTAGCCAATGACAGCCCATGGAGCGTACCTACGCCTTTTGGCCAGACCATCAACACACCTGATTACGAAGGCCAGCCGACCCTATCTCCCGACACCCGGGAACTTTACTTTGTAAGCGACCGTAAGGGCGGCTTTGGTGGATACGATATTTACATTTCCCGTTTCGAGGATGGCCTCTGGCAACCTCCCGTAAATGCAGGCCCATCCATCAATACCGCTGGGAACGAGACAGCCCCTTATATCAACCTCGATAATAAGACACTCTTTTTTACAAGCGATGGCTGGCCCTGCCTTGGCGGAACAGACCTTTTCATGAGCCGCAGACATGCAGATGGCACCTGGGAAAAAGCGGAGAATATGGGCTACCCGATCAATACCGCCAATGATGAAAAAAGTGTTTGTGTAACACTCGATGGCAAAAAGATATTCTTCTCATCCGACCGCAATGGCCCTGCCGGCAACTACGATATCTTCGAGGCATCCATGCCCTGGAATATGAAGCCCGACCCGGTAAGCTACATTGCAGGCTATGTTTACGACAGCCTTACCAGGTCCAGGCTCACCTCTGCTTCCATTTATATCTGTAATGCCAAAAAGGGCGATACCCTTTATGAGTTCAAAAGCAACCGCGGTGATGCTACCTTCCTCATAACACTTCCATTGAACAATACCTATGCCATACATACCGGCCACTTTGAGCACCTGCCGGTTGACGACACCATTGTATTTGATAAGCAATATACAGTAGAGCCGCTTATACACAATATTGCTATGCTCCCGTCCGACTATGAAGAAATACGCTCTATCAATGACAGTCTGATAGCTACCGTCCATTTCGAAGCCAACGTAATAGAACTCTCCGGCCCTGACAAGGCCATTGTCCGTAATGCTATAGCTCCCTGGCTGCAGGAGAAAGGCTATATGGTTATTGTAAATGCCTATACCGATAATTCCGGCAACCCTATGCTGAATGAAGAATTGTCCACCATGCGCGCGGGCATTGTATCAAAAGAAATATTATCCTCTGGCCTGGATGAAACAGCCATTCTCGCAAAAGGCTGGGGCGAAGACAAAATGATTGCCACCAACGAAACCGAAGAAGGTCGCAGAACAAACCGTAGAGTGGAGATACGGATAAGAAGGTAATAGAATAAACGACATTATCTTCAAATAATCCAGGTTAGGTATCAGGATGTAAAGCCCAAATTTAATGGCGCTAGTTTTTTCTCCATTAACAAATTAGACCCACCGGCAATTTTTACCCAACCATTTTTTTCATAAGTATGTATAGCCTGATGGTTATTGTCAGATACACTTAAATACATAGATTTAAGACCTTTTACTTTTGAAATTATTTCAATTTCTTTTAATAATTGTGTACCTATCCCTTTTCCCTGATATTTATTATCAACACCAATTACTATTAAACCAAATTTGGGATATTCTGTAGTATTGTCCTTAAAAGAAATTAAGGACTTTTTATTGAATCCAAACTTCATTTTTACATTTTTAATAATTATTGGATAACTATTTATTAAAACCTGATGAAAAATCAACCAGGGCTTTGAAATAATACTAACCATTGCTTCCTTAAATGTATATTGTAAAATTGCACTTACAGATCCCATTTTAAGATTCCCATCATTTATCATTCCACCACAATAACCTAAGCAGGTTCCATTTTCTTCTATGTGAATTAAAATGTTATATTCGGAAGTGATATACCATTCAAACATTTTCATTAAAAACTTATTGCCTAAAGCTGAAAAAAAAGATTTTGGGAATGCCTGTTTATGACATAAGCTAATCTTTTTCAAATCAGATAAACTACTTTCTACAATTTTGTATTCCAACATACGTAATAATACTATATTTATAAATAAATTTTTTATGCAATTATGATAATATAAACCTCTTATTTTAATACTATATGCTATATTGTAGCTGTTCATTTACATAGAATATGATTATATTCAATAAATACAATCTATTCGCACAATATTCCATTGTAATATAGATAACCATCAATATTGCGGTGTAAGCCGTGAAAAATTTATCAACGGTTATCTGAAAATCAGTCTGATTTAATTAGATTTATAAAGAAGCATTTGCTGGTTCTTGTTAACAGCAATTAATAAGCTTCAAATAAAATTGATAGTATCGGATTAAGCAAAAACTGAAGGTGGGCCCCTTAATTTATTATGGAAGGAAATCTGATTTTGAAGAAAAAAATCAGGAATATCATTTCTTAAAATGCTAATAGAAAAAAAACGGCAACAGGCAAAAGTATTAATATGCAAACTGAAATCGATTTGCCTTTCACGGTATCTGACTTTAACTTTATTTTTTACATTGATTTTAATAGAAAAAGTAGCATTATGAGATGGGTTTATTGTATGAATAAAAGGTTTATTAACACTACAGGTCGGGAATTTAGGGATAAAATATTTGGCATGTGTTGTTTCTGCATAGGAATAACTTCCAATAATGAACGAAAAGATCATTATTAGTAGGTAATTCAATATGAAAAATAATATTCTCATCAAGTTGCAAATATAATATAAACTCCTGTTATCATCACTACAATAATGTTAGCTTGGTAAAAATTTTTGAAGGGGAAATTACGGAAGGTAACTTTGCTGACAATATCGCGTGGATTTACCGATAAAAATCTGAACCAATAATTCCACCCTGTAAAAAGACTTGTTCTATTGTACTTCATTTTCAGGCTATATTACTATTTCAACTATTCACCTTACCTTTAATCCATGAACCGTTCGCAATTAATAGATATAATATTTAAGAAAAAATCAGTGCTGTGCGTGGGGCTGGATACGGATATGGCTAAAATCCCGAAACACCTTTTAACAGATGAAGATCCGGTTTTTGCTTTTAATAAAGCAATAATAGACGCTACCAAAGATGCTGCTGTTGCTTATAAAATAAATACCGCTTTTTATGAGGCGCAGGGAATAAAAGGGTGGGAGAGTATGGAGAAAACACTTCAATACATACCCAGGGATATTTTTACCATTGCAGACGCCAAGCGCGGCGACATTGGTAATACATCTGAACAATACGCCCGTACCTTTTTTCATACTTATCCGTTTGATAGTGTTACAGTAGCCCCCTACATGGGAGCAGACAGTGTAAAGCCATTTTTGCAGTTTGAAGGCAAGTGGTCTATAGTGCTGGGGCTAACCTCTAATGCAGGAAGCGCAGATTTTCAGTTACAGCAATGTGGTGATGAATTGCTTTACCAAAAGGTATTAAAGACCGTAGCCTCATGGGGTACACCGGAGAATATTATGTTTGTAATAGGCGCTACACGCAAGGAGCAGTTGCAGGAAGTTCGTACATTATTACCCGAACATTTTTTTCTTGTGCCGGGTGTAGGTGCTCAGGGTGGGGACGTGGATACCGTATGCCGCAATGCTTTTAATAAGGATGCCGGTGTGCTTATCAATGTGTCGCGTGGTATCATCTTCGCTGATAGTTCTGTCTCATTTGCGGAACGAGCCTATGAAGAGGCGAGAAAGTATCAGAAGGAAATGGAAGTGTTTTTGTAAAAATTGTATTGCTCATATTGTTTGTTTTGTTGTCCTTTAGTTGAGAGAGG
>CAISOH010000243.1 GCA_903887005.1 uncultured Bacteroidota bacterium | reverse complement strand
GTCCGGGGGTACCCCCGGACGTAAATTGACTAAGCGTGTTGCATTTGGTACTTGAACTTAGGTTCCATCAAAAGAGAACATTTTATAAAGAATTACTTCCATATGGTTAAGAATGATCCGGTCTCTTAATTTACAGTGCCTCTTCTAATAAAGCCAAATAAAAGCGATATAATAGCCAACACTAACAATATATGTATTATTGAACCTGCGCTGTAAACAAATGCACCTAATATCCAACCTATAATCAGGATAACTTCTATAATATACAAGAGTGATCTCATTTTTTTTAATTTTTATTAATCAGTGTAAAACATGTGCCATCAGAGTAAATTGGTAGATAATAATTTAAATTCGGTTAATCAAGTTATTCCGGAGTCAACTGATTTATTGTCTTATTAAATACAATTTTATTGAAAATCCGTTAGTGGAATGAATTTCGGATACCCTTTACTTTGAGTATTGATAAGAACTGTGGCAACACAAGTTATACTGGCATCGGGATAAAACAGTGCAAAAGGTTTCACGCAAAGTTCGCAAAGGTAATTACTTGAAAGTGAGCAAACTATATTAAATGAGGACGCAAAGCAGCCATTTTATTAATGCACTTATTTATCCCGCTTAAAGTATAAGATAATATTACCTCTGGAGAGAATTTGTCATTTTGGCTTTCTCCGGGTGAAAACATTTCATACGATAAGTTACGAGAAAATATAGTTACTGACATTCTAATTATGGCATGATATTTAACTGGTATTATCTAAATATTATTTAACAATCAAATCAAAATTGAATAACGAAATGGAAACTACAAAACAGAACCATGTTCTGGTAACTGGAATGTTCAGAGACAGAGACAATGCAGACAGAGCGTATAGTTCACTCCAGGCCCGTGGCTATACCAATAATGATATTCACTTGATCATGTCCGATGATACCCGCAAAAAACATTTTGCAAGCGAAGTAAAGAAAACGGAGATTGGGACAAAAGCAATGGAAGGTGCTGGAACAGGATCGGCAATAG
This sequence comes from uncultured Bacteroidota bacterium, assembly GCA_903887005.1. Classification (GTDB taxonomy): domain Bacteria; phylum Bacteroidota; class Bacteroidia; order Chitinophagales; family Chitinophagaceae; genus Nemorincola. The sequence continues at coordinate 5,837 of CAISOH010000243.1, read as the reverse complement.
GAGGAACTCTGGGGGCTATTGCTGGAGCCGTAGCTGCTATAGGTACCACATTGCTCATTCCCGGTCTGGGAATTGTAGTAGCTGGCCCATTGGCCGCTGCCATAGCCGGGGCCGGAGCCGGAGGAGTTACCGGTGGGATTGTCGGGGCTTTGATTGGTTCAGGCATTCCTGAGGCGCGCGCCACGCTATATGAAAAAGGTGTGAAAGAAGGCAATATTGTAATAGGCGTAAACGCAAAAAATGTTGAAGATGCTGACTACTTAGAAAACGACTGGCGTGCTAATAATGTAGAAGCATTTCATCGCTAATCATTTTCTAACCTTTTGAAAAAGCAGAACTCATGAAAAAAATAATTATAGCTTTCGCGATTTTGGGTCTTATAGGTTTCAGCTCCTGTGGGGAAACAACTCAGAAAGACAACACAACACACAGTGCTGATACGATGGTAATAAAGCAGGACAAAACCGATAGTGCCACTAATGCTATTAGTACGGATACTACAAAGAGGTAGTCATAGTAAATTTATAAGGGGAGTGTGCTAGTCGCGCACTCCCCTTCATGTTATTCTGTATCGTTCAACCTAAGATCATTGACGAATTTATTCAGGGTGCTGATATTATGCAGTTATAGCGAAATGCACTGACATGTTAACTATTGTTTTCGCTGAAACCAATACCACCTTATATTTCAGCCTGTTTTTTTGTGGCAAAATTATTTGGGTAATAATTACTCCGGGTGCAGGGTGATACATACTCTGCGCTTCGCCTTTTTTCGCATGGAGATACTTTTTGTTGGGTACATGTAATTTGTCAGGTATAGAATTTATCCTGTCTGAGCAGGCAATTAAATGGATGAATATGCTATATACAGAATGTTAAACATAGATTCGTAAAGATTAGACGTAGTTGCCCATATAAAGGCTTCCTGTTTACTCCAGGTCAACATCAGGCTTAATTAGCGTCCATTCTCCATATCTTTTTTACTACCAAGTCTGCAATTTCAATAGCTGTTTTTGTATCCTGACATTCTAAAGCAAGCCATTGAACAGTTTCTTTATCTGCTTTTAATCCAATGTCACCATGTTTCAAATCTTCATCTGTAAGTTTTGCTGATGTGGCAGCATTATTATCAAACAGCACCTTATACACACTCATAATGCAAAAGTCCTGAATGCTAGTATCTATCCTATGCTTGCCGTCAATAATTACTATGATATTAATCAATTAGCAGAAATGAGATGCAAAAGTCATTAATGTCAGTGTGGATTATTATATGACAATGGACTGATCCCATGTTTAGCTTACAGGGAATTCGTATTCTCAAAGTTGTGTTGCCGGAATGTATATATCAAATTGCGCCCCCTTATTTAGTTCGCTTGTTGCAATGATAATACCATTATGATTCTCTACTATTTTTTTTACGATTGCCAGTCCGATGCCAGTGCCTCCATAAACTTCTTTTCCATGAAGTTTTTGGAACACTTCGAAAATACGTTCATTAAAACGAGGTTCAAAGCCAATACCATTGTCTTTGACAGTGATATGGCAATAATGCTTTTCGGACGAAAGTTTTTCATTATTTAACTGGCTGCCTTTTACAATTTCGCTCTTTATTATTATATGTGATTTTATGTCGGGTTTTGAAAATTTGAGTGCATTGCTTATAAGGTTATACATAAGCTGGCGAAACTGAAAAGCAATTATGTTAGCAGCGCACAATTCGGTAGTTTCAATAGTAGCGTGTTTTTCCTGAATGGTATCTTTGAGCTCGGTCTTTACTTCTTCAATAATATTAGTAAGTTCGATTTTTTCAAATTTTAGTTCTGTGGTGCTGATGCGGGAGAAGGCAAGTAAATCGTCAATGAGTTGCTGCATTCTTCCTGCGGCCAATTGCATTCTGTGGAAATTATATTTGCCGTCTTCAGATAGATTTTCATTTTCCTTTTCGAGTATGATCGTGACGAAAGTCTGGATTTTGCGCAGCGGCTCCTGCAAATCGTGACTTGATATATAAGTGAATGCCAATAGCTCTTTGTTTGCTATGATCAACTCTTCTGCGCGTTTTTCTTTCTCTTCATTTTGAAAGGCGAGTTCTTTGTTGGCAATGCCTAACTCGGCCGCCCGTTTTTCTTTCTCTTCGTTTTGAAAGGCGAGTTCCTTGTTGGCAATGCCTAATTCGGCTGCACGTTTTTCCTTCTCATCGTTTTGAAAGGCCAGTTCTTTATTGGCAATTCCTAACTCCGCCGCACGTTTTTCTTTCTCATCGTTTTGAAAGGCAAGTTCCTTATTGGCAATGCCTAATTCGGCTGCCCGTTTTTCTTTCTCTTCGTTTTGAAAGGCGAGTTCTTTGTTGGCAATTCCTAACTCAGCTGCCCGTTTTTCTTTCTCATCGTTTTGAAAGGCAAGTTCTTTATTGGCAATTCCTAACTCAGCGGCCCGTTTTTCTTTCTCATCGTTTTGAAAGGCAAGTTCCTTATTGGCGATTCCTAACTCGGCTGCCCGTTTTTCTTTCTCATCGTTTTGAAAGGCAAGTTCTTTGTTTGCAATTCCTAACTCGGCTGCCCGTTTTTCTTTCTCATCGTTTTGAAAGGCAAGTTCCTTGTTGGCAATTATTAGTTCCGCTGCACGTTTCTCTCTCTCTTCTGACCTTTTTTCTTTCAATTCGTTTTGAAAGATAAGTTCCTTGTTGGCAATGCCTAATTCGGCTGCCAGTTTTTCTTTCTCTTCGTTTTGAAAGATAAGCTCCTTGTTGGCAATGCTTAACTCCGCTGCCCGTTTTTCTTTCTCTTCGTCCTGAAATGCAAGTTCGGTGTTGGCAATGCCTAACTCGGCTGCACGTTTTCCTTTCTCCTTATTAGCAATGCCTAATTCTGCCGCACGTTTTCCTTTCTCTTTATTAGCAATGCCTAATTCGGCTGCACGCTTTCCTTTCTCTGTATTGGCAATCCCTAACTCTGCCGCGCGTTTGCCTTTTTCATCGTCCTGGAATGCAAGTTCTATTTTAGCAATGCCCAGCTCTGCTGCCCGTTTTGCCTTCTCCGTGTTTTGAAAGGCAAGTTCTTTGTTGGCAATGTCTAACTCTTCAATCAGTTTTTCTATCTGTGCTTTTTGAAAAGCAAGTCCTTTATGAGCAATGATCAACTCATCATTATTTTTTGTTTTAATCATATTCTGTTTCGATTAAGTTGTTCTGTACTAAAAATAAAGTATAAATATGTTTTTAATGAGTCGCGAATATATCTTCAGCGTAATTCATTTTTAAAATGATTTTCCACTGTAAGCACAAAATTTTCTCTATCCGGTTGTGTAATATCTCCTTGTACTATAAGGGTAAGAGCCTGTAGAATAATTTGTTTGAATTGTAAAAATTCCGAAGGCTTCCGGATGAAATATTGCGCGCCATTTTTATAAAGCAAGTTCACCATCTCTTGTTCAAAGGAGGTGGAGAATACAATTACCGGAAGCTGTTTCAGTTTGTTGTTAAGTTTTATTTCTGTCAGGCATTCGAAGCCATTTTTGCGGGGCATGTTGAGATCAAGGAAAAGGATATGAGGAAGCTCCGGTGTTTCGTTTATAAGTAAATGCATCAATTGTTCTCCATCATGCACTGCTATCAGGGATATGGGTATTACCAATTCTGACAAAGCTTTTTTAAAAAAAATACAATCGTCAGTATCATCATCTGCAAGAAGAATATTCAGTTTCTTTAAATTCATATAGTGTATTTTATATTTTTATTCTTTCTGCATTGATACGAATTAATCACAAATTCGCTACTACGCGCTTTTCGGAACCTTTTTCTATCTCCACGGTAAGAGCCTGATGAATAATCTGTTGGAGTTGTGAAATATCAGTGGGTTTTCGTACATAATCTCCCGATCCAACCCTTGAAAGGATGTTGATCAAATGGTTCTCGTAATGAAAGTTCGGCCCTGAAGATGTTGTAAATATGATTACTGGCAGATTTTTCAACTTTTCGCTTTCTTTTATTTCACTTAAACATTCGAATCCGGTTTTTCGCGGCATACTTAGATCGAGAAAAAGGATAGTGGGAAGGTTTTCGGAATTCTCAAAAAGATAATTCATTAACTCATCTCCATCACGAACAGTTGTAAGGTGAGTTGCAATAGGTATTCCCTTTAGCGCTTTATCAAAAAATAAACAGTCGTCTATATCGTCATCTGCCAGGAGAATTCTAAGGGGGACATTTTTATTAACGCTCATAAAATAGCTAAAGAACTTTGAAAAATTGATTACAATGGAATGGAAAACATAAAAGTGGTTTGGTGTTATTACTAAGTGGGTTTAGCCAATTCAGCAATGGTCTTTTTTGTTTTCAATAAATACAACTTTCTTACCTTATGGGTTTTTAAATAGATTCACGTAAAATTGCTCAAATTAAAGTAAACAGATGTTACAGAATTATAGGAACTTGTTACACAATTCACACTTTTTAAGGTTCTGTCATATATGCAATGTAGAATCATTACAATACGCAACCCACAACAAATCTATTGAAACCATTACCTGTAGTGTTGTTATGATTTGATGAAAGCATTAAACAGTTTGGTGGCGTATGGTTGAAGTATAGAAAACTATATTATACGTCGTATAAAAATGTGCATTGAATATAAGCCTGAAACCGGGTGCAGCCCGGAGCTATTTTGCATTTAAGTTCAACCCCATCGGGGTCCATAGGGCAATGTCATTGACTTAATGAATGAAGTTCCGATGGGCGTAGCCCATCGCTAACATATTTCGCCCTTTCAGCTTAACGGTGTTCTTTCATTTAACCGATGGGCGTTGCCCATCGCTAACATATTTCGCCCTTTCAGGGCTTAACGGTGTTCTTTCATTTAACCGATGGGCGTTGCCCATCGCTATTCATATTTTGCCTTTTCAGGGCTTAAGTTAATGACATTGCCCATCGGGGTTGAAATGCCGATTATATTCCCACCGGTTTCACCGGTGGCTATTCATATAAATGCCCTTTCGGGCATTCTCCTTAATGCTATCGGGCATTCTACATTATTTATAAGATGATTATGTTGCACAATTTTACCAGGCGAGGAGTATAACTCCACGCTGACCCCTCTCGCTAAAAAGCGGGACCTTGTTCCGGGGGACTATCTGTTATGGCTTGGTTTTATTCGTAACTTCATAATGGATGTGGACGGGAAATTATTGGAAAGCCACCTGCAGGGAACGTAATTTCAAAATTGTGTCACCGGAATAAAAATATCAAACTGCGCTCCATTGTTCAGTTCGCCAAAGGCGGTAATGATGCCATTGTGGTTTTCAACAATTCGTTTGCAGATGGCAAGCCCGATGCCTGAACCCGGATATTCTTCTTTGCTGTAGAGGCGCTGGAATACTTCAAAAATACGGTCTTTATACTGGGGTTCGAAGCCGATGCCATTATCGGTATAGATTATGTGACAGTAGTCAGTTCCCGGTGACAGGTTTTCATTATTCAATTCATTTCCCTTTACAATTCCACTCTTTATTGTAATATATGGAGCTGTTCCTGGTTTTGAAAATTTAAGTGAATTGCTTACAAGATTCTGAAAGAGCTGTCGAAATTGAAACCGTATGATGTTAGTTTTGCAAAGATGAGCAGCCTCAATTGTCGCTTTTTTTTCCAGTAATACTTCCTCGAAGTCTTTTTTCACTTCATCTATAATAACAGAAAGGTCTGTTCCTAAGTTCAAGTACCAAATGCAACACGCTTAGTCAATTTACGTCCGGGGGTACCCCCGGACGTAAATTGACTAAGAATCCTAAACTTCGTGCTGCTTATGACTCCAAAATTTATTCATCTTAGTCAAGACCAAAGGT